>NZEI01000060.1 GCA_002690405.1 Gammaproteobacteria bacterium
CATTTTCTCACGAGCAACTGATGGCTAAGGGCGAGGAAGTCTACGGAACCTATTGCGCTGCATGTCATTTAGCGAACGGCCAGGGCATTCCCCCGGCATTTCCAGCAATTGCCGGCTCGGCGGTTGCTACAGGACCTAAAGACGAGCATTTACGGCTGGTAATCGAGGGCGTAACGGGAACCGGGATGCAGGCGTTTGGCAAGCAGTTGGACCCTGTCGAACTAGCCTCAGTCGTTCATTATCAGCGCCATTCCTTTGGCAACAATGCAGGCGATATTTCCCAGCCTGAAGACGTTATCAATTTATCAGGCGGACAATAATAAGGAGCCGTTATGAGTGAAGTAATACACGCAGATCACCACGACGATCACCACCACGGTCCTGAAAAGGGCNTACTCCGTTGGTTATATACAACGAACCATAAGGATATCGGCACACTGTACTTGTGGTTCAGCTTTGCCATGTTCCTAATTGGCGGGGTGCTTGCCTTGGTGATCCGGGCAGAACTNTTCCAGCCAGGGCTGCAGTTTGTTCAGCCGGAATTCTTNAATCAAATGACCACTAANCATGGGTTGATTATGGTCTTTGGTGCCATCATGCCGGCCTTCGTTGGGTTGGCAAACTGGTTGATTCCGATGCAGGTAGGTGCGCCAGATATGGCCTTGCCGCGAATGAACAACCTATCGTTTTGGATCCTGCCGTTTGCTTTCGGCATGATGATCTCTACCCTATTTATGGAAGGCGGCGGCCCGAACTTCGGTTGGACCTTCTACGCACCGCTGTCGACNACATATGCGCCAGATTCGGTGACCTACTTCATCTTCGCTGTGCACTTGATGGGGGCGTCCTCGATCATGGGCAGCATCAATATCATCGCCACNATCCTTAATATGCGTGCGCCGGGCATGACGCTGATGAAGATGCCATTGTTTGTATGGACTTGGCTCATCACGGCCTACCTGTTGATCGCGGTAATGCCGGTACTTGCNGGCGCGGTGACNATGATGTTGTTCGATATTCACTTCGATACCAGCTTCTTTAANGCTGCCGGTGGTGGTGATCCAGTCATGTTCCAGCATATTTTCTGGTTCTTTGGCCACCCAGAGGTATACATCATGATTCTGCCNGCCTTCGGCATCGTCTCGCACATTATTCCGACGTTTGCGCGTAAACCACTCTTTGGTTACNCGTCGATGGTCTATGCAGTAGCGTCCATCGCGTTCCTGTCGTTCNTCGTTTGGGCGCACCATATGTTCACGGTAGGAATGCCGTTGGCGGGGCAGCTGTTCTTTATGTACAGCACTATGCTGATTGCGGTGCCCACCGGGGTGAAGGTATTCAACTGGATTGCTACGATGTGGCGCGGCGCGATGACCTTCGAAACGCCCATGTTATTTGCGATCGCCTTNGTGGTGCTGTTTACNATGGGTGGATTCTCAGGACTAATGCTGGCGATCACCCCNGTTGACTATCAATANCACGACACATACTTCGTGGTAGCGCACTTCCACTATGTATTGGTTCCCGGGGCATTATTCTCGATTATTGCCGCGGTGTACTTTTGGCTGCCGAAATGGACCGGCAAGATGTANGACGAAGCTCTGGGTAAACTACATTTTTGGTTGTCGTTTATCGGTGTGAACATCACATTCTTCCCTCAGCACTTTTCTGGTCTAGCAGGAATGCCGCGACGAATTCCTGATTATGCGTTGCAATTTGCCGACTTCAACATGGTGTCGAGCATCGGTGCGTTTATATTCGGCTTCTCCCAGCTGGTGTTCTTGTACATCCTGATTNACACCATTCGTAGCGGCAAGCCNGCGGANGGGCGTTCTTGGGAAGGCGCTAAAGGTCTGGAGTGGACATTGCCCTCACCAGCGCCATATCACAGCTTTACCCANCCGCCCAAGGTGACTGAGGCAGAAATACAAGGCTAATCGCCAAGAGTAAGGTATGGCAGATCGCGACACNCAACAGTCCAATATCAACAAAACAGTAGGCAAGCTGTGNTTGATGGTGTTGGGCATGGTGGGATTTGTGATTGCCTTGGTGCCGCTGTATGACCTGTTCTGCGAGATTACCGGTCTGAATGGAAAAACCGGCGGCCCCTATACGTTTGACGAGGCAAAGGCGGCTCCAGATACATCACGCTTGATTCGGGTTAATTTTTTGACCAATACCAATGAAGGCATGGTCTGGAAGTTCTGGCCNGAAAAAGGTGCGGTGCGGGTTAACCCTGGCGCNGCNAACACCGTGAGNTTTTTCGTCAAGAANACGACNGACAAAGTAATGGTGGGTCAAGCGATTCCCTCNGTCGTGCCNGGTGCAGCAGCNGAGTTCTTTCATAAAACAGAGTGNTTCTGTTTTGAACAACAGGTATTGCAGCCCGGTGAAGAGATGGAAATGCCCATGCGCTTCATCGTTGGGCATGAACTACCGAAAAACATCAGCTCAATCAATTTGAGCTACGCGCTATTTGACGTAACAGATAGTGTTAAAGTAGCGCAGGTNAACCCTGCGTCTATCGCCCCGGCTGCAGGAGGCTAGGGCTAATTCACTTGGAGGAGACAAATGTCTAGCGCAACAGAGGCTGACCACTCAATTTACTACGTACCAGAGAAAGGCTGGTACCCGGTATTTTTAGCCTTTGGCCTTATGGTCATGGTCACCGGTTTGGGTGGCTGGTTAAACGAAACACGTGCCGGCGAAGCAGGCAGCTGGACCCAGAGTTTGGTTGGGCTAGCGATCGTCTCGTTTGTACTCTACTGCTGGTTCGCCAAGGTGGTCGCTGAGAATGCTCAGGGCATGAATAACGCTATGCTTAAGCGCAGCTACGTCTGGGGTATGGGCTGGTTCATTTTCTCCGAAGTGATGTTTTTCGCGGCGTTCTTTGGCGCCTTGTTCTACGTTCGCGCCTTAGTGGTGCCTTGGATGGGCGGTGAAGGCGCGAAGGGTCTTACTGGTAGCTATCTTTGGCCAGAATTCCAAGCCGTATGGCCGGTGGTCAACAACCCTGATCCGGCTCTATTCGTAAANCCTGGCGAAACTATGGCGCCACCAGATGCGGCAGCAAAATGGGCGACCTATTTGCCGTTTCTGAACACGGTCATNCTCTTAACCTCAAGTGTCACTGTGCATTTNGCTCATACCGCCATTAAAAANGAGAATCGCANAAAACTTATAGCTTGGTTAGCGGTCACCGTATTATTNGGCATCATATTCTTGGGCTTACAGGTNGAAGAATANATNGTCGCCTATCGAGATATGGGNCTNACTTTGGGCAGCGGCATTTATGGCTCGACGTTCTTCCTACTAACGGGCTTTCACGGTTTTCATGTGACCATGGGGACCTTCATCCTACTGGTGCAGCTATTCCGTGCAATAAAAGGCCATTTCTCCCATAAGGATTGTTTTGGTTTTGAGGCAGCCAGTTGGTATTGGCACTTCGTTGATGTGGTATGGGTCGGACTGTTTATATTCGTATACGTGCTTTAGCGCATACCAAAGACCAAATAAGGGCCCTTCGGGGCCCTTTTATTTGCGCCGCTAGATCATTCCCCAGCGGCTTGGGCGGCATGCCAAGGCGCATTAACCCCCATACGCAATTCACCCGAGTAAAAGCCGTAGGCTATTGTGATCAGTAATAACGACGCAAAGGTGATGCGCAGACCCAGAGCATAGAGGGTACGCTTCGAATCAGGGGTTTCGGTGTCTTTGAACAAAAATACCAAGCCGCTACTTAGACTTAGAATGACCCCGATAAGTAAAAGGATAATAAGGATTTTAAGCACGGTTCTGCCCTTTAAAATGAGCCGCTAATGTAATGGATTCACATGTGAGCGTTAAGTGATGAAAGCCTTCAAACCAGGTGTTCGCATGAGCGTTTTTGTGCTCCTACTCCTACCCCTGTTGCTGGTGTTGGGTAACTGGCAGTTGCAACGGGGTGCCCTGAAGCGTGATTTAGAGAGTGACTACCTGCAACAGCTCACACAGTTGCCCAAGGATTTACAGAAATTACTCAGTGACTCTGGGGGCCAGGCAAATGCAGCACTGCCGCTGGCGCCCTTTGTCCGTGTTCGGCTGACGGGTCGTTATGGCGAGGAAATGTTTTTCCTCGATAATCAGATCAGTGATGGGCAGGTGGGTTATTGGCTGTTCCAGACCTTTATCATGACGGATGGCGATAGAGTNCTCGTTAATCGGGGTTTTGTAGCAGCACCAGGCCAACGCGATGCTCTACCGGTGGTAACAGCGCCAGCGAATCAGGTGACGATTATTGCGAGCGTTTGGCCCGACCTAGGCCTGCCACCGTTGCTGAAACAACAAGACTGGGCACCAACTTGGCCCAAAAGAATTCAGCGCCGTGAGCTTCTGCGTATGGCCGAGGCAGCACAAAGCTGGGCATCAGAACTGCGCCTAGAGCCGGGCCAGGCGGGAGAATTGCAAGCCGCGCCATTTGCCGAACCGCTATCGGACGCCAAGCATCGTGGCTATGCACTGACCTGGTTTGGACTCGCCGTGGCGCTCGTGTTGGGGTACGTAGCCTTTGGTTTGCGCCGACCGTTAATTGACACTGGGAAGACGGATTAATTTAGATCATAAGCGGCTTCAAGGTAGCGACGAGCCGAGTTACAGAGAGAAAACAATGCCAGAACAAGCACCAGAGGCGAAAAATCGCCGCCAACTGACGATCATCTTGATTACCGCCACAATTTCGCTGCTCGGAAGTTATGGCCTGTTTTGGGTCGCTAAATCCGGTGTCGGCTGGGGTACCACAAACAACGGAGCGTTTGTGACTCCCGCGACTAACCGCAGTGATCTTGGTTGGCAATTTCAGTCCGATCTTGAACTTTTGCAGGACAACTTGTGGTGGTTGTGGTTAACAGTGGATAACTGCGATGCCGGCTGCGAGCAAGCATTGAAAAACCTAAAGGCGACCCACATCCTGCTCAACAAGGAAGCGGAACGGGTGCGCGTAGCGTATTCCAGCGCTGACCAAGTAGCCCCGGGTACCTCGGGCGTTATTCGTGTTCGACCGACCCAGCGCGACATGCCGGCGGGCATATACATCATCGATCCCTTAGGCAATCTAGTATTTTTCTATCCCGTGGACGCGCCGCCGGAGGATGTACTAAAGGATCTCAAACGTTTATTAAAGGTGTCCCAAATTGGCTAATTTACTGATCACACGGCTCGTTGGCTTTGCCGTTATCTTGGCATTATTCGTGGTGGCGGTGGGCGCTTACACACGACTGGCAGACGCTGGGCTAGGTTGCCCTGATTGGCCGGGCTGTTACGGATTTTTAACCGTCCCGGAAGCAGCAGCAGACGTTAGTTTGGCCGAGGCTCGGTACCCTGATGCGCCAGTCGAGGTAACCAAGGCTTGGTGGGAAATGGGTCATCGCTACATTGCCGGTGCCTTGCTGTTATTGGTCTTTGCGATGTTTGTAATTGCTTGGCGCGGACGCGAAGAAAATACGCCGACCAAGTTTATGAGCGCGCTATTAGTGATTATTGTCTGCCAAGCAGCTTTTGGCGCCTGGACCGTCACGCTCAAGTTATGGCCCCAAGTGGTCACGGCGCATTTATTGGGCGGTTTCACCACGCTAAGCCTGCTTTGGTTGGTGTTGCTACGTCAGGGTGTCTTCGCCAGTGTTCATCGTGGTTTGCCGAGGCCTGGTAAACACGCGGCCATTGCCCTTGTGGCAGTGGTGGCGCAAATTGCTCTGGGCGGCTGGGTGTCGTCGAATTATGCGGCTTTAGCGTGCCATGACTTCCCCAGTTGCGACGGTTCTTATTCACCGACTATTGATCTGGCTGCAGGCTTCAATATTTTCCAGGGCGTTGGCCCGAGTTATTTGGGTGGCCTCATGGACAATGAGGCCCGCAAAGCTATCCATTGGGTGCATCGTCTCAGCGCAATCGGTGTGGCGCTAATCGTGCTGTCCTTGGCCTGGCGTTTGATGCGCGCCAACCGCCTCCTCGCCTCGGCCATGGTAGTGGTGTTAATAGCGCAGATAGTTCTTGGCATCTTAAATGTGGTCTGGGTTTTACCGCTCTTCAACGCAACATTGCATAACGTTGGTGGTGCATTGTTGCTGATTACCTTAGTTACAGTAAACTTCGCACCGCGTTTGCGCATCCACCGAGCGATGCCGAATGCCTAACGCGAGAGCTGTTTCTATTCGGATACCCAATATGCACATTGCTGCCCAGCCGCTTTGGCGCGATTACTTAGAGTTATGTAAACCCAGAGTGGTGTTGCTGATGCTGCTCTGCGCCGCGGTGGGCATGTACTTAGCAACGCCTGGCGCCGTTGCCTGGCAGACCCTCGTATTCGGGCTGCTGGGTATTGGGTTGGTAGCGGGCTCTGCCGCAGCGGTAAATCACATCGCTGATGCGCGTATTGATGCCAAAATGGCGCGAACCGAACAGCGCCCCATCGCTACTGGGCGTGTTAGCAACACTGGCGCAATGGTATTTGCTGCAGTTACCGGGGCTGTGGGTCTTGGTGTTTTGTGGTTCTTGGTAAATCCCCTTACCGCTTGGCTGAATTTCGCGTCATGGGTCGGTTACGGCTTTATTTACACCATGTTCCTGAAACGCGCGACGCCGCAAAACATTGTCATTGGCGGTTTGTTTGGCGCAGCCCCCCCGCTCTTCGGCTGGACCGCTGTGAGTAATAGCGTCGATCCCGGAGGGTTGTTATTGGTGTTAATTATCTTTGTATGGACACCACCACACTTTTGGGCGCTCGCGCTGGAGCGTAAAGAAGAATACGCGCTGGTCGATATGCCCATGTTGCCGGTGACTCACGGCGAATCATTCACACGACTGCACATTTTGCTGTATACGATTTTGCTTATGGTGTGCTCGTTGTTGCCCTTTGCTATTGGTATGTCAGGGCTTTTATATCTTGTTGGGGCATTCGCCCTGGGGCTTGGCTTTTTATATTGGGCGGTAGCACTGGTGCGGAATCGCGATGCCAAGGCGCCTATGGCGACATTTCGGTACTCGATTATTTATCTGGGGTTGTTGTTTTTGTTTTTGCTCGGGGATCATTACCTGATCAATAGTGAAGATACGAGCGGTACGCTACCTGCTCCAATAGAGATGCAGAAAATAGAGGTCTAGATCTATGGCGACGATTCGCTCCACCGTATTGCTGTGTTTGGGATTCATTACCATCGTCGTCGGTATGTTTGTGATCAGTGTTACCCGCACACCACAATTGTCTGACGAGGAGTTGCGCGCAGCCGGGGTATTTTTGTTGCCGCAGCCGCGGGCGCTTGCTGAGTTTCAATTGCAAGATCAGTTTGGCGAAAACTTTGTGCTGGAAAATCTTGAGAATAAGTGGACGTTTATCTTCTTTGGTTTCACCAACTGCCCGGATATTTGTCCCACCTCCATGGCAGAGTTGGGGCGCGCTGAACGAGCTTTGCATAACGCTGACGATATGGCCGAGCATCCGCTGCAGGGCGTGCTTGTCTCGGTAGATCCTGATCACGATACGCCAGACCGATTGGGCAAATACGCTGAGGCATTCTCGCCGCGGTTTCTGGGTGTTTCGGGCGAACGAGAGTCTCTAGTGGCACTGACCCAACAGGTCAATGTCGCGTTCGCCAAGGTGCCGATGCCGATGGCACGACAAGCACCGGGTAGTGAGCCCGGGTATACGGTGGATCATACGGGCAATTTGGTCATCATTAACCCGCGTGGGCACTATCACGGCTTTATAAAGTTGCCGCATAAATCTGAGACCATTAGGCTCACCTACCAGACCCTAGCCGCGCAGTTTTAACAGTCCAGCGGCTTTCTAGGAAGNGAGCCTGTACATGGATGATGAGCAAACTTTAGCCACAGCAGTGCGGCGTCTGCAGGAACTGCAGGGCAGTTTTGATGCAGTGCGCCAGCGCACCCTGCAACTGTGTGAACCACTCGTCCTTGAAGACTATGGCGTTCAACCCATGGCTGATGCCAGTCCGCCGAAGTGGCATCTTGCCCATACCAGTTGGTTCTTTGACACGTTTATATTGAATCCGTGGCAGCCCCATTACGCCACCTTTCACCCGGCCTATGCAGAACTATTTAACTCCTACTACAACGGTGTTGGTGACCCATTTCCGCGCGCCTGTCGAGGCAACTTGTCGCGACCAACACTAGAGGAAATTTTGGCGTATCGGCGCTTCGTCGATGAGGCNGTGGCTGAGCTGATCGAACTATTTCTTCAAGACCCGCCCGCCGGCCANATCGCAAAGATGGTGGAGGTTTTAGAGCTTGGAATCGAACATGAGCAGCAACATCAGGAATTGTTGCTCACCGACGTCAAATATAATTTTGGCCACAATCCTTTGTATCCGGTGTACAGCAGCACCACCCTTGCAGAGAGCGCAGCGCCTACTGGCATGCAATTCGAGGATGTCGCACCAGGGCTGATCCACATTGGCGCGGATGCTCAGGGTTTTGCATTTGATAATGAACGACCACGCCACGAGGTGTTTCTACAACCTTTCCGGGTCGCGAACCGCCTTGTTACAAATGCGGAATTTCTAAACTTTATTGAGGATGGTGGTTATCAGCGGCCGGAACTATGGCTCGCTGAGGCGTGGCAGCAATTACANGCAGGTACTTTAGCGGCGCAGCCCCTTTACTGGCGGTTAATACATGGCCAGTGGAGCGAGTATCGTTTGGACGGGTTACAGCCGCTGGATCTACAGCGTCCGGTTGTCCACGTTAATGGCTTTGAAGCCATGGCCTATGCTAGCTGGGCGGGCGCCCGGCTGTTAACCGAGGCCGAGTGGGAGTTCACCGCAGGCAGCGAGGTCGTGCAAGGAAATTTTGTTGAGTCTTGGCAATTCCACCCCGCAAGCCAGTCCCACGGGTCTCGGCAATTGTTTGGTGATGTATGGGAGTGGACCAGTAGCAGCTACTCCCCCTACCCTGGTTACCAGCAGTTGTCTGGTACCTTGGGGGAATACAACGGCAAATTTATGAGTAGTCAGCTGGTGCTGCGTGGCGGCTCCTGTGCGACTCCGCAACGGCACATACGTGCAAGTTATCGGAACTTTTTCTATCCTGCAGATCGCTGGCAATTCACCGGCATACGTTTGGCGAAAAATACCTAGGAGGTCGATTGACCAGAGCAGAAGGCAGTGACCTATACGATTATGAACCGGAAGCTGGCATTTTCGCCGCCGAGGTACTTGCGGGCTTGCAGCAAACGGTAAAGACAATTGCGCCAAAGTACTTTTATGATGAGCGCGGCTCCCAGCTCTTCGACGCCATTACCCAGCTGCCGGAGTATTATCCTACCCGCACAGAACTTGCCCTATTCGAGCGTTATTTGCCTGAGGTAAAGCAACAGGTGGTGGCNCAGCCCTTTTGTGTCGTGGAGTACGGCAGCGGGTCGAATAAAAAAATTCGGCGGGTGTTGGATGTATTGCGGCCTGCCGCCTACGTTCCGGTAGATATCTCTCGTCAGTATTTGTTGGACAACGCGCGCCAGCTAAAAGGTGATTTTCCCGAGCTCGCCATTTATCCGGTTTGTGCAGACATCAGTGCAAGTTTTACTCTGCCTGATGAAGTGCAATCCATGCAGAAACTAGGATTCTTTCCGGGCTCCAGTATCGGCAATTTTACTCCTGGGGAAGCGATCGGATTTTTACAACGGTTGCGCGACACATTGGGTCACGGTGCTCAACTATTAATTGGCGTTGATGCAAAAAAATCTGTTGCTGTGCTCGAGGCCGCGTATAACGATGCTGCTGGCGTTACGGCGGATTTTAATCTCAACGCGTTGCAGCATTTGAATGAGCAGCTGCAGGCTAATTTCAAACTCGACCAGTTTGCACACGAGGCGCATTACAACGACGACCTAGGNTGCATACAAATGTTTTTACGCAGCCGCGTCGCTCAGCAGGTGGAAATAGGCGGCGCGGTGATAGAGTTCGCTGCCGGTGAAGCGATCCATACCGAAGATTCTTATAAATATCATCCTGACGAGTTTCTGCACATAGCCCTACAGGCGGGCTTTACTAAAACTGCGCTGTGGCAAGACTCTAATGCGTGGTACTCATTATTCTTGATGCGCGCTTAGGGTTTTTTCGGNTCGAATTGTCGTAGCGTCCAACTTGGGACTAACGCCCCAGCTTGTTCTAAATCGCCATTACCCCGGGTTGGATCCTGAGGCACCAAGTAATAGGGTTTTCCCCAATTTGGCACCACTCTAATCATTCTTAACACGCCGTTCTGGCGAAATTCATAGACGACCTCTTCCTTGCCCGCGATGATTGTAACGTCCGGCCCCGCATTGGCGGGATCAGCGAACGCTACCTCATTGCTCAGCAGNGCCAAAAACAAAATGCCAACGTATAGAAGCCTGTGTTGCGTTAATTGCTGTAGTAAAGTGTTCACAGTCAGTGTGTAAAGGCCAGAATCGTGCCCAATCTAAAGCCTAATCAACCCTCAGAGCAAGCGCCTCTGGTACTAGTAGATGGTTCGTCGTATTTGTTCCGAGCCTACTATGCGCTGCCGGATCTAACGACCAAGGCTGGTGAACCAACCGGGGCCATTCGCGGCGTCATCAGCATGATTCGGAAGTTGGCCAAAGACTATCCGGGTAGCTTGGTCGTGGTGGTATTTGATGCTCCGGGTAAAACATTTCGTGATGATCTTTATAGCGAGTACAAGGCCAATCGGTCGAGCATGCCGGAAGATTTGCGTGAGCAGATCCAACCCATTCATGACCTCATTCGGGCTATGGGCTTACCGCTCATTTGCGTTGAGGGCGTAGAGGCGGACGATGTCATCGGCACGTATGCGACTATGGCAACGGCNCAGCANCGTGACACCGTTATCTCAACTGGCGACAAAGACATGGCGCAATTGGTGACAGATCACGTGTCTTTAGTAAATACCATGACTGAGACATATATGGATCGTCAGGGTGTGATCGACAAATTTGGCGTAACCCCCGAGCAAATTGTGGATTATCTGGCATTGATGGGAGACAGCGTCGATAACATCCCCGGTGTCCCCAAGGTGGGGCCAAAGACAGCCGCAAAATGGCTTAGCGAATACGGCTCGTTAGACGAGTTGATGCGCAGAGCTGAGGAGATTAAGGGCAAAATCGGCGAGAACTTACGGGCGTCGTTAGAACAGTTGCCGCTGTCTCGCGCTCTGACACAGATTAAGTGCGATGTGGAACTGGCTCTGAGTCTAGAGCAGCTGCAACAATCCGAGCCGGACGACGACTACCTGCGCACGGCCTTTACCCAATTGGAGTTTAAGTCCTGGCTTGAAGCTTTAGATGCGGACGCATCCGCAGTGGACCCAGCACCGGTTGTAGACGCCAGTCCGGTAGTACGCGATTACCACCTCGTTACCTCGGAGCAAGAGCTTAAACAATGGATCGGTGAATTGCGTGCGGCTGGCGAGTTTGCGGTGGATACTGAAACCACGAGCATCAATTACATGCAGGCAGAATTGGTAGGGTTTTCGTTTGCGGCCACGCCCGGTCGTGCAGCCTATGTGCCGGTTGCCCATGACTATCCGGGTGCGCCGGAGCAATTGTCCTTAGATGTTGCTCTAGCGCTTATAAAGCCGTTGTTAGAGGATCCGAAACTTACCAAGATCGGCCAAAATATTAAGTACGATATGAGTGTTTTGGCGCGCTATGGCGTCGCCTTTGCGGGGCCATTGTTCGATACGATGCTGGAATCTTATGTGCTTAACAGCACTGCCACGCGCCACAATATGGACGCGTTAGCCGAACATTATCTCGGGCGCAGCACGGTACATTTTGAGGACATTGCAGGAAAGGGGGCAAAGCAGCTTACGTTCAATCAAATATCCCTCGACATTGCAGCAGACTATGCTGCAGAAGACGCTGATATCACTCTGCAATTACATCAACACCTGCTGCCGCTGTTACGCGAGCAGCCGGCGCTGGAGCAGGTGCTGTTAGACATTGACATGCCATTAGTGCCCATTTTGTCGGCGGTCGAGCGCCAAGGTGCATTAGTGGACGGGCGGTTGTTGAAACAGCACAGCGCGGAACTTGCCGAACGGCTACACAGCTTAACCGAAGAGGCTTGGGAGCAGGCGGGCGAACAGTTCAACCTCGACAGCACCAAGCAGTTGCAGGCGATCTTTTACGACAAATTAAATCTGCCGGTATTGAAAAAAACACCGGGCGGTAAACCGTCCACAGCAGAACCGGTACTAGTTGACCTTGCCCAAGACTACGAGCTGCCCGCGACTATTCTCCAATATCGAAGTTTGGCGAAACTCAAATCTACCTATGCGGACAAATTGCCGCTGGACATCAATTCGGCTTCGGGCCGTATCCACACGTCCTATCATCAAGCGGTTGCCGCTACTGGTCGGCTCTCGTCTTCGGATCCAAACTTACAAAATATCCCGATTCGTAATGCTGAAGGACGGCGTATTCGCCAAGCCTTTGTTGCTGCCCCTGATAAGGTCATCATGGCTTCGGATTACTCGCAGATTGAGCTACGCATCATGGCGCACTTGTCCGGTGATAGTGGATTGCATGCGGCGTTTGCGGAAGAGCAGGATATTCACCGCGCCACTGCGGCTGAGGTCTTTGGCCGCACCTTAGACACGGTTTCTGAGGAGGAACGTCGCAGTGCCAAAGCCATTAATTTTGGTCTCATCTATGGCATGTCTGCGTTTGGCCTGGGGCGGCAGCTGAATATTTCTAGAACCCTGGCGCAAGACTATATAGACCGATACTTCGCCCGCTACCCTGGCGTTTTACGCTACATGGATGAGACTCGCAGCGCAGCAGCGGAGCGCGGATATGTAGAAACGGTATTTGGGCGGCGCTTGTACCTGCCGGAAATAAATTCTCGGCAGGTGATGCGGCGTCAAGCAGCTGAGCGCACTGCGATCAATGCGCCGATGCAGGGCACTGCGGCAGATATCATCAAGCGCGCGATGATTGCAGTGCAGAATTGGTTAGCTGAGAGTCCCCTGGATGCGCAAATGATTATGCAAGTGCATGACGAATTGGTATTTGAGGTCAGCGCAAGTGACGTTGCGGAGCTGCAACAGCAGGTTGAAACATTGATGTGTGGCGCGGCTGACTTAACGGTGCCCTTAACTGTGGAGACCGGCATAGGAGCAAACTGGGACGAAGCGCATTAGCGGACAACCCATTGGGGCAACTAGCGGCCACTCTGGGTGTGGCTTATTGCTCCGGTTCGTCTGGGGCAGGCAGTGGCGTTGCCAGCCATGGCAAAAGAACACCCATCAATTGCTCCTTGCCCTGGCCCTTAGCCGCTGAAAAACATTGTATTGAGACAGTTGGGTACTCGGCATATTGGCGCTGTAGTTGCGCCAACGCTTTGTGCTGAGCGTTGCGTCCGAGTTTGTCGGCTTTGTTCAATAAAACATGTATCGGCAGCTCGGAATCGCGACTCCAATTCAGCATATCTTGATCAAATGGCTGATTTGGATGGCGAATGTCCATGACCAAAACCAACCCGACTAGGCTGTCGCGATAGGATAAATAGTGGTTAACGGCCTTTTGCCACTGTTGCTGGGCGTTTAATGTCGCTTTGGCGTACCCGTAACCGGGCAGATCCACCAAGCGCCCGCCTTGGCGCACCGAGAAAAAGTTGAGCAACTGGGTACGCCCCGGAGTTTTACTGACCTTAGCCGTGCGCCGATTGCCGGTAAGTTGGTTCAGTACAGAGGATTTTCCAGCATTCGAGCGCCCGGCGAATGCCACTTCTGGCATGTCAGCAGGAGGGCAGCGTCGAAGATCTGGTGCACTAGTTAAAAAGGTCGCATCGAGGCGTTCGGGTAACAACACTTGCTTGTCTTGATATATAATCGCGCCGCGCCAGCATTGCTCGGCGCAGTGCTAAGAGCAGAGCTAGGCTCAGGTTTAGGTGTTGGATAGTTTAGCATCAACCTAGTGCTCCGGCTGTTCGGGTTGGCCTTAGTCGAATGACCCCAAAATACGGAATAGATTAAATGGAAGTTTTTGTGCGCATTACAAAATGGATCATGGTTGCTGCTGCAACCTTAACGGCGGTGGCCTCTCATGCAGCAGGCAACGTAGAGGCTGGCGCAGCCCAGGCGGCAACCTGTGCTGCATGTCATGGTCAGGACGGCGCTACGGCGATCGACCCCTCTTATCCAAACCTTGCTGGGCAGAGTGCGAAGTACCTTAACCGGCAATTGCAGATGTTCCAATCTGGAGAGCGTGATGTGCCACTGATGACTGCGCAGTTGATTGGCAAATCAGCCCAGGATCTAGAGGATCTCGCCGCCTACTATGCCAGCTTGCCAGGCAAGATTGGTGAAGCGGTTGGTAGTGACGAGGACATTAAAACTGCACGTATGATTTACAAGGGCGGTATTGCCGATCGCGGTGTCGCAGCCTGCGCCGCTTGTCATGGTCCGGGGGGCTTG
>NZEI01000061.1 GCA_002690405.1 Gammaproteobacteria bacterium
CCGCCGGGCACACCGCCTCGAGCCGGTCTACTTGGCGCTTCGAGAAACGACGGCTACTGCCGGTCATGCCAAGCGCAAGGTTGAGGGCGCCGCTGTCCAGCTCGATCAGTAGCCCACACTCATCCTGAAACCCACATTCGTGGTACCAGGTACGAAAGTACTCGCTTTCCTTAAAGCCACTCGGTGCGAGGTCGCGAAGACGGAACACGCCAAAGCGCTCATCAACCTGTGCTGCCCGGTAAAAAGGATCCAGCAGAAATGGCCCTTTGACGTAGCGGTCCAGCGTCGTTTTGCCCCGGCGCTTGGGGGGCAGGGTGTATTCGATCACGGGAGGACCTGCATCGGGATAGCGGATCAGGGACACGTCATCCGCCTCGATCAGTTCGCGAATGCCGTTACCCAATGCGGTTGCAAAGCCTGACTCTCCCAGCAAGGAGGTGGCTTCACTCACAACCCTCGAGAAGGTGGTCAAGGCGTCCATGACACAAGCTTAGCGGTTGATCAGCGGGCGCCTCAAATTTTTTGCCGGGTGATATGTCGGGCCTTGACGCCGCCACCGCGCGGCGTCAGGGTTTGCAGGCGCTCACAGGGATCATCAACATGGCCAGCCCCACTCTGATTTTGCATCAATACGATATCTCCCCGTTCTCGCAAAAGGCGCAGAAGATGATGGGGCTTAAAGAGCTGTCTTGGCAGAGCGTGGAGATGCCCATGATTGCGCCGAAGCCCGATGTCGAGGCACTCACCGGCGGCTATCGCGGCACCCCGGTGTTGCAGATCGGCCGGGATGTGTTCATCGACAACTGGATGATTGCGCGTGCGCTAGACGAGTTTGATGCCAGTGGCCCGGCGATCAATGCACAGGGTGGTTTACGAGAAGCGGCCCTTTACGCCTGGGGCGAGCGGCTGTTCACGCCGCTCCTGCACGCGGCGCTGGCGGCCTACCAGAGCGAGTGGGATGCCGATTTCCTGGCCGATCGTAAGCGGGTCTTTCCAGATGTCGATTTCGACACGCTCGATGTCTCCGACCCCGATCGCCGCAGTCAGGTGCGGGCGTACCTCGGGACCGTCGAGGCTCAGCTCGGCCTGGATCAAGATTTTTTGGGCGGCGCACAGGCGGATAGCTGTGATATTCACGTCTGGGGGATGGTGTGGATGATCCACAGCGCGTTACCCGCGCTGATGCCGATTGTGGAGACCTTCCCGCGACTGACTGACTGGTATGAGCGCGTGTCGGCGTTGGGCACGGGTGATCGAGAGGATGTAAAGATCGACGTCGCGTGGCAGAGCTTAAAAGACGGGCCGGCGAGGCCGCTCCCCGACACCCCGGATCAGGAGCCTTTGGCCCCATGGGTTGGCGAGGTGGTTGATATTGCTGCGGGGTCAGCCGATCGCGGTAGCGCATCGGGTCGTCTGCTTGCGGTGGATCACGAGCAGGTGGTGCTGGGCGTGGAGCCGATATCCGGCGAGGCTGCGCAGGTGTGGTTCCCCCGGTTTGGCTACCACCTCAGGCAACGCGGCTAGTCAGGCCGGCAGCGTCAGGCGGTTTCGGCCAAATCCAGCGGGAAGCGATACAGCGGTTCAGCGCCGCTCTCGTTCACAATAAAAACGTTTTCCATGTGGGATGGCCCTAGCCCGCTGCCGAAGTACAGGCAGTCGATACTGATCACCATGCCTTGTTCCACGGTGAAACCCTCTTTCGCGCCGTGGAGTCCCGTGCCCGGGTATCTCACAGGGCTTTCCAGTGGGACCAGACCCACAGAGTGCGCCACCACCAGCAGTTTTTCTGGTGGGTCGAGGCGCTGCGCTGCCGGTATCTCACTAAAGGCGCAGATTTCCGCCGTGTTGACCCCGGGCGCGAGGCGCGCGCTGATGGTGTCAAAGATCTCTTTCACTGCGGCAAACTGGTCGCGATAGGCGTTGGTGGCAGGGCCGATATGGGCGGTGCGGTTGATGTCGATCCAAAAGTTTTTGTACCGCCCCTGGGTTTCGAGAATGGCAATTTCTCCCCCCTCGAAGGGACGGCTGACCGGCGTGCGAAACAGATCAGGGCGGAAGACCAGATCATAGGCGCCGCCAAACAGCATGGGGCTGCCCGGCAAGGGATCCACATCGTGGTCGATCATGAAGTGCGCGACCTGCTTCTCGACCTCGCTCCAGCTTTTTCCGATGCCCAGCTGCGACATGGTGTGGGCCATGATGGCATCCGCAATCTGCCCGCTCTCGCGGAGCGTGTCGAGCTCGTCTGCGGTTTTCACCGCCCGTGCGGCGAACATGGCATCCAACGCATCGCCTGATGCCTGTCCTGTTNAAGCNTCGACCCGCGNGGCNACGCGAAGGTCATCAAACAGAATCTGCTCCTTCTTGGATACATGACGTGACAGACAGGCTGCNATGCTNTGAATGATGTCGGNTTCGCACTGACCCTCAACCTGCTCCATGACATCNCCCAGCTCAGCCAGCAGGTCTGCGGGCAGGGCCAGATGGGCATCCTCGGCGCGCGCGGTTTCACANAAATTCAGCATGTCGAAGGTGGCCANTCGGTCGAAGTGGACCGGGTGCCCGCCGCGCTCNGAGACAATNGGTGANATCACACTGGCTTCGGGCAGNATNAGGACCACTGGCGATGCCGCATCGGCGGGGACAAAAACCGCGGCGATCGGTTCCACCAAATGCCAGCCGTCCATGACGGAGCTGAATCCGGTGGCATAAAAAATATTGTCAGGCGTGCTAAGTACCGCCCCGGCGGCGCCCTCTGATGCCAACTGAGCCCGGATGCGGCCTATTTTCTGCAAATAACTGTTCATTTCCCCTCCAACCAAGCCCCGTTTTTGTCATTTTTAGGGTGCTTGTACGGACAAAATTTTAGCAGTATTCTGATACTTGTTGGCGTTCAGCAAGCGGCTTCAGCCGCGACACCACTGGTGTTAGCGCCGCAATACATTAAAAAAACACAACAGGAACATGCCATGACGACCACAACCCGATTCGGGCGGTTTCCCGCTCGCAAAATGGCGCTGTCTCTAGCAGTCGCTATCGCTTCACAGGCACTGCCTGCACTGGCTCAAGATGATGGCGAGGTGACTGCCTCGGCGCTGGAAGAGGTTATCGTAACGGGTACCAAGCGCGACGTGTCCCAGCAGGATCTGCCGATTGCGGTCAGCACCATTACCGCGGCGCAGCTGGAGAAAACCTTCCAGAATGACGTGACCGAGCTGGCGCAGCTCTCTCCCAACGTGACGCTCACACCGCAGAACGGCTTCAACGCGATCGGTGGTGGCATGCGCGGCACGGGCTTTATCTCAATTCTGGTGACCAAGGATCCGTCGGTGGGTTTGACGGTTGATGACTACGCGTTCAACCACGTGCAGTCGCAGTTTGTTGAGATCTTTGACATAGAACAGGTCGAAATTTTCCGCGGCCCACAGGGCACGCTGTTTGGTAAGAATACTACGGGCGGCGCGATCGCCTTCACCACCATCAAGCCCGAGGTGGGTGGGGAGCTCGCTGGTAGGTTCGAAGTGAATTACGGTCAGTTCACCAGTAATGACAGCGATATTGAGAAGTTCAAGTTCGCGATCAATGTCCCATTGGGCGACACTTTGGCAGCGCGACTGTCTGTGATCCGTGACTACACCGATGGCTACTGGTCGAATACGAAGCCTATGGGCGGCGACCTTCTGTGCTTTGCCTGTAGTGAAGTCACGGGTGACCCCAATTCGCCGTCCACTGATAGCATTCGTTCGACCTATCCCACCACAGGTGATGGTCGGAACATTGGCGGTAAAGACGTGCTAGCAGGCAAGCTGAAGTTCCGCTGGGAACCCAACGACTGGATGGCGGCAGACTTGATCTTTGAGCACGTTGATGATGACTCAGAAACGCCTGCCACCGCCAACGATACTCCTTCAGGCGAGGGCTATATCTGGCCCATTATCGGATTCCCGGGCTGGCAGGATCAAGGCATCAGCGATCCCTTCATTACCGGCCAGAGCTATACCCAGACCAAAGCGATTGATATGGCCAGCGGTCACCAGATTGATGCTGACGGCATCTATCTGAATATGGAGTTTGACCTCGGTAACTATGTCGTCAAAGCCATCACCGGGATGCGCGACCAGGACGAGATTCTCGCCAGTACCTATACCGGTGAGGCCTACACGTCGCTGTATGACGCAAGCCGAAACACCACGCGTGAGACAAACCAGTTGGAGCTGCGAGTGGCCAGCCAGTTCGACGGACCCTTTAACTTTGTGAGTGGCGCCGCGATGTACAACGACGATCTCGAGTTCGTTGTCTTCGGTAACCTCGGTTTCTTCCTGCCCTTGGCGGCCGCCGACTTCTACCGTGAAACTTATGAGATTCAATATACCTCTCAGGATCGCAAGACCTGGGCTGTCTATGGCGATGGATCGTTTGAGGTCACTGACCGTCTGACGCTGACCGGTGGCTTGCGATATACCCACGATGAGAAGGACTTTGTTCGACTTAATCTGGGTGGCGGTGGCGGCAACCCCGTCAGTAACTTCATTACGCTCGATCAGTGGGACGGTCCTTTCACTAACCCGCTACCTGAATCGGCTTTTGGTAACGTGCAGAAGAACTCTGAAACCTGGACCAAGACCACGTTCCGCATTGTGGCGGACTACAAATTCACCGACGATCTGATGGGCTATGCAAGCTTTGCCACCGGCTTTGTCGCAGGTGGCTTCTCTGAGACCTGCGGTTCGCCGACTTCATGCTCGGCCTACGATGCGGAAGAAAACGAGAACATCGAGATCGGTGTCAAAGCCGACCTTCTTGATGGCTCGCTTCGCTTGAATGCCGCTTACTTCAACACGACGTACGAGAGCCTGCAGCGTGACACGGTTGTGACGATCAAGGACGCCGCGGGTAACACGTTCCAGGAAACCCAAGCGGTTAACGTAGGCGAGTCCACCGCGCAGGGTATCGAAGTCGAGATGCAGTGGGCGGTGACAGATAACATTCGCATCGACGGTAATCTTGGTTGGTTGGATCATGAATACGATGACTATCGTCCCGGTATTAACCCGGCGGACCTAGGTATCACAGGTGCGGGTGGTCAGATCAATCCTGATCTCAGTGGCCTCGAGGTACCGTTCTCACCCGAGCTCAACTATGGCATCGGCGTGAGCTACTTCCAGGATCTCTCCAGTGGCGCCATGATCACTTACAACGTGAACATGCACTATCAGGACGACGCGCAGACGAGCTCNTTCCCGGCAAATGTTCAGGGCGGCACCGCTGCAAATCCTGTGATCAAGCAGAAGGCCAATACCCAGCTTGAGGAGCGTACGCTGGTGAACGGTTACATCACGTACACCGGCACTCAGGGCTTTGAGATTTCGGTCTACGGCAAGAACCTCACTGATGAGCGTTATCGCGTATCGGCCAACCCTGTGGCGACGTTATGGAACTTCTCTCGTTTCGGACCGCCGCGTGAGTACGGGGTCCAGATCGGATACAGCTTCTGATTGATCCGTGGCAGTATTCTTGGGGCCCCTCTGGGGCCCTTTCTTTGCCCAGTCTTTGAAACANCTTCGGGGGCGGTCTCATGGACATATCACCTGAAAAACTGGCCGACGCCTATCGGCTGATGAAAACCATCCGCGAGTTTGAGGAGCGCATGCGCTCTGAATACCAACANGGCAAGTTGCCCGGGTTCATCCACATCTATCGCAACCAGGAGGCCATCGCGGTCGCCGCCTGTCTCGATATGACCAATGAGGATTACATNGCCAGCACCCATCGTGGCCATGGCCACTGCATCGCCAAAGGCTGCGAAATCGAGGCGATGCTGCTCGAGCTCGCATGNAAAGAAGACGGCCTCTGCAATGGCAAAGGCGGCTCGATGCACATTGCCGATATGTCCAAGGGCATGCTGGGCGCCAATGCGATTGTGGGGGGCGGGCCTCCGATTGCTGCGGGTGCTGCGCTGACCGCCAAAACCCTAGGTAACGGCGCGGTTTCAATGGCCTTTATTGGCGATGGTGCCTCGGATCAGGGCACCGTTGCCGAGTCGTTGAACCTCGCGGTGGTGCTGCAGCTACCGATGATCTTCATGTACGAGAACAACCGCTATGCCGAATTCACCAAAAGCCCTAAGCCCGACGGCCGCATTGCCGAGCGCGCCGGNGCGTTTGGTATGCCCGCNGAGGTGGTCGATGGCAGTGATTTCTTCGCCATGTATGACGCCTGCCAGCGGGCCATTACGCGGGGCCGTGAGGGCGGTGGCCCCACTGCCATCGAGGCCGTGTGCAATCGGTACTACGGCCATTTCGAGGGCGATGCTCAGGCCTACCGCGATCAGGCGGAGCTCGACGCGGAGCGCGCGGTCAGCGATCCATTGCCCCGCTTCCTCGCGGATCCCCGTGCGGCCGCGCTGACTGAAGAAAAGATCGCCGAGATCGATGCCGCCATTCTCGAGGAAATTGACCGCGGCTTTGAGGTCACCTACGCCGCCGCTGATCCGACACCCGATAAGTTATTCACCGATGTGTACATCCAGTACGAGGGGAGGCTTCAGTGATGAAAATGTCGATTCGTGAAGCGATTAATCAAACCCTCCATCAAGAAATGGAGCGCGACGAGCGAGTGATCGTGCTCGGTGAAGACGTGGCCAGTGACCAGGGTGGTGTGTACGGCATTACCGATGGGCTGCCCGCCAAGTTTGGTCTGCACAGGGTGATTGATACTCCGATTACCGAGTCTGCCATTGTGGGGGCCGCAGGTGGCGCCGCGCTGACCGGGCTGCGTCCGGTTGCCGAGCTTATGTTTGTCGACTTTCTGGGAGTGTGTCTCGACCAGATTCTCAATCAGATTGCCAAGTTCCGCTACATGTTTGGGGGCCAGGCGCGCACGCCGGTGGTGATACGCACCATGATTGGTGCCGGTACGGGTACTGGTCCGCAGCACTCGCAGATCCTGTACCCGCTGCTGGCTGCCATACCAGGGATAAAGGTGGTGACGCCAGCCAACGCGGCCGACGCCAAAGGTTTGCTGACCACGGCAATCCGTGATGATGATCCGGTGATCTTTTGCGAGCACAAAGCACTCTACATGGATGAGTGCGAGGTGCCCGAGGGTGAGTACTTGCTGCCTTTTGGTCAGGCGCGCACCGCCGTCGAAGGCTCGGATATCACTATAGTGGGCATGTCACGCACCGCGGTGATCGCCGAAGAAGCGGCCACCCAGCTGGCACAAAAAGGTATCAGCGCCGAGGTCATTGATTTGCGCACGCTGTCACCGCTGGATGAAGGCTCGGTGCTGGAGAGTCTCGCCAAAACCGGGCGTCTGGTGGTCGTGGATGAATCAAACCCCTACTGCAGCATGGCCTCGGAGATCGCGGGGCTGGTGGTAGAGCGCGGTTTCGATACCCTTGATGCACCTGTCAAGCGGGTGACCTCACCGCACACGCCGGTGCCGGCGACGCCCTGCCTCGAGGCCAACTATGTGCCCAGCGTAGAGCGGGTCATGGCGGCGGTTGAAGAAACATTGTCTTACTGACAACAACGGAAGAAGCGACCCAGAGATGATCACTGTAAAAGATCTGACGCGGCAGATAGGCCTGATGATGGCGGCCGCGGTGTTGATGCCGCTAGCTCATGCGGCGCCCTCCAGTACGGGGACGGCCTCTGACGGGGTCGCAACCGAGCCGGCCGATGGGATGGCGCTCTATCAAGCGCACTGCGCAGCCTGTCACGACGGTCAGGTCCCGCGCGCGCCACACATGATCACCTTTTCAACGATCGGTGCCGCAACCATATTAAATGCGATGAA
>NZEI01000008.1 GCA_002690405.1 Gammaproteobacteria bacterium
AACATAGCTTTAGTTTAACATCGTCACCCACGCGTTTAGCGCGGCCTTGCGCCCATAGCACAACTGGATAGTGCAACAGCCTTCTAAGCTGTAGGTTCCAGGTTCGAGTCCTGGTGGGCGCGCCATTTAATAATGCCAAAAACATTGGGCGCTATTTGCAAAATATCTAGCGCATTGATCACCGCAACTCTATAATCGCGCGCCTGTGGTGGGCGTAGCTCAGTTGGTAGAGCTCCGGATTGTGATTCCGGCGGTCGCGGGTTCAAACCCCGTCGTCCACCCCAGTTTAATCTAGTGATCGAAAAGATCTTTTTGGCAAAGCTCCCTGTTTATAAACAATCAATCTGGCGCCCGTCGCGCTGAATTTTTTAAAACTTCCTGAACTTTAGACGGCGACAACTCGGTTAGGCGCCTTTGTCTTTCCTGTGCTGCAGGTGTTGCGGTACGCAGTGTTACTTTAGTGCGCCTTACCGGCAGAACCGCCTATTAATTCCAGTTTGGTTACGCCTTGAGCAACAGACTTCCCAGGCTATTGATATTATCAATAGCTGCACCCCAGCCATGTCCATTACGATAGTGATTGATTTACAGCTTGAGTGCCTAGGCTGAGCAGGTAGCTAGAAGCTAGACAGTGTGGATTAACAAGGGGGAGTTTAATGTCACAAGATGCATTGGCGGCGAAAAGCGGAGCAGAGCGCCTTGCGGGCAAAGTGGCCGTTGTAGTTGGCGCAGGGCAATCTGCGGGTTCTGGACCAGACGATGAGACGATAGGTAATGGTCGAGCTGTTGCTATGCTGTTTGCCCGAGAGGGCGCGCAAGTGTTGGCGGTCGATCGTGACCCGGTCTCTTTGCAGGAAACTCGAGACCTGATTACCAGCGCTGGGGGATCGGTACAGACATTAGTCGCCGATATCACCGACGAAGAACAGGTGGAAAAAATAGCTCCTGCCTGTCTGGATGCCTTTGGATCCATCGATATCCTGCACAACAATGTCGGTATCGGTACTGGGGATGGCAGTGTTAATCGTTTAGAGCGCGAGGTCTGGGAACAGATATTCAATGTCAATGTCACGGGCATGTATCTGACGTGTAAGCACGTTATACCGGCCCTTCGTGCTAATGGTGGTGGTGCGATCGTGAATGTGTCCTCCATTGCCGCAGTGGCCACCACGCCTCTAGCTGCGTATAAAAGCTCCAAAGCGGCTGTCAACGCGCTTACGCAGAACCTGGCTGCGGCGAACTTTCGACATGGAATCCGCGTCAATGCGGTGATGCCAGGCCTTATGGACACGCCAATGGCTATTGGTAGCCACAGTAATGCCCTAGATATCGATCCCGACCGCTTGCGCAGCAAGAGAAACAACCTGGTGCCCCTGGGTAAGCAACAGGGTACTGGTTGGGACACCGCATACGCTGCATTGTTTTTGGCTTCGGACGAAGCGCGCTTTATCACAGGTGTATTGCTTGCGGTGGACGGTGGACAAACCGCAAGGGTTGGCTAATGCACCCAGATGTTCACGCCGAAACCCGGCCAGATGAACCGGCTTACATCATGTCTGCAACCAAGGAGGTCGTCACTTGGGCGCAGCTCCGTGACCGCTCCCGGCAGGGTGCCCAGCTATTAAGACGGCCCGAGAGTGAGGGCGGCTATGGTTTAGACGTTGGCGACGGTTTTGCCGTCCTGCTGGATAACCATCCGCGATTTATTGAGTTGTTGTGGGTTTCACAACGCAGCGGCTTATACCTTACGCCGATGAGTTGGCATCTCACGGCTAGTGAGGCGGAATATATCGTTCGCGATTCCGGTGCCAAGGTATTATTCGTATGTGCGGCCTTTGAATCCTTGGCAGGTGAACTAGCTCAGCGGCTTGGCGACTCGGTGAAGCTCGTATCTGTGGACACCGCCTTTGGCGACTTTGTCGCTTATGAGCCGTTGCGAGATGCAATGCCGGCGCAGCCGCGAGACGACGAAACATTCGGGGACGACATGCTTTATACATCGGGCACTACCGGTCGCCCGAAGGGTATAAGGCGTCCGCTTACTGGCAATGCAATCACCGATTTTCCGCCACATTATGCTAGGTGGGCTAGGGCTATTGGTTACTCTGATCAGTCAATTCATTACGCTGCAGGTCCGCTTTATCATGCGTCGCCGCTGCATAACACGATGATTGGGATGACGTATGGTGGCACTGTTATTGTTAGCCAGCGATTTGACCCGGAAGACGCCTTGCAGGTTTTGCAGGATTATCAAGTCACACATTCCAATTGGGTTCCTACCCACTTTGTTCGTCTACTGCGATTGCCCGAGAAGGTTCGCCGCCGATACGATTTGTCAGCCCTACAACTGGCGCTGCATGGCGCTGCGCCGTGCCCAGTGTGGGTGAAAGAACAAATGATCGAATGGTGGGGCAATGCCATTGTGGAGTATTACGGTGGTAGCGAAGGCTTGGGTGGTCTGGTGATTACTGCTGAGGCTTGGCTCAACCACAGAGGATCCGTAGGTAAGCCTAGTAATGCACACATTTTGGATGAAGAGACCAAGGAGGAACTGCCAGCCGGTGAGATTGGTCTTATCTACTTCGAGCCGATCATCAAGATGTCGTATCACAACGATCCGCGGAAAACCGCAGGCATTATGTCGCCCCAAGGATGGGCGACCCTTGGTGATATGGGCTATTTGGATGCTGACGGCTATCTATACCTTGCCGACCGGCGGGCCGATTTGATCATCACCGGTGGTGTTAACGTCTATCCTCGAGAAGTGGAAGATCGGCTTCTGGCACATCCCAAGGTTGTAGACGCGGCAGTTTTTGGGGTTCCCAGTGACGATTGGGGTGAGACAGTACACGCTGTCGTTCAGCTCACTGAGCCACCGGTGAGTCCTGCAGCGATGCGCGAGGAATTGGATGCCTTCTGCAAGCAAGAGCTGTCTAAGGTCAAATGTCCTCGAAGCTATGCCTTTGCCGAGCGCTTACCGCGTCAGGAGAACGGTAAGCTGTACAAGCATGTATTGCGCGACGCGTACTTTAAGACGCTTTCTGGGTCGTAACTCAGTTACCTAGCGCTGTGGTCTTGAGCGCCCAGAAAATGCGCTTAGGCATGGTCTTGTGCCTTGCCCAGCGCAACTCCGCTTGCCTTAACTCGCTGCTTCCGCCGCCGCTTTTTTCTGTTCCGCTTTGGCCTGCAGTTGCGCTTGGGACAGACGACGGCCACCAGCGCCGATCACATCCGTTACTGCTAAGCGCTTGTGGTCTTGTACGTCGATGTCTTCAAGCTGAATTTCACCGGCCATAACTGCGGCTTTCCATTGCTGATGCTCGGGTTCCATGGCATGAAACTCAGGCATGACCTCTTTGGCAAATAGCTCCAGGCTGTCGCAGATATCTTTGTGAGCGGTTTTTCCCGACTGGTTGAGCAGAATAATTTGATCGATGTTGGCGTCCGCATACTCGCGTAGCTTGCGCCTAATTGTATCCGGTGAACCTATCAGCCCCGAATCAAACGCTTTTTGGGCTTTCTCGGTATTTTTCCAGTCTTGATATTCGCCCCAAAGATCCACGGTGCCAGGTTCGTAGGTGTGGGAAGAGTTGTATTGCAGGCAGAAGATGAAAAATGTCCATCCATCCGCTTTCGCGCGTGCTTCCTCATCAGTCTCTGCGCACATGAAACCAGAGACGATTGCGAGATTTGGATTAGTCTCGTACTCGCACAGTTTCTCAACCTTATCGCTGGAGATAATGTTGTAGTAGCGATTAACCCATGCGCGAGCACCGTCGGGACTGGCGAATTGGAAGCCCAATGCACCGATGCCATGGGCCGCTGCATATTCGATGGTATTAAGGTTAGAGCACGCGACCCACAAAGGCGGATGGGGTAATTGGCGCGGTTTTGGTAGAACATTGCGCCGCGGGAAGTCCCAATACTTACCGTGGAATTCGTAATCGGTGCTGGTAAAGCATGGCAGCAACGCGCGCAGACCCTCCTCGTACATATCGCGTTTTTCTCTTACTGAGGCGCCGAAAGGATGCAGTTCTGTTGGGCCAGCGCCTTCCCCGGTGCCAAGTTCAACGCGACCGTTGCTGAGTAAGTCTAAGTTCGCGACCTGCTCGGCCACGCGGATAGGATGGTTGGTCGTGAGCTGCATTACGCCATGCCCGAGCCGAATGGATTTGGTGCGTTGGCTCGCTGCGGCTAGAAACGCTGTGGGCGAGGAACCGTGGGAGTATTCCTCTAAGAAATGGTGTTCCACCTGCCAGGCGTAGTCGTACCCGCACTTGTCTGCAAGTTCGATTTGCGTAAGAGCGTTCTGAAAATGCTCGTATTCACTGTCTTTATGCCAAGGTCTTGGTATCTGGTGCTCGTAAAATACGCCAAATTTCATGCTCTCTATCCCTCTCTCTCCCGTTGTCGACACTAGAGTACTTGTTATAGGGAGTCGAAGAAACCAATGGTATTTGTGGGTATTTACGCGATGAATTTAGTGGTGTGCGTAGAGAACTGTCGGAGTCGCGGGCAGATCACACAAAAACTAGGATAGGCTGAAATTTATGCCTGAATTAGTGGTTGTTGCTGTTGCCCAGCTGCCTGTTGGCTGCAAGCACGAGAGCATCCTTGACCCATGTCAGCTGCGGGTTCTGTTCGATGCGTGGGTGCCACACCAAATCCACATCATATTCGCTAATCCCTAATTCCTCGGGTGGTTTCAAACACACTAATTCTTGGTCTCGTACCAAAGATAGGAAACACTTCTCGGCGCCGATGCAGAGCATATCGGTGTTTTCCAGCATTCCTTGTGCTGCACCTACATTTGGTATTTGGCTGCCGACCACGTGCTGGATGCCACGCTTGTTGAGTAGTCGGGTGATCCACACGTCCTCAAGCATGTCGCCCTCAGTGACAACCAAGTGCGCGTATTTGCTCAATGTTGCTAGGGATAGTTGTCCCTCTATTGCCTCAGCAACGGCCGGATGTGAGCGGCGTACAATGACCACCAAGCTTTCGCGATACAGCGTCTGACGTTGTAAGGATGCGGGCAGTGGGCCGTATCCGCCAATTGCGAAATCGTAGGCCCCGTTTGCTAATTGTTCTGCGTCGAGTATTCGCTGNCGTCGCTTTGCGTTTAGTTTCAGTTGGTGTACGTTCTTGCCAAAGACTTCGAGCATTGCTTTGTTCAAAGTAATTAATACGTGCTCTGGAGCAGACATACAGACTTCACCATCGTATTGCGAGAAATCGTGCTCTGAGAGTCTTTCTACTAAGGTAGACAGGTCATCAAGGACCACGCGAACCGAGTCTCGTAGCTGCATCGCCTTAGGNGTTGCTTTCATGCGTTGACCGTCGCGCACTAATATCGGGTCACCAAAGGTCTTACGTAAACGGTTCAGGGCTGCACTTGTGGCAGATTGGGACAGATGGACGCGTTTGCTTGCAAGGGTAACGCACTCTTCCTCNAGCAAAGCATGCAATACCGGTAGNAAGTTGAGATCAATATTGCGCAGATTTAGTCGTCGCACCCGTTTCTTCCTCCGTGAATGATGAATGCTTTATCGATAGCTAATNGACCCTTTTGCANCGNGCTTCTCGTTCCGCCCAATGATGGAAATTCCACTAAGNTGCTGGGTTTATTGCACCGCCTCAGTNGCAATAGCTCCATGGTTACGGGTTATACGCGCCAGTTTCCTGCCTCAGCGAGGCTTGCCCGATAGGCCGGCAGGCAATACCAAAATAATGCCGCTGCCAGCGGGTAAAATACTGCATTAACCGCTGCAATAGAGTAGGGCAGNGCAANATCATCTTGAAATAAGAAATCGGTAAATCCGGCTAATACGCTGGTNCCAACGGCCATTCCCATAATGTTAGTTACAAAGATATATATGGCCGTGGTCTGACCGCGCATTTCATTGGGCGTGATCAACTGAAAGCTCACCGCCATGATGCCCAAGTANGTCATACTTATGAAAACAGTGGGCCACAAAACCAGCAATGTGCTCTCGGCGCTGCCCATTAGTGGCGCAAGGGTGGCGGGTAAGATCGACACGATGGATGCAATCAATACCGTCCGAACGTTTGCGTCGGCATAGCCTGCTCGCTGCAGGCGAGACGCCAAAAACGGTCCAGCCATTACTCCGATAGTTCCCGCGATCAGATAGATCATTCCGAANGCGCTGCCGGTTTCGCTTTTCGANAGGCCGTAGTTGCGCGCCAGCATTTCTGGGTACCAAGCAGCGCTGCCGTAATTGGCGATAGATAAAAAGGATGAACCAAGAAATAACACGCCGTAGAGTCTTTTGCGCTGCCATAAAAAACGGATGACGGTCATGAACGGAAAACTCTTCTGANCGTCCNTGGCGCTGGTTTTGGATATGGCTACGCCCTTACGNCTGGGCTCTTGAATTGTTCCCATCAAGATGCACAAAACAAANCCCGGNAAACCAGCCGTAATCAGTGTTGCCTGCCANGGTTTAAGCTCACCCAANAGCGGCCATTCGATGCTCGGCTGTGCCAAGTAAAAGTCATAGATCATGCCGCCAAGAACTAGAGCTAATCCGCCGCCGACTGTTACGCCCATTTTGTAAAAGGACAGCGCGTAGCCCATGTGATCTGGGCGATAACTGTCGGTGATTATTGAGTAGGCCGCTGGTGACAATCCGGCCTCGCCAATGCCCACTCCCATCCGTGCGAGGAAAAGTTGGCTGTAACTTTTAGCCCAGCCGCANGCGCAGGTCATAACGCTCCAGCTAAAGATCGAACCTGCGATAATCCATCGGCGCGAATAGCGGTCGGCTAGTCGACCGAGGGGGATGCCTGCAATGGTATAAGTTACTGCAAAGGCGGCGCCTTGCAGCAGACTAAATTGAAAGTCCGAGAGNCCGAATTGCTCGCGTATCGGACCGACAAGTAACGTCAATACTTGACGATCCAAGAACGACAAAAGATAGGTAACAAACAACAGGCCCAATGCATAGTTGGCGTGGGTGAGTGAGGGGTACTCGTCTTTCGCAAGCCCAGTGCTGCCCACAGAAGTTGTTTCTAGCGTCATTCAATAAATCCTTNAACTAACGACTGCTTGAGTTGTCCGCTCNGGCGCTCAGGCAACAATGAACCCGCGTTCTACCCAAATATTGATCGTAACGGTACAGATCGCAGTNCGTATGTCGACAAGTGGGGTGNTGANAACGACAAGACTATTGATGATATCAATAGTTTGGGGTCGTTGGGCGAATTTCGTTATTGGAACCTGACTCGAGTGTGGTTGCCGCGCTGCGAGGAAGCCCACTTGCCCCCTTAAATCGCTGGTATAGACACTGTGCTATTACACCTATGTTGGGCATTGGCAATGGTNCAGCGCAAGTTCGAAAGGTTGCCCGATAACCGTAAAATTTATACGTAAATAGCGGTGGCAAAAGAAAAGAGGTGCTCAATATCTCCAATGGCTTTAGGCTGTGCNGCTTCAGGGACANTAGAGTATTGGAATAGAGTATGCAGATTCTTAAACGAGCCGGTGTGGTNNGTCTNTGGGNGTTNCTGGTATTGGTGACGGCCATAGCAACAGCGGCGATTAAACAGCGCTTTGCCGATGGTCCGAACCGTGTCTTTTCCGGCGGCGCACTGGTATCTGGGGATCTATATCAAGGTCCAGAGCCAGATTGGCAGTTTGTTAATAAGGTCCCAACCATCGAACTGCAACTGCTTGAGCCGGAGCAGTCCCGGCGTATATGGACTGCATCCGTTGATGGCAAGATTTATGTATGGTCTGGCTATATGAATAGCTTGGTCGGCAAACTATGGAAGAGTTGGCCCTCTCAGGCGGAACGCGATGGCCGCGCGGTAATCCGCGTTGATGGGGTTAGATATGAGCGCCAGCTGGTGCGGATTGAGAATGGTGCAGGGCTGGACGAGCTCACAGCTTTGATGAACGAAAAATATTCTTCCCAAGCAACCCCCGCAGCGATTGATGCTGGGGATTTATGGATGTTTGAAGCGGCACCTAGAGCTGCGGTAGGAGCGCGTTAATGAAGAATATATATGCACGAATTGGATTAGTGGTCGCCGTTACGGCACTCAGTGTTTTGCTGATACCCGGCGTCGATGACGGGGTTGAGCTGTTTTTTCAGTTAGTGGTTTTAGTAGCTTCGTCATAGCTCGATCGACTGCCGTGTCGGCGTGATGTTATGAACCTGGAGCAACTCTTCAGCCTCTGTAGCAGCCTCGCAATGCTGGGTTGGTTAGGCTTAGTAGTGGCTCCACGTTGGCACGTTGCCCGGGATTGGGCTGCGCCGGTTATCGCCCCGCTAATGATTGGTAGCGTTTATATCTGGCTTATGGCCAGCAACTTCTCGTTGGCGCCGAACGACGCCGGATTCGGCTCGTTANCCGAGATAACCGCGCTTTTTTCGGTCCCGGAACTGCTGCTCGCTGGGTGGATTCATTATCTGGCTTTTGATTTGTTCGTGGGCGCCTGGGAAGTGAAAGANGCTCAGCAAGAGGGGATTCACCATTTCGCGGTGATCCCCTGTTTGTTTGCCACCCTGATGGCCGGNCCCGGAGGTCTGGTACTGTATTGGATCGTAAAACTCGCCTACCGTGCGGCGCGGCGCGCAAAAATAGCCGAGGGCTAAGAAGTGGACCAACAAACCTCGCCCGTGGAGTTGCCGTGGCGCAGCTGGCGTACTTACCGAGACCTAGAGCCGACATGGTTTTATACCAGCGCCGGTCTCTTTGGGTTAATGGCNTTTTGCTTGTTGGCTGGCGCCGTAGATGACAGATTATTTAATGGTGTCTCAGTCTGGAGCAAACCATTTAAGTTTGCCATGTCGCTGGCTGTGTATTTTGCAACCTTGCTGGTTTTCTCCCGCTACCTGCCTATTGGGTACCTTGGAACCAAGTGGGGGCGAATATTAGTGATGTCGCTTGTGTGGGTTGCTGGCGNTGAAATGGCCTATATCACCGTTCAAAGCGCATTGGGTGAGGCTTCGCACTTTAATAGCACTTCAGCATTTCATGGGCTGATGTATTCGCTTATGGGTTTTGGCGCTGCTTGGCTGGTAACGGCGCTGGTGTGGTTCGGTTGGGTTCTAGGGCGAAATAATATGAATCGAAACCCAATCGCNCTAGCTATTATTATTGGTCTCGGACTAACGTTTATTCTCGGTGGCGGTTTTGGGGGTTATCTGGGCGGTCAGACAAGCCATTGGGTTGGTGGCGTAGAGACCGATGCTAACGGCATTTGGTTTTTTAACTGGGTGACCGATGGCGGCGATCTAAGGGTGGCGCATTTTTTCGGTATGCACGCAATGCAAGCTATTCCGTTGTTCGCTGTACTGCTGCCGGCGCGTATTAGTTATAACGNCAGGTATGTTCTGNTCGGCGTGTTTTCAACCGCGTATGCCGCGTTCTGTGGGTTTACATTTTATCAAGCGTTGCAGGGCCAGCCTTTTATCAGCTGAGGCTTTGCGAGCGATCGCAGCGGTCACCGTTCAGTCTTGCTGAGCCCTTTCGAGCAAGTTGTTTAATCGAAAATCCTGAGTGTTTGAATAACTGTGTCGGCGTTTAAGGCTGATACCAAATTGGCGACGACCAAGCGCGTTCCTGATGAATAGGTTGTAAATCTGGATTGGGTTTAATGCCTAGGCGCAGCGCATCCCAGGTAGACCATCGACAACTTGGGTTCTCCAGTACTCGAGCGTAATAAAACGCTTGCTGATTCGGCTGGTAATTTGGATCGGTCCAGGCCGCTTGAAGCTCTACAGCACCCTTATCGCGGCTAATCGAGCAATTGGCAANATCAACACTGGCNCCGTTNTCGGCACAGCGGTGGGTTGTCGGATCCGGTTTGATNCCATCCGAGCAGGCCACATCGAAAACCATTTCCTTGGCNTCGCCGTTTTCAACCCAGCCTTTGATGATCTGGGCCCTTTGCAGCCACGCGCTGTTCGGATCCCGCGCAGCCCAAAGGAAAAATGTAGGTGGATTCTGGCTTGGTGCCTCAAGCATGCCGCCCATGGGTACGCCGTGGGTATAGCTCACCGCTACCGGATCCGCTGCGGTAGTCACATCCTTTGGTAAGTTGCTGCCCCCGAAAAACCGAACTCTGATGCGCGGACCTGAGGTGGCAAAGGTTTCGCGCCTACGCATCGATGCAAACAGTGAGGATCTGTTGTTCTCTTCGGCCCACACGCCTGCAAGTCCACCGGTTCCATGAGTTGCCTGTCGAGGGGTGAAGAAGTCGTCCCAAGATGATTNTGGGTTTTCGTAGTTCGGATAAACAGAGCCTCTTGCCACTGGGGTGTTAGTACCCGATGTAAAGTAGTTACTCTCGGTGAAAGGAGCCGCAGCTACATGGGTATCACTGGCGCCTATTGCGCCGAGTTGATAGGGGTTGAAGCCGTCGTTATCTTGCATNTTCAGCCCTGTNAAAAGCGCATCTCGGTAGTAACCACCGCGAAAAACCGAGATNGGGTCTTTGTTATTTTCCCTATCCAAATAATATTGCACGATCTGAAAGTTGGCCCACTCGTCGTTGGGCGAAAGCAAGGGATGCGTCTCTGATGTGCCCTTTTGTTGTGTTATTTCAGCAAGGGGCTCGTTGCGCATACGTTTTTCAGCGTAGTTTTTGTCAATAGGCTGCCCCTCAAAAGTGGTGGTTTGAAAGGCCAGTCCATCGCTCTGATTCATATTGTGGGGTATTGCTAGAGACTCGATGCCATCTGCCCGGAGGGTCTCCATCCAATCCCAGAGATCTTCTGGATTATCTGAATCGTCCGAACTAAATGGGCGATTTGGTACATCGCTTCCTGCAAAAACAACATTTCTGTGCAAATGTCTTGATCCAGGGGAGAGGGTGTACTCGTATCCAATAAAAGTAGTGAATGTGCCCGGATCATTGTGTCGCTCCGCGGCCTCAATGATTCTTTCCCATGTGTATTTCCAGACCCGCTCACCCATAAATTCAGGTGTTCCGCCGCGCACCAGCTTTCTCGCATCTCTTATTATCTGACCAATAGATTTCCACTCTTGGTTGTCAGGGTCTGGAACCAACTCGCGCGCGTCTGGGTGACCGTAAAAGGGTGCTTCGGTGTCGAGCTGGGCCGCAAATACTCCTAAAAATTTAGCGTGGTCACTGACCATGAGAAAATCCAANGGTGGGCCGTCTAATCGTAATTGAGCCCCAGCGGGGTGGGGTATTGTTTCACCCTTCGCGTAGCGGTAGGCATCGTCTGGAGTGCTTCTCACGTTCATATTGAAGGCATCGAAAGAGAATAGGGTGTGCACGTGGGTGTCACCAAAGTAGGCATTGCGCTCGGGCGTTGTAGCAAGGGCCGAGTACGAAATCAGCATGATCAAGGAGCAGAGCAATAGCCGCAGTCGCACGGCTGGCTGCATAACGTTGTGCATGTTCATATCAACCCCAAATGTCAAAAACCGGTAGCTTTGTCTGCTGTGCACACGTTCCCTAAATAGTGACACAGGTTCTTTGCATTAGCAGGTGCGGCTCGAAGCGCAGTAGCGCCTCTGTCTCGAATCAAAATCCGTCGAACCCTGAGCGAAATAGTAAAGACGTATTCTCTATTCCACAAACTGAGAGGGTTGGGGTGGACAGGGTTGAATCGAACGCGGCTGTGGCGTTTTCGTTATCATAATACCGTGGGGTGATTGTTATCGTGGATTCTGCTGCGGTTAGGCATCTAACCTATAACGTCGCGGCCACTGCTCTCATGTAACAGCAACAAAGCCCAGAATGGATAGAGCTACCATGCAAAAAAAACCAAAATGGTGGGATACCGCTGTTGCATACGGTTGGATTTTCGATTCGAAACAGGCTCGTGCTATAGAAAAAGCAGAAGTCATATTAGATGCGGCCGATGCCTGTTTTTTAAATCTGGGGTATGAAAAAACCACCATTAGTCGTATAGCGAAAACCGCCAGCACCTCCGTGGGATCGATCTATCAGCGCTTTCCAGAAAAGAAACACATAATGTTCGTTTCAAGACTGCGCCAGTTTGTGCGCGAAGACGTCTATCGGTTGCAACTCAGTGAGTTGCAACGTTCATCGAAAAGTACAGAAGATCTGGTTTTCAAACATTTGATGACGCTTTCGGCCAGCATGAGGGAACGATACAAGGTCAGGCGGGCTTTCAAAGAGCTTGCGCGGTCAGATAAGCAAGCGGCACAGATTCGTCACGATAACATCGAGTTTTGGGGCGACCACCTAATGGATCTTCTAATCCGAAAAGAGCAACTAAGAGATACTCCTGGATTGCGAGCGAAAGGCGCCTTCCTGTCCAAGATCATTTTTTCCACTCTTGATGACCTATTTGAGGACGACTTGTCGGATAGCTTCTCGCTAAACGTGGTACTCATGTTAAGAGACATGATCATGTCCTTTGTTAGGCAACACAAATTGCAATAGTAGCCCCCAGCTGCTCCTTAGGCAGCGCAAATTACAATAGCAGCCCCCTTGTCAGACAACACAAATTGCGATGCCTGCAACTTGCGCTAGGTGGATTTCTGCGCCCTGCCGATTCTTCCCTAACGTTACTTGCCGTCCAGTAACCTGGNTATTTTTAGCGAACCAAAAGCGCCATTGCTGCAGCGTGCGCGACTTTGAGGACGCAGAAAAGCGGTGTAAATTCGCGACAAGAGGGTGTTTTCGAGTAATGCCACAAACATAGCTTGAAAACCAAAATGCAATAAAGGCTGTTTAATTTAGCGAGTTACCAAGGTGGTATTTTCATGAGTAGCAAGCGAGAAGAAGCCGCGCGGCGCCGCGTGTTAGCTAACGTAGCAGATCTGGGGCTTAACGATAATTTGCTGGAGCTGGAGACCCAAGGGTTTACCGTGCTGAGGCAGGCGTTAACAGCTGATCAGGTAGAGCGCGCAAAGACCGCGATATTGGCGCGAGTTCAGAGGCAAACCGGCTACGCAGTTGATCCGGATAAAGCTAGTGCAGATGACTATCGAGGCATGCTCTATCAGCATTATCTGATATTTGAGGACCCGGTTTTTCAAGAGATTCTCTTGCAAGCAAGGCCGCTGGCCCTGATGCATTATCTCCTCGGTGAGAGTTGCGTGCTGTCCTCAATGGGCAGTCACTTCCGAGGCCCGGGTGGCTTGCCATTGGCAATGCATGCGGATGGTAGTTCTGTTGGTATGACCGAGACGTCGTTAGTGGCGAATTGCAATTATGCGCTAACGCCTTATAACGCAGACAACGGCGCGCTTATCTTGGTCCCCGGCAGCCATCGAAGAAACCGTCAGCCAACCGCTAGGGAGAACTGGCGCGCTGGCCAACAGTCGATATTCGACGTGATGGCAGCGCAACCTACCGCGGAGGAACTCGACGCGATTACGTGGACGCCCCCGAGCGGCGCCGTAACCATGGACATTGCTGTGGGCGATGCGGTCATTTGGCATGGCAATACATGGCACGGTGGATGGCGGCGCGATGCTCTGGGTACTCGCATCAATTTGGCGGCCTATTTTTGTCGGTCGCATATCGCGACCCAAGAACGCCGCGGAGACGATCGCTATCCTGAGGTGTTCGAGCGCTACGCTGATGATCCCCGATTTGCCCAATTAATGGGAGAGAGGGTATTTAATGGTTGGCGAGAAGAGGGGCCGGATTTCACCGATGCCAAGAGTAATCCGTCTGGTATTTTCGATTAGCCCCTCNTTTAAATGTGGCTATCGTAATGGCGACGGCCGTGATCNTCTTGGTTTCACTGCTGTTGCCTGCTAATGCAGCCCCGGGGCTTGTCTCACTCAGGTTTGCCGAGCTTGAAGCTCGCTCACGATGGCCTCGTGTTGTTCTTTGGAAAGGGGATAACTGCGCAGTGCCAGATATGCGACGAGTGTTGGCATTGCAAATCCTATGGTGTAAGTCAAAAGCAGGCCATCCAGTGCTTCTGCTGAATTACTGCCGCCGGGTTGAAAGCCAAAGGCCAGTTCCAAGATTGTGAAGCTGATGCCCACGCCCAGGGCTGCCCCCACCTTGTCGGTTGTAGTTAGCAGGGCAAAGAATAATCCGGGGCGTTTTTTGCCGTTGGTTAATTCGTCTTCATCGGTTAGGTCGGCCATCATAGAACGCAGTAGCATCGGCGGAGCGCCGAATGCGATGCCGAAGCTAATGGTGAAAATCCACAGCACCGCAACGTTGCCCGCTTCGGCGAAGGGGATTAGTGCGAGGTTGATGATCACAACGTAGGCGAGCGCAAATTTTAGTGCATTGTCTTTGCCGTATTTGTAGGCGGCCTTCATCCAAAATGGCATCGCGATAAAGCTAGCGAGGAAATAGAACAGGAGCGCAATGCTCGCGTGGGAGGGCAGATCGAAGTAGGTTGCTGCTATAAATATATACAGTGCCCCCGACACAGACATTCCAAGGCCCCTTGAAAAATCGGCGATGAGCAGGCGTAGCATGCTGCCGTTTTTGAAAATGACCCCAAGCGCTTGACGCCACTCGATGCTCGGTTCGCTGCTTGATTTGTTATCGGGCACAGAATAAAGAAGAGGCAGTACCAGAATTGGGAAGCCTATTAAGCAAAACCAGCCCATACTCGCCACCTTGATGCCTTGTTCAGAACTGCCTGTGAGTTCTAAAAATGCAGGAATTGCCANCACGATTGTCATGCCGGCGATAACGTAAATTTCNCGCCATCCAAAGAGTCGGGATCTGGCGTCATAGCTAGTTGACAGTTCCGCNCCCCAAGAGAGGTGNGAAATGGTCAGCATCGTATAGCCGACATATAAAACCAGCAGCCAAAACGCTAAGTACAAGGGCGTAACCGCNTCTGGANCCGGCATAAAAACCATCCATATNGCGAGCATCAGCACCGGTATTGACAGAGCGACCCAATGTTTACGGCGNCCCCAGCGCGATTCGAAACGATCGATCACAAGTCCCATTATTGGATCTGTGATCAGATCCCAGATGCGCGCAAGGGTGAAAATCAATCCTACGGTCGCCAAGGAAAGCCCCAAACCCTCGGAGTAGAANCTCGGTAGATATACCGCCACTGGCATGCCCATCGCAGCCATTGGCATCGCGATGCCGGAATAGGCTGATAACTCCCAGGTTTTCAGTGGCCGCTCGAGTGCGCTGCTGTTTGTATCTGCCGTAGCCATAAATTGCTCCCCNTACGAAGCTCCAAAATACCCTGTTATCTCTAAGATTTCTCAAAGATATGTCTGGATGAGCGGTGGGGTGCTTGAAGCGCCTAGCCTAGCTGCTCACTAGACGCTCTGGNGATACAGCACTAATGTAGAACGTGGCGGTGATAACGGCGCAGTGGTCTCGGCAGCTCAGTAATTGCTCTGCTTGGGTTATAGCGCTGCTGGCAATAGGAGAGGGAGATGAGAGTAGGACGTTTTACTGGCTTCGAGGTTTCACTGCGAGAGCCGGGTATCGCTTGGATTCAGTTCAACACGCCCGAGCGATTGAATGGTCTGACTCACGCGATAAAGCGAGATTTGATCGAGACCATTACCCAGGCGCAGATGGACAATGCGGTCCGAGTGCTTGTCTTTACCGGTAGCGGGCGCGCATTTTGTGCCGGCGATGATATCTCCGGTCAGGGTAAGGCGATTCCTGGAGAACCACTCATGCCGCCGATTCCCCCTGGCCATGACTCCGATATTGGTACTTATGAAGGTCTTCGGCATTTGTCTCAGACCCTGAATTTGGCGATCCGCAATTGCGACAAGATAGCGATTGCGGCACTCAACGGCGTTGCTATACAGACCGGGATGACCATGGCGCTGGCATGCGATTTCAGAGTCGCCGCAAAATCTGCCAAGTTGGGCAGCGCGACCCTGCGCTTTGGGCTGCTGCCGGATGAGGGCGGGCAATACCTCTGTGTGCAATTGATGGGTGTAGCAAAGAGCATGGACTTTTTTATCAACAAACGGATTGTTGATGCTGAACAAGCGTTGGAGTTGGGCTTAGTGCATGAGGTGGTAGACGACGCAGACCTGGAATCGAGAGCAATGGCTATGGCGACGGATATCGCGAATGGTCCTCAGGTAGCGCAACGACTGTTAAAGCGCTCGGTATACAACGCCGCTGATATGATTTTTGAACAATCATTAGACGAAATCGCTGCTAAAACGGCGATATCGGACCATCATGAAGACGCCCGGGAAGGCGCGCTGGCGTTTAAAGAGAAGCGACCAGCACACTTTAACCGATGGCTCGAGGGTGATGCTTAGTGGCTCTGGAGATCGATACTGTAGCCTTCTGCAGAGCTGAGCTTCGGCAAANAGTCTGATTTTTGAGCAACGCTCTTAACNGTAGCGCGCATAGCGATGCAGAACTCGACTTAGTCAGGCTTAAAGCGGGTAGGTTGGAATTTAACCNAGGCAACAGTTTACAGCAGATGGGGATGACTTATCTCAACGCCTAACAGAAATAAACCAGATAACTCCCAGGACCTTACTCAGGGATCGGAGTCCAAGCATTTGATGAGGCTTACGGGTTTTATGGTGCTTGGTCTGGTATCTGTCATGAGTGCCAACCTGATAGAAACAGTTTACATCAGCCTTATTGGCACTGAGCAACTTGCGGCCCTAGGCTTTACATTTCCGATAGTTATGCTGTTACAGAGCTTAACCATGGGTTTGGCCGTTGGCGCCTCTTCCGTTGTGGCTCGGCGAGTTGGTGCCGCAAGCATGGATCAGGCGAAGATCATCATTAGCCACAGCCTGGTGATCACTGTGTTAATGGTTGGGGTTCTGATTGTCCTAGTGCGGCCTAATCTGCAGGGCATATTTGAGCTTTTGGGTGCTCAGGCGCAGGTTCAGGCTCTTGCTGTTGAGTACATGAGGATCTGGTTTTTGGGTTTGCCGTTTTTCGCTGTTGCCATGGTGGGTTCGTCGCTGATGCGGGCCATGGGTGATGTTGCCACCCCTGGCTATTTAATGACTCTGGGGGCAGCGTTACAGATCGTTCTTGGTCCGGTTTTTATTTTTGGATTGCAAGACTTCGCCGGCTATGGTCTAGCGGGCGCAGCCATGGCCTTTGTGCTCGCGCGGACCATCGGATTTTTCTTTTACGGCTACTGTCTGCATCGAGATCGAGTTTTGGTTTTTTCCGCAAGCGGGATATTAGGGTCGACTAAAGAAGTTTTTCATGTTGGCTTGCCCGCTATAGTTGGCAATCTTATTGGCCCCGCGACAATGACGTTTATNACCCGGTTAGTGGCCGAGTATGGTTCCCCTGTGGTCGCGGGCTTCAGCTTGGCGGCGCGCATAGAAACCATGTTGGCGATGGTGATTTGGGCGCTTTCAATGAGCGTTGCGCCCTTTGTCGGACAAAACTGGGGCGCAGGACGACGTGATCGTGTACGTCGGGCAGTGTTTTTGGGGCATGGCTTTGCCCTTGCATGGGGCTTGTTCGCTTATCTGATTCTTTTGCTGTTTGCGCCCATCGCAATTGGTTTGGCAACGGACGATGAAGCTGTTGCTAATGCCGCACAGACTTATTTGTTAATAGTGCCGCTGGGTATGGGTCTTATGGGCGTATGCGCAAATGCCTGGAATAGTTTTAATGCGCTTGGNCGCCCTTTGCCGCCACTGCTGATGTCGGCAGCACAGATGCTTTGTNTGACGATNCCGCTGGCTATTCTGGGCAACAACTTGTTTGGTTTCGCCGGGATTTTTATCGGCGGTTTAGTATCGCAATTGGCCATCGCGCTGACCGCGTTTGTCTGGCTGCAGAGAAGTATTCAGGGTGAGGCGAACGTGCCAAGCTACGCGAACAGCGCTTAGCGCAACTGCGCTGAAAGTCGCAGACCAGCGAAAATTGCCCTGTTTATTCCCATCGACACCTTTTGCTAAAGTCAAAGTCATAGCTTTTAACGGGTAAAGGCCATGCAAGATCCTACGCCAAAGCGCTATACAGACACCCTCGCGCCTGCAGCAATATCAGATGAACTTCTACCGGTGGTTGAAGACCTAGGTCTTCTCGACAATTGCCGGGAACTGGCGNGCAGAGGGTGGACGGTTGTGGAGAATGTGGGAGGTGCAGAATTCACCGCAGCGCTGCGAGCCACGATTCTTAGTCTAAGTTCAAAAGGTGGCGCCAATATGCTGCTCAGTAAAGACAAGATATTTGCTGAAGCGGTGCTGCAACCCGAGCTCTTGGCGCTTGCCGAATTTTCTGTGGGCCGCGGTTTTCTGCTTAGTCAGGTGGCAGCCAGTGTTCGTGACAAGGGCTCTCCCTGTATTGGATTGCATGCTGACCACAACTGGCTGCCGGCACCGTTTCCCGAGCACAATATGTTGTTAACTGCATGTTGGGCCTGTGATGAATACTCAGAGGATGGTGGCGCAACGTTGATTGTTCCCGGCAGTGGGGCCCAGCGGCGGCATCCTAATGAACANGAATGTGCCGAAATGCAGGGGGCGATTGCGGTGGAGTGTCCCGCGGGTTCCGTAGTCCTTTGGGACGGCAACGTTTGGCACTCAAATTACCCACGCATCGTTGACGGACAGCGAGTCGTTTGCCATATCACCTACAGTCGTCTGATGATGCGACCGGTAGAGAATTATGCGCTTGTAAAAACAGAGCTAGTAGAGCTCTACGGTAAGCCTATGGCGCAATTNCTCGGTGATGATGACTTTCTCGACAGTCCCAACGGCGCAGATTATTCGAAGTTGCTTCAAACCTTTAATAACGCCAAGCGTTAAGGGCTGCGGCGGATCAACGATGCGCTATTAACCCGGACGTATTAGCTAGGAGGTCCGTGTGCGGGCGCTTTAGTACTTGCCTGCCTCCAGCCACCTCTGCCCGTTAACCGCAGCTCTCAAGTGGCGCCTTGATTAAAGACCGGCTCGCGCTTTTCCAGAAATGCGGACATACCTTCTTTGGCATCTGCCGTGCCGCGAGTTGCTCGTACGGCCTCGCGTTCGGCAGCTAGAAGCTGCTCTAGGTTTTTGCAGTCGCTGTTCACGAGTACCGACATCATGGCGCGCACTGCCGTTGCCGGCATTGCCGCTAACTCTTCAGCAAGCTGCAGAGCCTTGTCCTTGAGTTCGCTTAGAGGCCACACTTCGTGAACCAGACCGATTTCTAGCGCTCTTGGTCCGGAGATTTTTTTCGCTCGCAAAATCATATCTAGTGCGTGCTGTTCACCCACGCACTTGGCTAATCTTGCACTACCGCCCCATGCAGGTACCGCGCCTAAGTCCAGTTCCGGTAGGCCAATCTGCGCGCCCTCCAAGGCCGCAAGGCGAAAATGACAGCCTAAGGGTAGTTCAAGGCCGCCGCCTAGACAGTAACCAAAAAGGGTGCTGACCCAGGGTTTACCCATGTTCTCGATGGTCGCGATGACGCGTAAGCGTTGGTCAAAAACAGCATCCGCACTGCCCATTTTCTCAATGCCTTCAGGCAGCTGTTTTAGGTTCATCCCAACTGAGAAGTTTTCAAGGCCAGCCGCAGTAAGCACTACTGAGCGGATTTGCTTGTTGGCAGCAATTTCTGCCACTTTTGCTTCCAGCTCATCCATAAACTCCAGTGACATTCGGTTATAGGGGGCGTCGTTAATGGTCAGGACGGCGACCGCCGAATTCACCTCATACAAAAGAACATTGCTCACAGTGATTTCCCCTGCAGTTAATTGAATCTCAAAGAACTTGTGAAGAGCATAATTTAATGCGTTTGCGTAACAACGGGCAATTGTCCGTGGAGCATTTATTGCCTCAATGCATCGAGTCGAAGTGGTCTGCCAGCATATTGATCAATAGCGGTGAGCGCGTATATTTTTAGCAGTTAAGGTTTTTCGCAGCAGGTAAAAATCACATTCTAGGAGGGTAGCGGCATGACGGCAGAGCAAGCGGTTCTTTTCAGCGTTGAAGATGGGGTGGCCACAGTGAGCTTGAATAGGCCAGATCGGTTTAATGCTATGACTGATGAACTGATGCGCGGTATCAGCGACGCCATTGACAAGGTGCGTGAAGATCAGTCGGTACGTGTTGTGGTTCTCACGGGTAATGGTCGAGGCTTCTGTGCAGGGGCTGACCTGCAGCAAGTTGCGCAGCCTGAGCCGGCCCCGGCGGCTGCCACGGCCACTGACAGCCCGCAAGATAAGCAAGATACTTTTAATCAAGCGCTGATCGACGTAATGAATTGTCCTGTTCCCACGGTGGCTCGAGTTAACGGCGCCGCGGCAGGGGGTGGGTTTGGTTTGGCGCTCGCCTGCGATATAACTATTGCCGCTGAATCTGCGTTTTTCGTCGCNACCTTCGGGCCAAATTTGGGCATCGTCCCGGATATGGGAACGACGTGGAATATACCTCTTCGCGCGGGTAGAGCGCGGGCCTTAGGAGTCGCCCTGCTGGGGGAGAGAATCACTGCGAGTCAAGCGGTTGAATGGGGCCTAATTTGGAGTTCGGTGGAGGACAGCCAGCTCGACAACGAGGTCAGACGGGTCTGCGAAATTCTGAAAGCGTCGTCGCCCGACGCATGTGTGCGGATAAGAGATACCATCAATGAATCCATTCATTCGAGTTTTGCGGAGCAGTTGGCATTGGAGATGAGGCATCAGGCTGTATTAATTCCGAAAAACATGCAGGAAGGCGCGCGTGCTTTTGTTGAAAAGAGACGCCCAAAATTCGATGGATCGAGAATGCAATGAGATGCATAGTTGGGTTAGCTTTGCTTTAGATAAAGCGTTTGCAAGCTGCGCAAAACTGACTTTGGTCTAGGCCTTGGGGGGTGATCAAATTAGGAGGTCAAGGAGGGAGCGTTAGATGAGCAAAGAATTAGCCGGTAGTGCGGGATTGTCTCCTGCGGAAGCTGATGACTCGCGGGTCGCCACTCGAACGAAATTCTACTTCGGCGNGGGTGCGGGCGGTGAAGCAGCCTCTATGTGGATATTCAATGCTTTAGGCATGATCTTTTACCAGCAGATACTTGGTCTGCCCGCTGGTTTGGCCGGTACGGCATTAGCAATCGCGATATTTGCCGATGCAATCACCGATCCGCTTATCGGGGCGATTTCTGATCGTTTTAGATCCAAGTGGGGTAGAAGGCATCCGTTTCTACTTATCGCGCCGATACCCCTTGCGATGTGTATTTTTCTGATTTTTCACCCGCCCGCATTTGTCGTTGAATCACACACATTGTTGTTCCTATGGCTNTGTGTTTTCACTATCCTGCAGCGGACCTTCCAAACGTTTTACGTTGTTCCTCATCTCGCCATGGGCGCNGAGTTAAGCACCGACTACCTAGAGCGCACNAGGATTATGGCGTTCAACAATCTATTCACCCTCTATGGTGGCACGCTCATGCATGTTGTCGCCTGGTTTGTAGTCTTTGGATTTATATTTGTNGATCAGGGTGGGCAACTCTACAGGCCCGCATACACTTGGACCGCACTCACCGCATGTGTCATCGTCCTAGTATCTATTTTTGCCTGCGCGTTTGGCACCAAGGATCAGATTCCATTACTGAAGCGAAATCAAATTGATGATGACCGCAAAGTATCTTTGGGGGCTTTTTATTCTGATATCTGGGTGGTNATGCAGAATCGAAACTATCTTTATTTGCTCCTGGGTTTGTTCTTTTTGTCACTAACCATCGGTACGCACGAGACGTTGGCAATTTACATGGGCACCTTTTTTTGGGAGCTGACGCCTCAACAAATTGGGTTTTTGATACTGAACAACATCTTGGGCGTTCACGTCGGCTTTTTTCTCGCCGCGAGACTTCATCATCGNTTCGACAAACGCTGGACAATTGCGCTCTCCGCTATTGGTCTGAGTGTTTTTTGGTCGATGACCGTCAATCTTGCGTTACTTGGTCTGGCCCCAGCAAACTCATCATGGGCGCTCGTTGCCTTTATTATATTTTTTGGAACGTTCTCGTCTTTTTTCGGCGCTGTGCTCAACATCTCGGTGATGTCAGCGCTGGCAGATATTGCTGATGAGCATGAGCTGCAGACAGGCCTGAGATTAGAAGGGATTTTCTATTCTGCGCGAGCATTTTTTGCCAAGGCAATGAATGCCATCGGGCATGTTGTTGCTGGATTAGCATTACAGTATTACGTCATGCTGCCGCCGAATTCGGTGCCTGGGGACGTCGCCCCAGACATTATTTTCCGGCTGGGCATAGTCGACGGTCCGTTTGCTATGATTGGGGGCATAATCGCTGGTGTAGTTTATCTAGGTTATCGAATCGATAAGTCTGTGCATCAGCAAACCAGAGAGGCACTTGCTGCCCGTTCAGGTTAGTTTCAGGGAAATCTGGAAGTACTTTGCNGGGCCTGTAAATGAGTCGGGTCGCCTCAAGCATTTCCGCTGTTGCTAGTGTATTATGCCGCGCTCATTTTGGGCGAGCTGAGCAGTCAGAGAGTCCTTTTTACCCAGTAGCAGTTCTTGAAAAATAAGCATGAATGTATCCATCGAAACAATGACCGGCCTAGAACGCCGTTTGACTATCGCCATCGCCAGTGAGGAGTTTGAAACGCAGATTACCCAGCGTCTTCAGGAAGCCCGTGGTCGAGTAAATATTCCAGGATTTCGAGCCGGTAAGGTGCCGTTGAAAGAGGTGCGCCGCCGCTATGGCTCGGCCGTGCGCGCGGAAGTCGCAAGCGAACTAATGCAAAGCAGNTTCGTACAAGCGGTGCAGCAGGAGCAGATGAATCCCGCCGGATCCCCGAAGCTGGATGTGGTGAAAATGGATCCGGGTATAGATTTTGAGTTCACCGCGACCTTCGACGTTTATCCGACCATAGATCTGGCTGATTTCAGCAAGATCAATATCAAAAGGCCGAGTGCCGAGATTGGTGAAGAGGACATCGAAACGATGATCGGCAAGCTGCAAGAGCAGCACACNAGTTTCGAAGTAGCAGAGCGAGCNGCGGCCAGCGGTGATCAGTTGAAGATTGATTTCAATGGAACCTTGGATGGCGAGCGCGTTGAATCGGCCTGTGGGGAAGACTTCACCTTTAAAGTAGGCGAAGGACAAATGATCGAGGATTTCGACCAAGCCGTTTTGGGCATGGCCGCAGGGGAAGAAAAATCTTTCGATGCAACGTTTCCGGAAGACTATCGCGCAGAGGAATTGCAAAACAAGACGCTACAGTTTTCTGTGACCGTGCATGAGGTCAGTGAGGCCGTAACGCCAGAGCTCAATGACGAGTTTTTTGAGAAATTTGGCGTCACCGAAGGCGGTGAAAGTAGCTTCCGCGAGGAAGTCAAAAAGAATATGGGTCGCGAGCTCGAGGCGGCAATAAAAAATCAAATAAAACAGCAAGTTATGGACAACTTGTCGAAAGTACATGACTTTTTGTTACCCCACGACGTGGTGCAGAGAGAGATCAGTGCACTGAAGAACCAGATGCTCAGCCANTTTCAAATGCCACAAGGNCAAGCGCCACAATTGGATTTGCCTGATGCTCTGTTCCAAGATCAAGCAGAGCAACGAGTGAGAGTAGGCCTAGTCGTCAACGAGATTATCGTCAAACATGAGATGCAGGCGGACACTGCATTGGTTGATGAACAACTCAAAACCATCGCTGAGCCATACGATGAGCCTGATCAGGTGATTGAATGGTATCGAAGTAATCCTGAACAAATGCAGAATGTTGAAATGGGAGTACTTGAAGATCAGGTTGTAAACCTCATATTGGATCAATCGGCCATTGAAGAGGTTGTCGCGAGCTACGCCGACGTGCTGAGCGGGGCGGCGATAGCAGACCCTGACGCAGACGCAGAGGTGTCAGATGGCGATGCAGCCGATGAGCAAGAAAAAGCTGAATCTGCCGATTGATTATCTACGGCATAGCAGGCATACATGGTGTAGCGATTTGATATCGCCATAACGAGGTAAAAGAAAGAATGTCTTACGATCACGATCGACTGGCGCAACCAGTGCACAACCTAGGCATGGTGCCGATGGTAGTTGAGCAAACCGCACGGGGTGAGCGCGCCTATGATATCTACTCGCGGCTGCTGAAGGATCGAATTATCTTTCTGGTGGGTCCTGTNGAGGATCATATGGCAAACCTAGTGGTCGCCCAGATGTTGTTNCTGGAGTCAGAGAATCCGGATAAAGATATTCANCTTTATATCAATTCTCCGGGTGGATCCGTTACAGCGGGCATGTCGATATATGACACGATGCAGTTTATTCGCCCAGATGTGAGCACCTTGTGCGTTGGCCAAGCGGCTAGTATGGGTGCGTTTTTGCTGGCCGCAGGCACAGCNGGGAAGCGCTATGCTTTGCCGAATTCGCGCATGATGTTGCATCAGCCCTCTGGAGGTTCGCGAGGCGTTGCCGCTGACATCGAAATTCAGGCGCAAGAGATATTNCTGATGCGTGAGCGTTTGAATAAGTTGATTGCAGAGCATACCGGCAAGGATGAAGCCACGGTTGCGAAAGACACGGATCGCGACTTCTGGATGAGTCCTGATGCGGCCCTAGAATACGGTCTGGTGGACAAAGTACAAAAGACGCGNAGCGAACTGGCAACGAAGGGCGAGTAANGGTCGCGACCTAGCGACTTGCAATCCATCTAGAGGTTACGCAATCTACATAAAGTGGATTCGCGATAGATTTACAGGTAGAGAAAAATATGTCCGACGATAGTGGCAAAGGCGACGACTCTGGCAAACTGCTGTACTGCTCTTTTTGCGGCAAAAGCCAGCACGAGGTACGCAAGTTAATCGCTGGCCCTTCAGTCTTTATTTGCGACGAATGTGTTGAGTTATGTAACGACATTATTCGCGAGGAAGTGGCTGAAGCTGCAGAATCGACTGAGTCGAGCAAACTTCCTGTGCCAACCGAGATTAATCGGATTCTGGACGAGTATGTTATTGGCCAAGCTCATGCCAAAAAGGTTCTGTCCGTTGCGGTATACAACCACTATAAGCGACTCAACTACGGCGCAAAGAAAGACGATGTTGAGCTGTCTAAGTCTAATATCCTGCTGATAGGACCGACAGGTTGCGGTAAGACGCTGCTTGCAGAAACTTTGGCGCGTTTGCTNGATGTGCCGTTTACCATCGCCGACGCGACGACCCTAACCGAAGCTGGATATGTGGGCGAAGACGTCGAAAATATCATTCAAAAACTGCTGCAAAAGTGCGATTACGACGTTGATCGCGCGCAAGTNGGCATTGTTTATATCGACGAAATNGACAAAATTTCGCGTAAATCAGATAACCCATCTATCACCCGTGATGTCTCTGGTGAGGGTGTACAGCAGGCATTACTCAAGCTCATTGAGGGCACAGTTGCGTCGGTTCCACCCCAAGGCGGGCGGAAGCATCCGCAACAAGAATTCTTACAGGTGGATACCTCGAAGATTCTATTCATTTGTGGCGGCGCGTTTGCCGGNCTAGATCGTGTGATTCTTGATCGCTCTGACAAGTCGGGTATTGGCTTTGGTGCAGAGGTTAAAAGCGAAGCGGATCGCGGCACCATAGGCGAGACATTGCGCTCTGTAGAGCCCGAAGACCTTGTTCGTTATGGCTTGATCCCAGAATTTGTTGGCCGCTTGCCGGTTGTTGCAACGCTGAGCGAACTCGACAACGACGCATTGATCCGCATTCTGACCGAGCCAAAGAACTCGCTTACAAAGCAATATACTAAGCTGTTCGAGATGGAAGGGGTCGAGGTGGATTTTCGAGAAGACGCATTGCGGGCTGTCGCGGAAAAAGCCACCGAACGCAAGACCGGTGCACGCGGATTGCGTTCGATACTTGAAGCTGTGCTTTTAGACACCATGTATGAATTACCGTCGTCGGAGTCGGTGAGTAAGGTGGTGATTGATGAAAGCGCCATCAAGGGCGATAGCGAACCAATGCTCATCTATGAAAACGTAGATAAGGCTAAAGCAGCNCCTGAAGAGTAGTGAAATGCGCCGCGATGCGGCGCTCCCGTAGGGTACCTTTTATTCACGGCCTATCGACGACACGAATGAGACGATCCGACGTCTAATGTAGTGTTACTCAAACGAGANCGAATATGGCCAAATCTCCTCTAGAACAACTTCCAGTACTGCCGCTGCGTGACATGGTGGTGTANCCCCACGGTGTGCATCCGCTNTTCGTCGGCACGGAAAGCTCCATTAGAGCCCTTGAAGCGGCCATGGCGGACAGCAAGAAGATTTTTCTNATCGCGAAACGCGACTCGGATAAGACCGACTTGGACGCTGAAGACCTATACTCCTTGGGCACTGTCGCGACGATATTACAATTGCTGAAACTGCCCGATGGCACGGTCAAAGTGCTAGTGGAAGGGGGGCAGCGCGCTGAAATAGCGACGATTGAGTTTGCTGAAGAGTACATCCGCGCTGAGGTTACGCCCTGTGAAGAGGAGCCTATCGAGGGGCGTGAGGCAGAGGCGCTGGTGCGAACCTTGCTGTCGCAATTCGAGCAATTTGCTCAGAGCAACAAAAAAATTCCCCAGGAAGTGCTAGCTTCGCTCTCCGGTATCGACGATCCGTCGCGCTTGATGGACACGGTCGCCGCACAGATCTCATTGGAANTNGAAGAGCGGCAACGCATTCTCGAGACTCTCGAGCCGAACAAGCGTATGGAGCTTTTGCTTAGTTTGATGGACGCTGAAATAGATGTTCAAGAAATGGAGAAGCGCATACGTGGTCGGGTAAAGAAGCAAATGGAGCAAAGCCAGCGCGACTACTACTTAAATGAGCAGATGAAAGCCATCCAAAAAGAGATGGGTGACGACTCGCAAAGCGAAGTAGATGAACTGCAGCAGCGCATTGATGAGCTAGGGATGCCAGTAGAGGCCAAGGAAAAAGCTCAGGGCGAGTTAAATAAGTTGAAAAATATGGCGCCTATGTCTGCGGAAGCCACCGTCGTGCGCAGTTTTATCGATTGGATGCTAAATATTCCGTGGAGTAAGAAAAGCCGGGTGCGTAAAGATCTAGCGGCNGCCCAGCGCATTCTNGACGAAGACCATTATGGTTTGGAAGAAGTAAAGGACCGCATTATCGAATATTTAGCGGTGCAAAATCGGGTCAAGCGTTCGAAGGGGCCGGTGCTCTGCTTGGTTGGTCCTCCCGGAGTGGGCAAGACCAGTCTGGGCGAGAGTATCGCGCGGGCGACCAACCGTAAGTTTGTCCGCATGGCCCTCGGCGGCGTTCGTGACGAAGCCGAAATACGGGGTCACCGACGGACTTATATCGGCTCGATGCCTGGCAAGATCATGCAAAAGATGTCGAAGACCGCCGTTGTTAACCCACTATTTTTGCTTGATGAAATCGACAAGATGGGCATGGACATGCGCGGTGATCCAGCGAGCGCGCTGCTCGAGGTGTTGGACCCAGAGCAGAATAATTCCTTCAACGATCATTACTTGGAAGTGGACTACGATCTGTCCAACGTATTCTTTATTTGTACCTCGAACTCCATGAATATCCCGGCGCCATTGTTGGACCGAATGGAGATTATCCGGCTACCNGGTTATACCGAGGATGAAAAGCTGAACATTGCACGGCGTTATCTTGTGCCTAAGCAAGTGAAGAATAATGGGCTTAACGACGGCGAATTAGAGATTACCGANGACGCTCTTATCGANCTGATTCGTTACTACACCAAGGAGGCCGGGGTTCGCGGTTTGGAGCGAGAAATCGCNAAGTTAGCCCGCAAGGTTGTCAAAGAGCAGGCTTTAAGCGCTGTGGCTAAGCGGTCTAGTAAAAAAGCNGGCAAAAGCGCAAAAGCCGCCAAAGCGAAAACCGTGGTGGTTAAACCAGCCGATTTGGAAGAATACAATGGGGTTGCAAAGTTCACCTATGGACTTGCTGAAGAAGATAATAAAGTCGGCATCGTGACCGGTTTGGCGTGGACACAGGTGGGCGGTGAGTTATTGAATATCGAAGCTGTTGCCATGCCGGGCAAGGGCCAACAGATCAANACTGGATCGCTAGGCGATGTCATGCAGGAATCTATTCAGGCTGCGCTGACGGTTGTGCGTAGTCGTAGTGAGTCCCTAGGTATCGATAACGAGTTCTTTGAGACATCCGATCTGCATATTCATGTACCCGAAGGCGCGACACCGAAAGACGGGCCTAGTGCTGGNATCGGTATGTGCACAGCAATGATTTCAGTGATTACCGGTATTCCAGTTAAAGCCGAAGTNGCCATGACAGGAGAGATCAACCTGCGTGGGCAGGTATTACCCATTGGCGGGCTGAAGGAAAAACTNTTAGCAGCGCATCGTGGGGGCGTCAAACAGGTCATCATTCCTGTTGAGAATGAAAAGGATTTGAAAGAAATACCTGACAACGTGAAATCAAAACTAAAGATTCATGCCGTTAAGTGGATTGAAGAGGTATTGCATATCGCACTTGAGGAAACACCGAAACCGTCAGTNAAAAAAACCAAGCAAGTGGTGGAAGAATCTGAGATTGCCGCAAAGCCACGTAGNAAGAGCAAGAGCCAGCCGCTAAGCCCCCACTAAGGCGGCTTTAATCAGGGGTTGGAATACCTTGCGTCCGCATATCGGTNTTGGTATAAAACTCNGACCCGAGAGGGGAANTACTTCAATAAGCGTAGCCATAGTCTTGGGGCGGAATTCATTGAGACNGGCGAGCACAGCAGCTAAGGGGCGAAAGTGAATAAAAGCGAACTAATCGATCAAATTGCCGAATCGGCAGACATTTCTAAAACAGCAGCCAGCAGAGCGTTGGATGCAACCATTGAGGCCGTGACAAGCTCACTCAAGAATGCTGAGTCGGTTGCCTTGGTAGGCTTTGGAACATTTTTAGTACGGGAGCGAGCNGCGCGTACAGGACGCAACCCGAAAACCGGCGAAACCATCCAAATTGCGGCGGCAAAGGTNCCTGCATTTAAGCCAGGTAAGGCGCTAAAGGACGCTTTAAACTAAGCTCGAAGGTTATAAAGAAAGGGCGCGAAATCCGCGCCCTTTTTATTTTGGGCGTTATAATTTCGCTGCTCCCAAGAGCAGACGTTTAGAACAACAGAGATACGGACACAGTTAGATGTTGCAACAGCTTCGCGATCAGACCCAAAGCACCGGTTTCAAGGTTTTGGTCATCGCCATAATCGCAGTTTTAGTATTTTTTGGCTTTGGTGCCACCAATGTATTTTCGGTCGGAGATCCGGAGGTAGCCGAAGTGGGGGACTTTGCGATCACAGAAAATATCCTCGGTGTTGAGACTGAGCGCGAGCGTCGTCGTATCCTTGGGCGGATGGGGCCCGACTTCGATCCGAATGATATTGATCGGTTGCAGCTGCAGCAGTATGCATTGTCGCAGTTAATTAATAGACAGGTGCTTTATCAAACCGCCGAAAATCTGGACATAAAAGTTTCGGCCGACTCGGTAAATCAAGAGCTTCTACAAAGTCCCGCATACCAACGCGACGGTCAGTTCGACCAGGCGCTGTACTTGCAACAGGTGCAGATGTTGGGCTACCGCCCCGAAGAATTTATAGACGAATACGCTAATGCAATGGGTTCTAGCCAGCTGCAACAGGGAATCCAAAACAGTGCACTGCTTGCAGAGTGGGAAATTGCAGAGATATACAGCGTTATGGAACAGCGCCGTGATGTTGCCTACCTGCCGTTGTTGGTTGATGACTATGCGAATACGGTAACGGTTAGTGACGCGGAAGTGGCAGAACGGTATGAAGCCGCTCAGGGTGCGTATATGACCGAACGTAAGGTGGATGTTGAATATCTGGAGCTTTCGGTAGATGCAGTAGCGGCCGCCAGTAGTNTAGAGGTAAGCGAAGACGAGCTGCGCTCAATGTATGTGAGCGATCGGGATGCGGCCATGGAGGCCAGCGAGCGGGACAGCGCGCATATCTTATTCGAGGTGACGGACGCGCGAGACGATGCGGCGACACTGGAGCTTGCACGTTCGGTCCGTGGGCGAATCGATCGAGGTGATGATTTCGCCGAACTGGCAAAAGAGCTCTCAGATGATATTGGCTCGGCGCAGGCCGGCGGTGCCTTAGGCTCATCCGGCAAAGGCGTCTTCGATCCGATGTTCGAGCAAGCATTGTGGGCGTTAGCCAAACCTGGGGACGTATCTGAGCCAGTGCGCACTGAATTTGGATACCACCTGATTAAACTTGTGGCTGTATCCGAGGCGGCGTACCCAACCTTTGCCGAGGAGCGGGACGTATTATTGCAGCGACTGCGTCGTGAGCAGGCACTTGACGCTTATGCCGAGTTGCAGGAAGAAATTGAGCGCAGCGGCTATGACGAGCGCTATGCCTTGACCGATACAGCGGCAGCTTTTGCGCTGAGTCTAAAGCGGGTTGACGGTATTACCCTTGCCGCAGCGGTAAGTGAGGACGCTCAGGTCTTGAANGCCGATGTGGTTAAGTCGGCGTTATTCTCGGCAGACTTGATCGAAGGNGAGAACAGTTCCGTGATCAATGTGGACGACGAGACTAGTGTCATGGTTCGAGTAGCGCAAAACTATCCCCCGGAAGTTATTCCACTGGACCAAGTACGTACCCAAATCAGTGCCGAAGTGCGTCGCGAGAAAGCTCTTGATCTAATCGATGAGGCAAGTGCCGATGCGCTGAGCCTGTTGGAGCAGGGTGAGGGCGTCAGTCAGGTGGCGTCTGATCTGGGCAAGCGCTGGACGACTCTGGAGTCAGTTAATAGAACGCGCGCCGATGATGATACGACTCGTGAGGTAATCAGCTATGCGTTCACCTTACCGCGACCGGATGAAAATGGCAGATCCGTTGGTAGCGTGGTACTCGCAGACGGCAGCAGTGCGCTGGTTGCGGTAACTCGCGTGGTTATGGGAGACATAAGNTCCGCCCCGGATGGATATCGCGAGCAACTGCGCAACGCCATTGCGCAGCGCAACTTACAGGCTGAATTCGCCGCGTTTTATCGCGGCGCCGAAGAGTTTGTGGGTGTCACTCGGCGTGTTGAATTCTAAGCTGCTAATTCAGGTGTTGGCCGCGTCTACATAGACGGTTAGGCGCTGGCCAGGCTGCAGGTATTTCTGCAAATCTAACCGATTCCATTTCGCCAGTTCAGCAACGCCGACGCCAAAGCGTTTGGCGATTCGTGCAAGGGAGTCGCCCTTACGGACAGTGTAGGCAACTTTTCGCGTCACCTCCTGAGATCGACCCAGAGCCGGCAGAGTTACGGGCGCGCTTGTCGGTACGTTNAGCTTGCGCCCAATCGGTAAGACTTCCCGAGGAGCGATCCGGTTAGTTTTTACCAAGCTTGCGATGCTGACGTTATGGGCTTTAGCGATTGACCAGAGCGAATCCCCTGATTGTACAGTGTAGGGAAGATAGTTGGTTGTTCGATGTGTCTTAACTGATTGGTTACTTTGATTCACTGGCACGAGTAACGGCTTGCCTGCACGTATTGTCGTTCCGCGCAGCCTATTCGCCGCCTTGAGTGTCGGGATGTCGGTGTTGTAGCGCTCGGCAAGGACGCTCAATGAGTCACCGTTGCGCACGATTATTTCGTTCCAGTGCATGCGCTCGGCCTGCTGGGTGGCCGCTATTATCGCTTGCAGTTTGGCTGTNTCGAGTTGCTCGTTTGGTGCTTTCTTGTAATGCAGTGGAACGATCAGGCGATGGTCGTCCAGAGCCGGGGTAGCCCAGCGTTTGAGTGCTGGATTCCACGCTTGTAANTCAGCNAGTGGCAGCGCTATCAGGTCACTGAGGATTTGCAAATCGAACTGGCTNGGAAGCTGCAAAAGNGCAAAGCTCTGTTCATTGGCTACTTCAGGCAGNGCCACAGCATACTTCTCAGGAGTCGAGATAAGCGCTGCCAAGGCTAATACTTTAGGCAGGTAGTACTGGGTCTCGCGCGGCAGTCTTAGGGNAAAGAAATCGCTGCTGTNTGCGCGTCGCACGGCCCGCTGTACCCGTGCACCGCCGGAGTTGTACGCAGCGATGGCCAAGGGCCACTGCCCCAGACGAGTATGCAAAGCTTCTAGGTAATCGAGCGCTGCCTCTGTGGCTGCAATTATGTCGCGCCGGCCGTCGTACCAACGATCAATCGTCAGGCCATACTGTAACGCAGTGGGTCGCATGAATTGCCACAAACCGCTGGCGCCGCCTGGTGAGAATGCATAGGGGTCGAGTGCGCTCTCGACAATTGGAATCAGTGCCAGTTCGCCAGGCAAGCCTCGTTCGACAGTTCTTTGCAGTAGGTAGGGTAGGTATTTCTGCATGCGTGGCTGTAATCGCTCGAGATAGCGNGGATTGCGAAGGAGCCAACGTATTTCCTGCTGTACGCGTCGTTGCTCTAATTGGTGGCTCAGTGCCATGGCTCCGCGAAGNTTAGGCCAAATACTTTGCNCTGCTGNGGTAACAGATGCGGNCTCTTGGGTAGCTTTTAGTNCATGCGCGTGCGCAGTTTCTGCGGCTGCAGGTGCCTCGGCTAGCTTGGACAAAGCCGTGTCNGTAACCGNGGCAGCTTGCGGTTGCAGTTCCGCTGCAGTGGTGGGCGNTGCCGGACGAGTTTGGCAACCAGTAAGCAATAATAGGATCGCGCCGAGCATATGCACGGCAGGTAAATTTACAGGCATAAAAGCTAAAGACTTGTTGGGGCGGCAATAAAGCCCGTAAACTTAAACGTATAAGTCCTGCCAAGCAACAATAAGCCACTTTCCAGGGGGTACCGCTTCTTTGAATACGCGCAAGACATTTCGTGGTGATTCAAGATCCTTGTGGGAAAGNGCTATTGGCCGTCGGGTNCTGCAAGGGCAGCAGTCTGAATTAGCAACTCAGGTNCGTCGCTTGCACGGCAANTCAGCGCTTTGGGTCGGCGAAACTTTCGGACNTGCGCAGCTACTGCAGCAATGTATGGTNCGNGATGCGGTGTTTNTGCATTCGGATATTCAGCGTAACACCACTGCAGATGCAGGGCTGGCAACAGCTTCGAGGGTTGCTGCCCCGCTTGTACAGGGCCAGCTTGAGGCTTTGCCGTTCGCTAATCATCAGTTTGACGGCTTGGTGTTACATCACGCGCTGGAGTCGGCCACCGACCCTCGTGCTGGTCTGCGCGAGGCTGCGCGTGTTCTCGTGCCTGGGGGGCGAATGGTTATCGTAGGATTCAATCCTTTCAGTCTTTTCGGCTTGCGATGGGGCTACGCAAAATGGCGACTCGACCCTCTAAGTGAACGACAGTTGGTAAATCCGCTACGTCTGTTTGATTGGCTCGAACTGCTTGGTTTTACCCTCGACGCAAAGCCGAGATACTTTGATTATCGATTGCCATTCGTAACGCCTCGAGGATTGGCATCAGCATCAGCATGGATCCGAAATCGGCGCATGGCTTGGCCGTCGTTGGGGTTTATGGAGCGATTGCCATTAGGGGGTCTGTTGGTGGTCAGTGCGACCAAGCGGGCGCTGCCATTGTCTCTGATGCGCTCAAAGGCGCGTTCGCGGCGAGCGTTGGCATCTGCTGGATACTCTAAAGTCATAGATTTTCGCGCAGTGGCGAAGGATAGAAATTGATGCCAGAGGTAGAGATCTTCACGGATGGTGCCTGTCGCGGTAATCCCGGGCCAGGAGGGTGGGCAGCGTTATTGCGTAGCCAAGGCGTTGAAAAGATGTTCTCTGGCGCCGAGCAGGAAACAACTAATAACCAGATGGAGCTCATGGCCGCAATTCAAGGACTTGAGGCTCTAAAGCGTGCCTCCTCCGTGGTGTTAACGACTGACTCACAATACGTTCGCCAAGGCATCACCCAATGGATTCATGGATGGAAACGTAATGGTTGGAAGACATCACAAAAACAGCCGGTGAAGAATAAGACGCTCTGGCAGCGGCTCGACACCGCGGTGGCAAAGCATCAGGTCGAGTGGCACTGGGTAAAGGGCCATAGTGGCCATGAGGAAAATGAGCGTGTGGACATGGCAGCAAACGATGCGATAGATGTTATGCAGGCCCAGACATGAGACAGGTTGTTCTCGATACTGAAACCACTGGACTAGAAACCGAACGCGGCCACCGGATCATTGAAATTGGTGCAGTTGAATTGGTGGATCGTCGTCTTACCGGCAGACGTTTTCACAAGTACGTTAATCCTCAAAGGGACATCGACGAGGGCGCCCAAGAGGTTCACGGCATTAGTGCGGAATTTCTTGAGGACAAACCTCGTATTGCCGATATCTGGCCGGAATTTTTGGAATTTATCAGTGATGCAGAGTTGGTCATCCATAATGCACCATTCGATGTCGGGTTTTTGAATGCAGAAATCCGTCACATATTGGCCGACGGTGTAGATACACCCGAGAGCATAGAAAAGATTTGCCAGGTAACGGACTCCTTAGCGTTAGCTCGGCACAAACACCCTGGCCAGAAAAATAATCTCGATGCGCTGTGTCGGCGTTACATGGTCGACAATTCTCAACGTCAGTTGCATGGGGCCTTGCTCGACGCAGAAATCCTTGCGGATGTCTTTCTGCTAATGACCGGAGGACAGACGCAGTTATTTGGCGCTAACGACGATCAAGACAAAGGGACAGAAGCTCAGGGAGGCGAACAGCAACTGCAGCCTGTTGACGCATCCGGATTGTCGGTGATTCGAGCCGATGCCGACGAACTCAAAGCTCATGAGCAGTTCGTCACGCTGTTAGCGGAAAAGAGCGGAGCGACCCCAATATGGCAGCAAATTGGGTCGCTCACCGCTGCTCGTACTTCTGACGAGTAATTTTTCCAGACGCTACAGGAAGTAGTGCACGCAAACCCAGCCAGTTATGCCCATTACTATGGTGTAGGGCAGAGCCATGGTCACCATGCGCATATAACTGAGTCGAATCAGCGGGGCGATTGATGACGTTAGCAGAAATAAGAACGCTGCCTGACCGTTAGGTGTGGCAACACTGGGAATGTTTGTTCCGGTATTAATGGCTACCGCCAGCAGATCAAATTGTTCTCGGCTCAAAATACCGTTATCGAAAGCGGCCTTAACTTCGCCGATGTAGACCGTCGCGACAAATACGTTGTCGCTGATTGCGGACAGCACACCGTTAGCGATATAAAACATGCCGGGCTGCATGTCTTCCGGTAGTGAAAGTACGTAGCCGATCACTGGTGAGAACAGGTGTTGATCGTGAATAACGCCGACCACGCCAAAGAACACCACTAAGAGCGCGGTAAAGGGCAAGGCTTCCTCAAAAGCGTGTCCGAGCTTGTGTTCCTCGATGACCCCATTNAANGCGGTTTGCAGGACGATGATTGTNAGTCCGATAAGACCGACNTCAGCGACATGGAAGGCGAGTGCGAACACCAGNAACAGCGCGGCNACNGCTTGNACAACNANCCTGGCGTTGTCTTGGGCTGTGCGAATGGATGCTTCGTGGGCGTCGAATTCCATCAGGATCTCGCGAACTCGCTCAGGCAATTGAGCACCGTAGTCAAAGATCTTAACTTGCTCCAACAGGACACAGGTGGTCAGGCCAGCGACGAGCACAGGCATAGTGACCGGTGACATGCGCCAGAAGAATTCCATAAATTCCCAGCCTGTGTAGCTGGCTATCAGGAGGTTTTGCGGCTCACCAACGGTGGTACAAACGCCACCAAGAGCGGTGCCGATGGCAGCATGCATAAGTAGGTTGCGTAGAAAGCGCCGAAATTTTTCCAGTTCCTCTTGCCGCTCTTCGAGGATGCTACTGTCCTCAGAGTGGGTGTGCTCATCATTAAAGTGCTTGCCCGAGGCAACTCGGTGATAAACCGAGTAAAAGCCCACGGCGACGCTAATGACCACCGCAGTTACTGTTAGCGCATCTAAGAATGCGGACAAGACCGCCGAAATAAGACAAAACAGAAACGAAATGAGCGTTTTTGAGCGTACCGACAGCAAAATTTTCGTAAAGGTGAAGAGTAGTAATTCCTTCATGAAATATATGCCAGCGACCATAAAGATCAGTAATAAGATCACTGGAAATGCGGCTTCAACCTCATGTAAGACCGTAGTGGGATTGGTCATGCCTAATACGATCCCCTCGAAAGCGAGCAAACCGCCGGGCTGCAGCGGGTAGCATTTCAACGCCATCGCCAAGGTGAAAATGAATTCGAGAACCAATACCCAACCGGCTATGTATGGGCCTGCTATTAGGAGCAAAAACGGATTAAGCACTAAAAAGGCGACGATGGTTTTCTTATACCAATCTGGCGCATGGCCAAGAAAATTCTGGGTGAAAGAACTTAGGGAAAGGCCTTGCATATATACACCTTAGTTATTTTTGATTGATGGAAGGTTCAGGTGACTTGTGAGTTTTTACTCTTTGCGTCTATTCACGTCTATTCGCGCTATCTACTGGGCAGCAAGGCTGAGCCCCATGCTGCCGATCACCGTAATTCGCCTATGTGGTAAAGATAGCTTGCATTGTGGCTACGCTTCAACCGTAAGTCGCGAGGTTTGTGAATCTGGTTTGGCTGCAGAAGTATGCTATGTTTTTAACTTCGAATAACAAAAAGTGAACAGCAGATGTGGCCAAACGAACCGGATGAATTTGTTCCTAATCATGAGATGTCAGCTGCAGACGACAGCGGTGATGCATGGTATTTCGCATTTATCGGATCAGAGTTGGTCTGCAAGAGTCACCAAGGTATGCCCGAACCCATAACTGCCGATGACTTTCGCTGGTTGGACTTGGAGGTCGGCAGCAAACATTTCTTGGGCCACTACGCTAATCGACCCTGCTTCGCGTTGCGTGTAAAGGGTCAGGTGCCTGAAGGTTTTGTGGCTGTGGGTCTGCGCGGCCTATTGGGTCGTACGGCCCAATCATTATTTTACCTTGCAGGGCGGGCGCTGCAGATTGTCGAGTGGTCGGAAAATCACCAGTTCTGCGGTCGTTGTGGCAGCCCAACTCAAGATCATAAGAGTGATCGAGCCAAGGTCGGTAGTTGTGGTCTTATCAGTTACCCGAGACTGTCGCCGAGCATTATCGTGCTCATCACCCGCGGTGATGAGATGCTACTGGCACGTAATGCGAACTGGCCGAATGGCATGTACAGCACCTTGGCGGGCTTTGTTGAGGCCGGTGAATCCATCGAGCAAACCGTGCATCGAGAAGTTTTTGAAGAGGTAGGTTTAAGGGTCGAAAACCTGCGCTATTTTGGCTCCCAGAGCTGGCCATTTCCCAATTCCCTGATGCTTGGTTTCCATGCTGAATACAAATCTGGCGATATCGTATGCCAGCCCGGAGAGATTGCTGATGCCCAGTGGTTTACCCGCGACACGTTACCGCAGACGCCGCCCAAGACGGCAATATCAGGATGGCTAATAGAGGAGTTCATTCAACAGCAAGCGTCCTAGGCGTGGGGAGTTCGGAAAGCTGCCATGGCATGGAAGACCCAAATTAGATGGCCGCTGGCACGGAATTGACTCTGCATAAAGGCGTTGACCGGGTCAGCCTTGCCGCTTAATAACTCGCGCGCGAGAGACTCGCTGTGAAAATATAGAGTCATCTCCACCGGGTCATTACTGTCCAGTTCTAACTGGCTCTCGCGCACGGCAAATTGAATTCCGCCATCGCCCCAGTCGAAGCGAATACAGGCATCCAGGCCGGTGTTGTGGTCGGGGTTGAAGTGCTTGGCGAGAAAGTCGTGCATATCATAGCTTGGTCTTTGGAGCGGCGATTGTACTGAATCGCTGCAGGTAAGCGAGCGTAATTGCAGAACGCTGGACGAGAGAACCCTGCACTCTATAAAGTACGCGACCTTAACTCGACGCCATNTTGGAAAGCGCTATGGATTATATATTCGACTATCTGATGTTTTTGGCCCAGGCAGTCACCGTGGTAGTGGCGATCATTGTGGTTGTGTCATTTGCTGCTGGCGCAAAGATGCGGCAGCAGGGGGGCGATCAAGGCTATTTGACGGTTACCAAAATTAATGAGCGGCTGCGCAATCTTCGNTATGTGATGGAAGATGCATTGCTAACACCTCAAGAAGCAAAACGGCGCCACAAATCCGAGCAGAAGTCGCAGAAAGTGACCGATAAAGAGAACGCTGCGAAGGCCAAGAAGGCGGCTAAAAGTGCCCCCCAGGAGGGCGTCGAAAGCGACGCGCCCGGGCGAGTTTTTGTCGTGCGTTTTGAAGGCGATGTTGCGGCATCGGATGTGGATAATTTTCGCCTAGAAATTAGCGCAATACTGACTATGGCAGACAGCAATGACGAAGTTGTGATCTGCTTGGAAAGCCCAGGGGGTATGGTTCACAGCTATGGTCTGGCNGCTTCCCAAATGATGCGTGTNCGCAATAAGGGNATTCCGTTGACTGCAGTGGTAGACAAGGTTGCCGCGAGNGGCGGCTATTTGATGGCCGCGGTAGCAAATAAGATTGTCGCCGCGCCGTTCGCCGTAGTGGGATCGATTGGTGTGGTGGCGCAAGTGCCGAATGTGCATCGCCTGCTGAAGAAAAATGATGTTGATGTCGAGGTTCTTACCGCAGGCAAGTACAAGCGCACGCTTACATTTTTGGGAGAGAATACCGAGGAAGGGCGTGAGAAATTCCAACAAGAGCTTGAGGACATCCACGCGCTGTTTCAGGAATTTGTTGTCGATAATCGCCCCGAAATGGATATCGCCACGGTAGCCACCGGTGAAGCCTGGTATGGGTCGAGGGCGTTGGAGCTGAATCTAGTGGACAGCTTGGCAACCAGTGATGAATATCTTATGGCGGCCTGCGCAGACAAAGACGTTTTTCAAGTTGCCTGGAAGCAAAACAGTAAGCCTATCGAGCGACTCTTAGGTAAGGCCAGTGGCATCCTCGATCGAGTTACGCATTTGCTGGAATTTTCGCGGCGCTCGTAAGGCGCGTGTTGCCTATCGCTGTACGAATCATAACTGAGAGGGATTAGCCAATGTCATTTAGAGCGTTTCAAGTAGAGAAAACTGATACTGGATTTGTGCGCAGTGTTGTTGATCGCGAGGACGATCAACTACCCCAGGGTGAACTGCTTATTGATGTTCACTACTCTTCTTTGAATTACAAAGACGCATTGTCAGCTACCGGCAATCCGGGTGTTACACGTGTATTCCCGCATACCCCAGGCATTGATGCTGCAGGTGTGGTGATAAACAGTAATGACAGTGACTTTGCGGAGGGAGACCAGGTCATTGTCATTGGCTTTGATCTCGGCATGGGCACTGCGGGTGGCTTCGCTCAAAGAATCCGCGTACCCGCAAGTTGGGCCGTGAAGATGCCAGAGGGCCTCGATGCGCATACCAGTATGCGTATTGGTACCGCCGGATTTACCGCCGCTGAGTGTGTGCAGAAGCTAGAGCAAAGCGGTATGACACCAGCTTCTGGCCCGGTACTGGTTACCGGGGCGACAGGTGGAGTAGGTTCTGTGGCGGTGAAGCTGCTTGCCGGTTTGGGCTATGAGGTCGTCGCGGTAACGGGCAAGGCAGATCAGCACGAGTTTTTGCGCAGCCTCGGTGCGGTTGAATTTATGACTCGTGAGGAAGCCGCGGAAGGTGCGGAAAAGCCGCTGTTGCCTGAACGCTGGGGCGGTGTGGTTGATACCGTGGGCGGTGATATTTTGTTTAACGCGGTCAAAAGCCTGCGCTATGGCTGCAGTGCTGCGGCCTGTGGACTGGTGGCGGCGCCCAATTTTGCAGCCTCTGTACTGCCGTTTATTCTGCGTCATGTGAACCTGCTCGGCATTGATTCGGTGCAGTTGCCGATCACGGAAAAAGCGGCGATTTGGTCCCGTTTAGCTACAGATTGGCAGATGGATTTAGCTGATCTAGAAGAAACCCTGACTTTGAACAGCTTATCTGATGCTATTGACCGGATATTGGCAGGACAAATGGTGGGTCGAGGCGTTGTTGATCTATCCGCTGAGGATTAATCCCGACGTAGACTCGGGGTTGCTGCGATTGGGCTAGGGTAGCGAGAGACTACCCAATAGCTATTCACGATCATGGTGAGCACTGTAGCGGTTTGTAATACCGCTGCGGCGGCTTCACCCAGTAAGGCATTACCAACCGCTATATAGCTCAAAAGTAGGGCGAACTCCGAGCCTTGGCCAAGTCTAGCTCCAACCTCTTTGGCCGTGCTGGTAGGCTCGCCTTGGATCTTTAGCAACGCGCCAAATACCAGGGGTTTTGACACCACTACAACCACGCTGGTGACTAAGATCGGTAACCATAGGGTACCGATTAAGCCGGTATTTAAATCTGCGCCAACAGAAAAGAAAAACATAATCAGGAAAAAGTCTCGTAGTGGCCGCAAATGTTCTGCAATGTATTGAGCGATTGGGCTGGTTGCCAGACTCACACCTGCGGTAAATGCGCCAATTTCGAACGACAGATTGAGACTGTGGGACAGGCTTGCTAGGCCTAAGCACCATGCGATAGCAATTAAAAAAATGTACTCATGAAAGGCATCAAATCGTCGTATTAGGGGTAACAGTACGAAGCGTACCCCGGCGAAAGCGCAAAGCCCTAAAACCGGTAACGCAAGCAAGACCGCGCCGAGATTTTGCATCAGTGCAGATAATTCAGGCGTAAATTCACTGACAACGACGATGGCTATGATGGCTAATAGGTCTTGGATTAACAGCAAACTGATGACCAATTGGCCAATGTGCCGATGATGTAATGCTGTGGTGGGTAACAGTTTTAAGCCAAGAATCGTGCTGGAGAAGGTTAGCGCTAAGCCAACCACGATGGACTCAGTGATGGCAAAGTCAAAGAACAGCATCACGCCTGCACCCAGCACAAAAAATGCCAAGGTAGTTCCAAGCGCCGTCAGCATAGATTCGCCCACCATGTTACGCAATTTGCTGGGTTGCAGATCCAGGCCGACTAAGAACAGTAAGAACATGATGCCAATTTCGGCAATTTCGCTGAGATGCCTGTCATCGTTGATCAGTGCAAATCCGTGAGGACCGATTACGCAGCCCAGCACAATGTAGGCCACTAACATCGGCTGCCTAGTATATAGGCTCAGTGTCGCGAGCACGGCTGCGCCGCTGAATATTAGGAAAAACGAATCAATAAGGTTAGGGTGTGCCATGTCTTTAGCATAGCAGCTACAGCGCTGCGCGTGCGGGGACTAGGTCATCGCAACAGCGCGGGCAATGGGTCCCTCACTGAGCCCTGATAGTAATTGCTATAGGGCGCCAATAAATCTAGCGCGATCGCGGGATCGCGTTCAGCTGGAAGCTCAAAACTGCTGAAGCCGCAGCGCAGCATAAAGTGCAGTAAATCCTCATGCACGGCACCTACCGCGCGAAGATCACCCGTATAACGGACGCGCTGTCGTAGCAGTGCGGCTAATGACAGTCCGCGACCGTCTGTGAGCGCAGGAAAATCTACGGCGATCAGGCGCGCGCTTGCCCATGCTTTATCGGGTTCAGCGTCGACAGTAAGTTTGAGTGCGCTGCCGGCGCTAAAGGCTTCCGCGTCGCTCCAATCGGTCGGCTGACTATCGGTTATCTGCCAGACGCCATTCTGTTGTTTAAGCAGCTGTGTCATGCGCGTCACTCCTGAGGCTGGCTTTAAAGGGTTGAATGCCGACTCGGCGAAAGCACCCGAGGAAACTTTCGTCTTGATGGCGCAATGACAGGTGGATGTTGATGATGTTGTCGATGACGGCAGGCACTTGATTGCGCGAGACAGAGGGGCCAATAATTTGGCCGAGGGAGGCCGATTCTCCAGAGTGCCCTGCATGGCCCCCTAAGGAAATTTGGTAGAATTCTTGGCCTTTTTTGTCGACGCCCAAAATGCCAATGTGGCCGACATGGTGATGTCCACAGGCGTTCATGCAGCCAGAAATATTCAGATCTAGATCGCCTAGGTCATGGAGGAAATCGGCATCGTTCAGTTGGCGTTGAATCGCTTCGGCAATTGGGATTGATTTGGCATTCGCTAACGAGCAAAAGTCGCCCCCTGGGCAGCAGATAACGTCAGTTATCAATCCCGCGTTGGCCGTGGCAAGGTCTTGGTCGCTGGCGAGTTGCCAGAGTTCGTATAAGTCCTGCTGACGAATATGTGGCAGTGCAAAATTCTGCTCGTGGCTGATGCGCACCTCACCGCTGCCGAATTGATCTGCCCAATCGGCGACGGCCAGCATTTGCTCCGCGCTGACATCCCCAGGTGGCACGCCTGGGGCTTTGGTAGACAAAATCACATTGGCATAACCGTCACTCTGGTGGGCGCTGACGTTGCGCTCTATCCAACGGCTGAACTGCGGATGTTTGAGACGCAGCTCGTCGAGATTAAAGTCTGGATTATCTATGGTCGGCAGCGTTGGGGTTTGAAAGAAACCTTGCATCTTCGTTATCGCAGCATCGGCGAGCGGCTCGCTCTCCTGAATAACCTGTTGCCATTCCTCGTCAACGCGTTGGGTGAAGGCTTCTGCACCCAGTGCGCGCAGTAAAATCTTGATGCGGGCTTTGTATTTGTTGTCGCGCCGACCGTAGCGGTTATATACACGCAGGATGGCATGCAGGTAGGTAAGGAG
>NZEI01000002.1 GCA_002690405.1 Gammaproteobacteria bacterium
TTTAGAGGCAAACCAGCAGCTGCCCGTTCGCCTTTATGTAATGGTACGAGGCGAAAGTAACGAAGAACTCGCCAAGCGCCTACCGGACTATTATATGCCGTCAGGATCTAACGACTTCCTTACCGTGCGCTCAATTAAGCGGCAAATCGATGGCGCCCTAGGGGCACATGGTGCCTGGTTACTGGAGCCCTATGAGGACTTACCCAACAGTCGCGGCTTGGTGCTCGAAACAGTTGAGGAGATCGAGACCACTGCNGCAATCGCTATTGCAAACGGCTTCCANGTGAACACCCACGCCATCGGCACCCGAGCGAATCGCGAGGTCCTGGATCTATATGAGCGGGTGTGGCAAAGCTCTGATTCTAATGGCCCCGACCTTAGATGGCGTATCGAACANGCTCAGCACATTCATCCNGGCGACATTCAGCGCTTCGCTGATCTNGGTGTCATTGCCGCGATTCAAGGNGTGCACTGNACATCTGACGGCCCATGGATCAGCACCCGTCTTGGAGCCAAGCGCACTGCTCGGACCAGTTATCGATGGCGCGATCTGCTGGATGCTGGGGTAAGAATCAACAACGGTACTGACGCGCCGGTGGAAGACATCGATCCTTTTGCTTCCTATGCCGCTTCAGTGACGCGGATCATGAACAACGGCAAAGCATTTTTCCCGGAGCAAGGTATGACCCGACTAGAGGCTTTACGCAGCTATACTCTGGGCAATGCCTACTCTGCCTTCGAGGAAGGCATCAAAGGCTCCCTGGAAATTGGCAAACTGGCTGATCTTGCTGTGCTTTCCGATAATCTGCTTACCGCACCAGACGCAGAACTGGCGAACATTCAGGTGGACTACACTCTAGTTGGCGGAGAGATCCGCTACATGCGCGAACAGTAATTCTGCAGCTATGAAAAACAGCTTTTCCACGCTACCTGAACGTGACCCAGCCTATGGATGGGTGATGGTCTTCGCCGTTTTCGTATTAAGCGCCCTGTCCTTTGGTGCCCTTGGATCAATATCAGTATTTCTAAAACCACTATCCACTGAATTCGGTTGGAGTCGCGGCGAAACCGCCTTTGGTTATACCGTCATTTCCTTTTCCTCAGCGCTGTTTGGCATGCTTTGGGGACAGATTGCAGACCGTTACGGCAGCCGTTATTTCGGCTTTATTGGTGCCATCGCCATGACTCTGAGTCTGTTCTTACTCAGCAAGAATCAGAACATTTATCAGTTCTATGGGCTGTATTTTTTGTTTGGCGCATTCGGCAACGCGATCTTAACCTCACCCCTGTATGCCAACGTCGGGTTCTGGTTTCGTCAACAGCCCGGTTTGGCATTGGGCATTACTGCCGCCGGCGGCGCAGTGGGTCAGGGCGTCATGCCACTGTGTGCCGGTCTCGCCATCGGCGCCTATGGTTGGCAGTCCGCTTATCTAATCATTGCGGCAGTATATTTTTGCATTGCCTTTCCCATCGCCTTCTTAATTCGCGAGTCGCCTACTCGGCAAAACCTCGGCACAGAGATGGAGAACGAGCAAAATTTTATCGTCGACGAAAAAGTTGCCGTAGCCTGGATCAGTGCGGCGATTATTTTCTGTTGTATTTGCATGTCTGTACCTATCGTCCATCTGGTGCCACTACTCACCGACCGCGGCATTAGCCTCAACTCTGCAACTCAGGTATTGATGGTGCTGATGTTCAGTGGCGCATTTGGGCGAGTACTCGGCGGCAAGCTCGGTGACACCATTGGCGCGCTGCCGGCTTATATGCTCATGTCACTGGGACAAACCATTTCGGTAGTTTGGTTCCCTCACGTGGCATACGGCCCTGGGCTTTATGTATTAGCAATCTTTTTCGGGTTTACCTACTCCGGAGTAATGTCAGCAATACTGGTCTGTACCAGAACCATGGTATCCGCAGGATTTGCCGCCCGAGCTATGAGCATCACTGGATTTTTTGGCTGGCTGGGCATGGGCCTAGGTGGATATCTTGGCGGCGTGTTTTTTGACTTACGCGGCGACTACGAGTGGTCTTTCGCGTTCGCAATGATTGTGGGTTGGGTCAACCTAATTATTCTCAGCTTGTTTGTTTTGTACACTAGTAAAATGAGACGGCAAAAACTTTCATCAATGGGGTAGGAGGACGCGTGGAACTTAACGGTAAAGTGGCAATTATTACTGGCGGCAGTGGCGGCATCGGCAAGGCTATGGGCGCTGCCTTTCTGCGCGAAGGCGCCAAGGCGGTAGTGCTGGCAGACTTGAATGAGCAGGCAGTTAACGAAGCTGCCGCGAGTATCGACCCTAGCGGACAGCGTTGCTCAGGTCAGGCCTGCGACGTAACCAGCGAATCAGCCATCAGTGCTTTAACCGAAAATACCATCGCAAAGCATGGTCAGGTGGACGTATTTTGCTCGAATGCAGGCGCTGGTGCCGCTGGTGTACTGACAGACGCCACCAACGATGTATGGCAAAAGCAGTGGGAGCTGCATGTTATGTCCCACATGTATGCAGCACGAGCGGTATTACCCGGCATGCTTGAGCGTGGATCCGGTTACTTGTTAAACACTGCATCAGCAGCGGGCTTGCTGGCGGCAATTAATTCCGGCCCCTACACAGTAACCAAGGCCGCTGCCGTAAAGTTGGCTGAGTTTCTTGCAATCACCCATGCCGACGACGGCATAAAGGTCTCGGTACTGTGCCCTCAAGGTGTTAATACCGCTATGGGGCCAAAAAATTTAGGTGATGGTATGACAGACGGCATTATCGAAGCTGAGCAATTAGCTGAGGTCGTAGTGGAAACCATGCGCGAAGAGCGCTTTTACGTGCTCCCCCACCCGGAGGTGGAGGAATATGTCCGGCGCAAAGGCGACGACGTGGATCGATGGCTGATCGGCATGCGCCGCTTACGCCGCAAGTCTATGGATGCCGATACTTAATCTGACGTCGTTACCGACTCGTAGTCACTGTAGGTAGCGCTCATTGCTCGATCAACGGCCATGACACCGAAAGCCCGCATGGATATTTCAAACTGCATGGCCGTTGGCAGTATCCGCCCGCAGCGATCGGCATCTTGAGCTATCGGGGCAAATTCAAAGCGGCTGAGAAAGCGCTCTACCTTCACGCCAATTTGCGGTTTGATCGGGCCTGGGCTGGCAATTTCCAGTAGCTCAACGCATAACTGAGGCCTGCTGATACGCAGTGACCCGCGCATTTTCGACATCATTTTCTCACTCTGGCCGGTGCCCCTGGGTTGGAATGAAATATCCCAACCACTTGGGCTTTCAGCCACCAACTGCAAAGAAGTCATGTCTATGGACTCCAGGGGGTCGGCGACCTCGTCGCCATTCCGCTTCGCTTCGCGCTCGCGCTGTTCACGCTTTTGTTTGCGAAACTCTATTTGCTGCTCGGGGCTTGGCGCCTCGCCATCTATAGCCAGCAGTTGCCAGCGCTCGGCTTCAGGGCGTGTCGGATCAAAGTTGGCAACTCGTTCTACTTCTCCATCGTTCGAGACTTCGGCAAAACGCCAGTGACGCTGGACATCCGACTCGACGTTGGCGAAGGCGCTGCGAACGATCTCTTGCATGTCTGAGACCGGTGCTGCGGCATAGACTGGAGCCACTGCCCCAACCAATGCTACATAAGCGAGAATTCGCCTAAGCACACAAACCTCCATCAATAATGAGTTCAGTGCCGGTCATATAGCTGGATTCATCACTGGCCAGAAATACCACACCATTCGCAATATCCAGTGGGCTGCCCAACTGACCTGTGGGTACCGCTTGTTCGGCCATAGTTTCTAAATCCATAGTATTCATACCCGACTCTAGGAGTTCCGGATTCATCTTGTCCCAAATTGGCGTTTCAATTACCCCGGGATGTACTGAGTTGACGCGCACCGGCCAGCGNTTTGCCGCACANTCTCTGGCAACCCCCTTGGTTAGCAGNCGNACGCCGCCNTTGGTGGCATTATAGGCGGCGAGATTNGCCGACCCTTTAATCCCAGCTACAGAGGAGATATTGATCACCGAGCCGTTACCGCTGTCGATCATGGCAGGAATGCCGTGCTTAATTCCAAGAAAGACCCCATCTAGATTAATCGCTTGTTGGCGCTGCCAATCCTCCAGACTCATNGTCAAAATACTGCCGCCCACAGCGATACCGGCATTGTTTACCAAAATGTTTAGACCGCCGTAACTTGCTTGGGTAGCGGCTATACAAGCCCGCCACTGTTCTTCATCTGTTACATCAAGGGTCTGGAAAGTGGCCTCGCCCCCCATGTTCTCTATGTCGCTACAAGTTTGCAGCCCTAGGTCACTGTCGATATCCGCGACAACCACTCGCGCGCCTTCGGCAGCCAAACCCATCGCACTTGCCCGACCAATGCCCGAAGCGCCCCCGCTAACGACTGCTACTCTTCCCTCTAATCTGCTCATGTGTCCCCCAAAAAGATAACTACTTGCGGCCTCTTTACCGTTGATTATGGCTTAGCCTCTGCAATTCGACTCAAAACTTTGAAATTACGGTTGCCGGAAATCCGCGTCCTTGATACAAACTTTCGCAGCTTTGAATCATCGGCTCAACAACAAACAGGGGGAATTATGTCTGCAACGGATAGCGATCTTTACGAACTGGCCATGTCCGACGAAGCTCAACCATTGATGGCAGCGGTGAAAAACCACATTGCTAAAAATGTAGAGCCTATTACCGAGGAGTTCTATGCCCTCGATGCAGAAAAAACCGATCGCTGGTCTTGGCATCCTCGGCAACTGGAACTTCTTGAAGGCGCGAAAAGCGCAGCAAAAGATGCCGGCTTATGGAACTTCTTTCTTCCTGATGCGGAAACTGGCGAAGGACTAAGCAACCTCGATTACGCCTATATTGCGGCAGAATTGGGTAAGTCGCCGCTGGCTTCCGAGTCACTGAACTGCAGCGCGCCGGATACTGGCAATATGGAAGTACTAGAGCGCGTCGGTACCCCAGAACAGAAAAAACAATGGTTAGAGCCGCTATTAAACGGTGAAATTCGCTCAGCGTATGCGATGACGGAGCCGGCNTTGCCCTCGTCCGATGCGAAAAACATCAGCACTCAAGCCGTTCTCGATGGCGACGAGTGGGTAATTAACGGCGAAAAGTACTACATCTCTGGCGCCGGAGACCCACGCTGCAAGGTCATGATCACCATGGTCAAAACNAGCCCTGACGCTGCGCCTAATCGCCAGCAATCGCAAATATTGGTCCCCACCAACACCCCGGGAGTGGAAATTCTCGAGGGCATGCAGGTATTTGGCCAAGATCATGCGCCACGCGGGCATATGCATATCAAATTTACCGACGTCCGAGTGCCCAAAGAAAACATCCTACTTGGCGAAGGCCGAGGCTTTGAGATCTCCCAAGTGCGCCTAGGACCGGGACGCATCCATCACTGTATGCGCTCTATTGGTAAAGCTGAAAAGGCCCTGGAATTGATGGTTAAGCGGGCAGGAACCCGGGTCGCATTCGGCAAGCCCATCGCNAAGTTAGGCAAAAACGTTGAGGTGATCTCCCGAGCGCGCATCGAAATAAATGCCATGCGCCTTGCAGTACTGCAAGCAGCAAAAGCCATGGATGTGCTCGGCAACAAAGAAGCTCGCGTCTATGTCAGTGCGGTTAAAGCGATGGTGCCGGAAAAGGTCTGTCAGATTATTGATCAAGCGATCCAGATTCACGGAGCTACTGGTATCTCCCAATGGACGCCTCTGGCCTCCATGTACACTGATCTCAGGCACCTGCGCTTTGCAGACGGACCCGACGAAGTTCACCACATGGTTGTGGGACGGGCAGANCTGCAGAAGTACGATCTGTGGTAATGGNCATTGGCCAGCGGGCTANCCGCCAGCAAGCTTAACGGTTAGCCCCCGGGCCTCTAGNATGGTTTTAATAACCTCGCGGTGGTCGCCTTGAATCTCTATGCGCTGTTCNTTGATGGCGCCACCGCTACCACAACGCGCTTTCAGCAACTTACAGATAGGCTTGAGTTCATCTGGGGCAATACCGCTAATTACACAAACCGCCTTGCCACCTCGACCCTTAGTTTCGCGTTGAATCCTTACCACGCCATCAGCAGGTGACGAGNCTGCAACAGTCTGTTCTNTAGGCTTAATCCGACCATGTTNGGTGGAATAGACNAGTCTCGAGTTGCGTTTTGTCATGCTTGNGCCTTTGCCATAATTGACGACGGCGGCAGCGGCGCCTTACCCAAAATATGATCCGAGATTTTTTCCGCCAACATAATNGTCGGCGCATTAGTATTGCCAGCAATNAGCGTTGGCATCAACGACGCATCAACAACNCTTAGCCCCTGCACACCGTGCACNTGACCGTTTTCATTGGTCACGGCCATTGGATCACTGCCCATTTTGCAGGTGCCTACCGGATGATACAGAGTCTCGCCAGTNGCCTTAATCCACTCATCAAGTTCGGCATCATCGTCCACGTTTACATCCGGCCCGGGCTTTAATTGCGCGCCACGATAAGGGTCGAAAGCCGGCTGCTGGAATACCCGACGGGTTTCTCTGAACCCGTTGCGAGTATCAATCAGGTCTTGCTCAACGGAGAAGTAATTAGGATAAATCGCCGGTGCATCTGTTACCGCTGCACTGCGTAAACCAATACGCCCACGGCTTTGCGGGCGACACGCGTAGACGATGCTGGAAAAGCCATGGTCGCTGAGAACGCCTTCGCGCCCATGAACGTCCTGCATGGCAACAGAAACGTAGTGAATCTGCATATCCGGCAGGGGCTTGTCTGGGTGAGAGCGAAAAAATGCGCCNCCAGCCGTCGGCGGAAACGATGCATCACCCCGCCCCTGAAACAAATACTGTACGCCCGCAAGCANCGTCCGCAGTGGACTCGCAGAACGATGCAAGGTTATGGGTTGGGTGCAGGCAAATTGGCTCACCACGCCGATATGATCCTGTAAGTTCTCGCCAACCCCAGGCAACTCATGCACAACATCGATACCATGAGACTGCAGTTCAGTCCCCGGGCCAACGCCGCTACGCAAAAGTATCTGCGGAGAATTCAGCGCTCCAGCACTGAGAATAATCTCTTTTCTGGCCGTAAGGGTCTGGCGTTGGCCTTTCACCAAGACCTCCACTGCTGTAGCTCGCCGCTCATGGAAAATAACTCTATCCACAGTTACGTCTGTTAATGTCGAGAGATTCGGGCGCTCAAGCACCGGGTGCAGATAGGCCTGAGCTGCACTGCAGCGTCGTGTGCCTTGCAGGGTATGTTCGTAGCGGGAAAATCCCTCCTGCTGTTTGCCATTGAAATCGTCGGTGAGCGGAAACCCTGCCTGCTGCCCTGCTGCCACAAAGACATCTAACAACGGATCGTCAGTGCGATTGGACTTCGTTACCGATAACGGCCCTTCCGTACCGTGATACTCNAGATCTCCATCACCATTAAAATTTTCTGCCCGTTTGAAGTACGGGAGCACTTCCTCGTAGGACCAGCCCTGATTACCGGCCTGACTCCATTGATCGTAATCGGCCGCATGACCACGGATATAGACCATGGCATTAATCGACGACGAGCCACCCCAGCCCCGACCCCGCGGCCAATAAAATGAGCGTCCGTTAAGGCGCTCATCTGCTTCCGTGGTGAAAGCATAATTTTGCGCATTGGCCTTGGGCACAAGTTGCGAGTACCCCGCAGGCATATGAATAAAGAAGTTTTTGTCGCGCCCCCCGGCCTCTAAAAGCATTACCGACTGTCCTTGCTCAGCCGACAGGCGNTTCGCCAATACGCAGCCCGCGCTGCCTGCGCCTATTACGATGTAGTCATAATCCTGCATTCGATGTGTCCTTTNTTACTGCCGTTACCACCANGGANNGCCNAAGGNCTNGCTTCACATGGGTTATAGCCCATACCTCATAGAGTACGCTCTTGCACAACTTATAGTTTTCTTGGTGCAATACAAACCAACCTTTGNGCACTTCTTAAACGGATAAATCATGCCAAGTTTTCGTCGCTACTACTGCCCAAAAAATATCTTTTTTAGTCTGTTTTTAGGGCTCTTTTCGATCAGCAGCGCAGCCGCAGAACCTCCAGGCAGCGGCGCTCGGGCCTTTGCGCAATTGGAGCAGGCGCTACCCACACCAAATGTTTATCGCACCGCATCTGGCGCGCCAGGCATTCGTTATTGGCAGCAGCAGGCAAATTATAAGATCGATGTGACTCTCGATGCCGAAAACCGCGCAATTCAAGCCGAACAGAGTATCCGCTATACCAATAATTCGCCGGATCGATTGGACTATCTATGGTTACAACTTGACCAGAATCGTTTCGCTGAAAATTCGTTGGATCGACGCTCGCGCACCGTAAACTCAAGCACCGACCGAATAAGTTTCGATCGAATGCGCGCTGCGCAGTCTTTCGACGACACTGAGCATGGTTATACCGGTCTAGCGGTCACCAATAGCGCCGGCGAGCCACTGCCATTTACCATTATCGATACCACCATGCGGATCGATCTGCCCAAGCCCCTTGAATCAAAGAAATCCATAACCTTCAACGTCGCATGGCGCTTTAACATCATTGAGGAAGTGGCGATTGGAGGACGCGGCGGTTACGAGCACTTTCAAGACAACGATACCGATATCTTTTTTCTCGCCCAATGGTTCCCACGCATGGTCGCCTATACCGATTATGCAGGCTGGCAACATAAGGCGTTTCTGGGGCGTGGTGAGTTCACCCTCGAATTCGGTGATTATGACGTAGCAATCACAGTGCCCAAGGGCCACATTGTCTCGGCCACCGGCGAGTTGACGAACCCCAAGCAGGTGCTCACAGCTAAGCAACGGCAACGTTTGGCAGCCGCAAACAGCGAAAAACCTACCTTCATTGTCACACCTGAAGAAGCATTGGCTAACGAAACGCTGCAACAAAAAGGCCAACGCACCTGGCGCTTTAGTGCCAAGAATGTGCGCGATTTCGCTTGGGCGTCCTCTAGGAAATTTATTTGGGATGCCATGCTGCATGAGCAACCCGGCGCCGAGTACGAACAGGTTCTAGCCATGTCGTTTTATCCTAACGAGGCAGAGCCAATTTGGTCGCATTACTCTACCCAAGCGGTGATCCACACCATGGATGTGTATTCGCGCTTCGCCTTCGATTACCCCTACCCCACAGCACAGTCGGTAAATACCTGGGAACGCGGCGGCATGGAATACCCGATGATTACCTTTAACGGGTACCGACCTACGCCACCGGAAAAAAGCCAAGATCCAGCGGACGCTGACAGCACAGAAACCAAGGTTGGAGATGACACCCCGCAGCAGCCCACTTACTCACGCCGCATCAAGTACGGCCTAATCGGCGTCATTATTCATGAGATTGGACATATATATTTTCCAATGATCGTTAACTCGGATGAACGGCAATGGACCTGGATGGATGAAGGCATCAATACGTTCTTGGAGTATGTCGCCGAACTTGAGTGGGAAGAACAGTATCCGGCGTTTGCTGGGAAGCCGAATATTCTCGACTACATTCCTGACTATATGACTTCGACCAACCAGGTCCCAATCATGACCCAGTCAGATTCAATTTTGCAGTTCGGGCCTAACGCCTACTCTAAGCCCGCGGCGGCACTTACAGTATTGCGAGAAACGGTAATGGGCAGGGACGCATTCGACTTTGCTTTTCGTACCTACGCGCAACGCTGGAAATTCAAACGGCCAACACCAGCAGACTTCTTCCGCACTATGGAGGATGCCTCGGGCGTCGACCTGGACTGGTTCTGGCGCGCCTGGTTTTATTCTACCGACCACGTCGACATCGCCATCGCCGATATTCGCGAATACCGCATAAAAAGCTTGGATCCGGAAATTGATTACCCACTCGACCGCGAAGAAAACGCACGACTGGAGCCACAGCCGATATCGCAGCAACGCAATGCTGACGCGGGCTTAGTAACGAGGCTCGAGCGCTTTCCCGAACTCAGAGACCTGTACAACGACAANGATCAGTTCACCGTNTCNAACCAAGACCGTAATGATTATCAANAGGAACTTGAANGNTTAGAGGACTGGCANCGCCANGTTCTAGATCGTGCACTTGCCGANAATCCATATCTATANTTNTTAGACTTTGAAAATATTGGCGGCGTGGTGACTCCGCTACCGTTAAAAATCTACTATAAAAACGGTGNAAGTCGNGAACTTATGCTNCCAGCGGANCTGTGGCGGCGTGATGCTAACAACGTCACTTATCTATTAATTGAGCCTGCCGCGATCGAGCGAGTAACGCTCGACGAGCAACACCAGACCGCAGACGCTAACTTTGCAAACAATATGTTTCCACCGCAAATCCGGCCATCGCGACTTGAGTTATATAAACGCAAGCGCAAAGAGCGAAATCTAATGGCCGATATGTTGGTGAGGTTAAAATCTGCCAAGGATGATGGCGATAAAAGCGACTCAGCACTGCCGATCACGCCACAACAATCGGTATCGAATTAATCGAGTGCCTGAATTTACTCATATGCGTTGGGGCGTTATCGCACTACTCTGCCTTAGCACCATACCCAGTGCGCATTCACATCGTCAGCCCATTAGCTGGGGCGATGTGGCACTCAGCACCGATCAGCAGCAAGCCCAAATTACTCATCGCTTGCATTACCACGATGCCATCGCATGGCTTCGCCACCAGGGGGAGCAAAAGCCTAACCTAGACGACCTGCAGCAGCGCGCATTGATCGCACTGTATGCGGCTGACAATACGCGGCTCTGGCAACAAGACGAGAGCCCTGTACCTGTGCGAGTAATTGGCGCTGAATCCGAAGACAATTATTTATTCATCTATTTGGAGTCTGCTAAGGCATCACTGCCCATCACACATCTACAAACCTCGGTCTTAATGGCGCTTAACCAGACCCAACGAAATCGAATTAACGTCAACACAGATGCCTTCCGAGAGTCTTTTGAATTCTTCGCGCAAACTCCACCTCAGCGCATAACAAAGCAATAACTGCGGGCAAAAAAAAGCGCCGCAGAGCGTCGCTTTTTCCATTGATTAATATCAATGTTTAAACCCTAACCGTCTCCAAGGGTATAACGCAAACCGAGTTGGAATACGCGACCCAGAGGGTTATGAGTGTATGCGTCGTAGCCTTGCTCGTGTGGCGCAAACGGCGCTTTCTCGTCCGTCAGGTTAAGAGCAGATGCAGTGATCTTGAGCGCACTGTCCATCAAATCGATGCTGTAATGGGCATCGAAAGAAAGCATAGAATCGACTTCTGTGATTCCCGCGACACCGTAGGCGGTAGATGACTCATCCACATCCATAGCATCGATATAACGCGCATAGATTCGCGCATTCTGGGTATCGTTCGACCAGCCAATCCAGCCATTGATTTTGAACTTAGGCATTGATCGAACTTCGATCGGCAATGCCGTAGCCCGCACGTTGTACTTACCAACAGCGTCATACAATCCACCGGTTTGCGTACCGTCAGAGGCAAGCTCACCCGCTACGTCATAAGACAGGATGTAGTTAGCGTTTGCTCCAGTACTAATCATGCCGAAGTCCATGGGGATCTGGTAATCGATTTCAACATCGATACCGTCGGTATCAATGTCATCACCGTTAATCAGTTCGGTAACAATCTTGTTAACCTGCCCCGCATCATTGGTCACTAGATCCGCACACGCACATGTTGCTGCCTCACGACCAAATGGTCCAGCCAGTGACATGTTGTAGTAGTCGATGGTCATTGTAAGCCCTTCAATCGGCGCAAGGATTGCACCAATGTTGAAGTTATTTGACTCTTCAGGAGCCAACGACGTTGGCACTGGCGTTTCGATTGAGAGGTA
>NZEI01000062.1 GCA_002690405.1 Gammaproteobacteria bacterium
CACATTCTTAAGTAGTAGTTCGGAGAGAAATCTTCTTTAAGAAATAGAAGAGCACGACCATTCATCACTTCTTCACTGAATGTAATTCTTTGCGAAGGATTCTTCTTGTTGGATACCACTAAAATCACCTATGAGGTCTATGAAAGTGGATTAATTACAAAACCTTTCCACTATTCTTTCTTTCTTGAGGGAACTTTAGTGTATTTTCAATGACTTGTGAAATACCTTTCTTAGACCTTTCATATAGGATTTCTATATAAATCAATAGGTTAGGTATTAAAAATTACTCCCACTCAATAGTCGCAGGCGGCTTACTCGATACGTCGTAAACCACTCTGGACACTGCAGCGATTTCGTTAATGATGCGATTGGAGACATGCTCGATAAATTCATAGGGTAAATGGGCCCAACGCGCGGTCATAAAGTCTATCGTTTCCACAGCTCGCAGCGCGATAACGTGTTCGTAACGTCGCGCATCCCCGACGACCCCAACTGATTTAACTGGGAGATAGACCGCAAAGGCTTGAGACACCTGACTGTAAAGATCTGCGTTGCGTAACTCTTCTATAAATATCGCGTCCGCCTCACGCAATACGTCAGCGTACTCTTTTTTGATTTCGCCGAGTATTCGAACCCCCAATCCCGGCCCTGGAAATGGATGGCGCATAATCAGCGATTCTGGCAGACCTAGATGCAGGCCTATCTTGCGCACCTCATCTTTGAACAGTTCTCGCAGCGGCTCGACCAGCTCCATGGCCATACGNTCAGGNAGCCCACCCACATTATGGTGTGACTTAATAACATGGGCTTTNCCGTATTTAGATGCCGCGGATTCAATAACATCTGGATATATGGTGCCTTGCGCCAACCATTTTACGCCCTCTAACCGATGGGCCTCGCGGTCGAATACGTCAATAAATGTGCCACCAATAACCTTACGCTTGGCTTCAGGGTCGTCTAGACCACTGAGCTTACCGAGAAACTCGGCCTCCGCATCGATGGTTAGTATGTCTAACGGCGGCATNTCTCCCGCATTAATTGCGTTATTGAACGCCGCTTCNACTTCACNCTTTTCATCTTTACGCAGCAGTCCATTATCAACAAAGATACAGGTCAGCTGCGAGCCGATGGCCCGCGCCAACAATGCCGCCACGACCGACGAATCCACGCCACCAGACAAACCGAGCACGACTTTGTCGTCACCTACCTGNTCACGCACTCGCTTGATTGCGTCTTCTACAATGTTCGCTGGAGTCCAACTGCCGGCACAGCCGCAAATCTGTCGCGCAAAAAAGCTGAGCAGCTCATAACCTGCCGCNGTATGAGTCACTTCCGGGTGGAACTGCACACCAAACAATTGCTTTTCGGTGCACTCCATAGCGGCAATNGGCGCACTACCCGAACTCGCTGTNCAGACAAAGTCCGGCGGCAATTCGGTTACTTTATCGCCATGACTCATCCATACGTTCTGACCACCCTGCACCTGCAGAAGCGTATCGATAAACGCGCTATCCGACTCTCCGCGCACCTCGGCATGNCCAAACTCACGCAAATCTGAACCACTAACCTGACCGCCAAACTGCTGCGCCATGGCCTGCATGCCATAGCAGATGCCCAGCACCGGCACTTGGAGATCAAAAATACTTTGGTCGATGCGCGGCGTTGATTGCTCGGTTACCGACTCCGGGCCACCTGACAAAATGACACCCATGGGTGCAAACTCATTAATCGCCTCGGCACTNACATCGAANGGGTAAATCTCACAGTAAACACCGCATTCGCGAATGCGCCGGGCAATTAACTGNGTGTACTGCGAACCGAAATCAACAATCAGCAGTCGTTGGGCGTGTATATCGTTGCGGTCTGACATTGTTTTTTGGCCGCCTGCACGGGCAGCTTTTTCTCCATAACGGCGCCTGCAGCGCGCGAGTTTGCGTACGCCCTGTGGTTACCAAGNGCTAGCGCGGACTNGGGTAGTTTGGCGCTTCCTTGGTAATGGATACGTCGTGCACATGAGATTCAGCCATGCTCGCTGCACTCACCTGAACAAATTCTGGTACGGTTTTCATGGTTGGAATATCGGCACTGCCGGTATANCCCATTGCCGCNCTTAAGCCGCCCATTAACTGATGCACGATCGGACTCACGGGGCCACGATAGGCGACCCGGCCTTCGACTCCTTCCGGCACCAATTTTCGCGAATCGCCNTCGCTCTCCTGGAAGTAACGATCACTGGATCCATAACTCTGGGCCATTGCCCCCATCGAACCCATACCGCGGTAGGACTTATANGTTCGTCCCTGATATAGCTCTACTTCGCCCGGNGCTTCGTCGGTGCCCGCCAACAAACTGCCAATCATGACGGCACTGGCNCCTGCTGCGATGGCNTTGGCAATATCACCCGAATACCGNATGCCNCCGTCCGCAATAATCGGCACNCCGGCCTCTGCACCNACCTCGGCAGCCGCAGACACGGCAGTAATCTGCGGCACACCAATACCGGCGACGATGCGTGTGGTACAAATTGAGCCGGGGCCAATCCCTACCTTGACACTGTCAGCACCCGCGTCGATTAGTGCTCGCGCTCCGTCTGCGGTGGCAACGTTACCGCCCATAACATCTAGGTTAGGGTACTTTTGCTTGATCCAGCTGACCCGATCCAACACGCCCTTGGTATGTCCNTGAGCCGTATCAACAACCACCAGATCCACACCCGCCTCTACCAGCGCTGCAACCCTGTCGTCGGTATCTGCGCTAATGCCAACACTGGCGGCAACCCGCAGTTGGCCCTGTTCGTCTTTACACGCGGTGGGAAAGGCTTCGGCCTTGGCTATGTCTTTTACGGTCACCATNCCCGTAAGCTGCCCATCGTCAGCCACCAATAGTACTTTTTCGATTCGATGTTCGTGCAGCAGGCGGCGTATCTCATTAAAGTCAGTGCCCTCCTTAGCGGTTACCAGACGCTCCCGTGGCGTCATGATGTCTGCGACACTGACCCCGGTGCGTTGCTCAAAACGCACATCTCGACTGGTAATGATGCCAACCAGTTTCGCTCCGTCGACNACAGGCACCCCGGAGATCCCATGATCNCGGGTCAAATTGAACAGCTCTTCCATTGACGCCGANGGNGTAATGGTTACGGGGTCGCGGATAATNCCAGACTCGAATTTCTTAACAGCACGAACCTCCCGCGCCTGCTGTTCGAGCTGCATATTTTTATGCACGACACCAATACCGCCTTCTTGCGCAATCGCAATGGCTAGGCGTGCTTCAGTAACGGTATCCATTGCCGACGACACCATGGGTATATTCAACGCAATATTTCGCGACACCTGAGAATTCAAGGTGACTTCAGAAGGCAAGATTTGTGAATAGGCCGGCAGGAGGAGAACGTCGTCGAAGGTGAGCGCGTCAGTGGCAATACGCAACATTGAGAACCCCGCAAAAGNCAGATTTTAGCGACCCATCGGGCATAAGTAAATGCGAGCCGTGCTGATCANCCATTAAGGTTTCGCCTTATCGACTACTCGCACAACAGCATTAGGCTTTGTCTGCGGTTCGGCCTAAACTCCACCCTGCCCATTGATCAATGAGACATGAAAGAGGAAAGCCAACAACGCAGCGTAGTCACCGTCAGCCAGCTTAATCGCGAGGCCCGGGTGACTATCGAACAGCGCTTTAGTCAGGTCTGGGTCACCGGCGAACTGTCAAACTTCGCCCGGCCGCGCTCGGGGCACTGGTATTTCACCCTCAAAGATGACGGTGCCCAAGTGCGCTGTGCAATGTTCGCAAATCGCAATATGCGGGTCAGTATGCAGCCTAGCGATGGTCAGCAGGTGCTGATTCGGGGCCGGGTGAGCCTGTACGAAAACCGCGGTGACTTTCAAATCATTGTCGAGCAGATGGAACCTGCAGGCGAAGGCGCACTGCGACAGGCTTTCGATGCGTTAAAGCTGAAACTCGCAAGCGAGGGTCTATTCGCCACCGAGCACAAACAGGCCCTACCTCAGCAACCGGAGACAGCGGTCATTGTGTCCTCTGCATCAGGCGCCGCAGTGCATGATGTGTTGGCCGTTTGGCGCCGCCGTTATCCACGACTGCGCGTAACACTCATCCCCACCGCTGTGCAGGGTGCCGAGGCAGAACCGCAAATTCTGGCAGCGCTGGCCAAGGCTGAAAATTTACAGCCAGATGTAATTTTGCTGACCCGGGGCGGCGGTTCCTTAGAAGATTTATGGTGCTTTAACGCCGAGTCGGTGGCGCGGGCGATTTATGCGCTGACGACGCCAGTGGTATCGGCGATAGGCCACGAGATCGACGTCACCATTGCGGACTTCGTCGCTGACTTACGCGCCCCAACACCTTCTGCAGCGGCAGAGTTAATGGTGCCAGATGCAAACGATCTATCCGACAACGTCAGCACTCTGTACCGGCAGTTAAGAAATTTGACCCTCAATCAACTGCGCCACCAGAATCTGCTGCTGCACAATACTGCGTTACAGCTCGTTAGCCCCCAAACCCATATACAGCAGAACTGGCAACGACTCGATGACATGCGCCGGCGCTTAGCGGCTGCAGCCAACAACTCACTAAGCACACTTAGGTCGCAACTCGACAAGGGCGAAGGCAGATTACGCCTACAGGGACCTGCTCCGCGACTGCAGTTGGCGCGCCAACAATTGATGGCTGCGCAAAGACTCCTGCACAGCCGTTGGCAGCAAACTCACAACCAATACCAGACCCGCTTAGCCAATCTGGTGCGCATGCTGGAAGGCGTGAGTCCGCTGCCTACCCTTGGACGCGGTTATGCAATCGTTCGCTCGACGGAGGGTCGGGTAATTGAATCCGCAGATGCCCTGAAGAGCGGCGATCGCTTGACCGCACAGTTTGCCAAGGGCACCGTCACCGCTTTAGTCGAGGACGTTGATCCGGCGGCATCACTACAATCAGGAAACTTAAATCCCAATGAATAACTCTATCGTGCGGCGCTTATGGATTTATTTACGCGGAGCAATTGCGCTAACCGCAGCATTAGTCAGTATTGCAAACATCGCGCACGCTGCTGGTGCTACCGCAGTCCCGGGCGGCGTCTACGCTTGGCCAGTTCCAGAAAACTCTAGAAACGTGCGGTTCAACGGTCACCCCGTGCTGATTGCTGGAGACACTGCCCTCGTCGGCATACCGATTCAGCAAAGTCTCGGCAACGCCACTCTGACTTTTATGCAGCAAGGGCAAGAGCTAACCCATACTTTTGAAATCGTCGACAAACGCTATACCGAACAGCGTATTACGTTAAAAAATCAAGAAATGGTGACCCCAAATCCTCAACAACTGGAACGCATCCGTGCTGAGGGCAAACGCCAGCGCGCCATATACGCTCAGGTATCGAAGGCCATTGATCTTAGCGCCGGTTTTACTATGCCACTGCAAGGGCGAACCACGAGCTTATTTGGGCATCGACGGTTCTTTAACGATCAACCCCGTAGCCCCCATAGCGGCTTGGATATTGCCGCGCCAACGGGTACGCCGATCACGGCCCCAGCACCGGGCACCGTGGCATTGGTTGATGATCTTTACTACAACGGCAAAACGGTCTTTTTGGATCATGGCCAAGGCTTAATCACGATGTATTGCCATTTAAGTGAGCAATCCGTTACTACTGGCCAAGTGGTCGAACAAAATCAGCAGATCGGTCTAGTGGGTGCCACCGGTCGTGTCACCGGGCCTCATCTGCACTGGTCAGTGAGCCTAAATGGCTACCGTATTGACCCTCTTACCTTTCGCTCTGCCCTGGCTGATGCGGTGGGCCTGCAACCCTAGCGGTTACTACTTTAACGTTTCGACTTGCGGTGCTTAATCACCCGTTTACGCCGATCGAGCTGACGCTGGGTAAGCTGATTCTTGCGTCCTGCAAACGGATTGTCTGAGTCCCGCAATTCAATCTTTACCGGATTGCCCAGCAGGTTAAGTGCCTCGCGAAAACCATTTTCTAAAAACCGGCGATAGCTCGCTGGTAGCGAACTGAGTTGATTGCCGTGCACCACAATTTTCGGCGGATGCGCGCCACCACGGGTAGCCACTTTAAGCTTAATGGGACGCCCTCGGACTGCGGGCGCAGGATGGGACGCCACAAGATTTTGCAGTAACCGCGTGAGCATCGAAGTCGATACCTCAAAAGCGCCAATTTTATGAATGTTCTGTACCTGATCCAGTAAGTGCCCAACACCCGTACCGTGCAATGCCGAAATCATTTGTAAGGGCACCCACGGGATAAAGGACAATCTACGATCCAATGCTTTTTTCACCGCCTGCCTGTGGTCAGCGTCCAAGCCATCCCATTTATTCACCGCCACCACCATGCCGGCACCCGCTTCCAGCGCATAGTTGAGCACATGCAAATCTTGCTCGACCACACCCTCTTGGGCATCCAATACCAGTATCACCACGTGGGCGCGCTCCATGGCCTGCAATGCTTTGACCACGGAAAACTTTTCAGTAATTTCCGACACTCGGCCTTTCCGGCGGACACCGGCGGTATCAATCAGCACAAAGTCCACACCATCTTTGCTGAACGGTATGTCTATTGCGTCCTTAGTTGTGCCGGGCATGTCGAAAACCACCTGACGCTCTTCGCCCACCAGCCGGTTCACGAGAGTCGATTTGCCGACATTCGGCCGCCCCACCACGGCAACACGAATGCCATTAGCATCTAGATCGTCATCAGCGTCTTCGCTGTAATCCAAGTCTTGAATAACGGCCAAAAGGTGCTCGCGCAGATGCTTCAAACCGCGACTATGACTTGCTGAGATCTGCAAAAATCGATCGAAACCAAAGCGCCCAAACTCTGCAGTAATTTCATGTTCAGGTAGGCCGTCAATCTTGTTGATCACAGGGATGAAGGCAACATTAGACTTGCGCAGATACTCAACAACGTCCTCATCTGCGGCGGTGACACCATCACGCCCGTCGAACATCAAGAGCACAATGTCCGCTTCATTAACCGCCAACCGAGTTTGTTGTGTCAGCGCGTCAGCTAGCACGTCGTCACCGAATAGACCGCCCGTGTCGATCAGAGTTGCCGCGCCACCATCAAATTCCATACGACCGTAGCGGCGATCCCGAGTGAGTCCGGGCACGTCGGCTACCAGCGCGTCACGGCTGCGGGTAAGTTTGTTGAAGAGTGTCGACTTACCTACGTTAGGCCGGCCAACCAAAGCAATGCTTGGCAGCATGAGTTAATTCAGCGTGACCTTAAGCGCGGCCAGCGTTCCTGCATTGGTGAGGGTATACATCATATCGTCCGCGATAATCGGCTGGGTACGCAAACCCTTACCACCTAACTTACGACGCCCTACCAAACGGCCATCGCGTTGGGCCATAACGTGAAGATAGCCCTCTTCGTCACCNGCAACCAAATAGTTAGAAAATGCTAACGGCGCGGTCAATTTACGCCGCGCAAAGGCGCTTTGNTGCCAATTTATTTCACCGCTGGCTTTGTCAATGGCGCTAACAGTATCGTCCGCATCAACCACGTAAAGCTGACCATAACCTTGGGCCATATCCAGATAGCCTGACAGTTCTTGTTCCCACATCGGACGACCTTCGCGACGGCTGATCGCAGTGACCCGCCCTTGGTATGCAAACGCGTACATCGATCCTCCATCAAGCTCGATACGCGCGTCCACATCCACAATACGATCTAACTCAGAGCGCCCCTCGGGCAACATCACCCGCTGCTCCCACATGGGTTCACCATTTTCAGCGCGCAGGGCCACGACCTTGCCGTTGGCAAATCCGGAGTACAATATGCCTTGATCAAAGACCGGAGCACTGGTTCCACGCAGAGTAAGCAGTGGCATTTGGCTGTCATAGGTCCACGCTACGACACCGGTATCGGCATCTAACGCACTGATGCGATCATCAATGGTCTGCACGTAAACTTTGCCGCCCCCNGTTGTGGGCGCTGACCCAACTTCGGTACCAACCCGGGTACGCCAAAGTTCCGAACCATCAGCGACACTCAAAGCCACAACTTCGCCATGGGTGGTACCCATCAAGACTAGGCCCTCACCGACACCAACACCACCGCTGACAAAGGCCGGATCGCGCCGATCAAGCAGGCGCTGCACGCCAAATCCAGAGCGCTCTACCGCAGCGTACTGTTGCTGCCAAATAGGCTTGCCGGTAAACCGATCAAACGCCGCCAATGCACCATAGCCATCTGCAGCGATAATCCGATCGGCAACCACACTCGGCACTAAGCGAATGTATTTTTTACCCAGTCCGTCGCCAACCTTACGCTGCCACTGCACAGATACCCGCACCTCAGCATCAAATGGCTCGAGCTTGGCGGGTTTGGTTTCATCTACTTTTGCGTCATCATCAACCCAAGGCAACCAGCTGAACCAGCTACAGCCCCCGAGCGTAAGCGCGAGCAGCGGCAGCACGAGCAAGCGTTTTGTGGCTAGATTAATCATTCGACGATTCCATCCCGGCTTCCGCTGCGGCAGCTTCATTCAATGTTTGTTCGGCCTTACGAAGCGCATCATCTAGGGTGTCTTGCAGCGGCACATATTCACCATTCGACGGTGCCGCCGTNTCCAACTTAACTTTTAAGATCGGCCGATCTTCGCCTTCCGTAAGCGCTTCCATTGCCGCACTGTAGGCTTGGTGAGCTTTGGCCACATTGTCCGTAGCCATGTGAATATCACCTTGAATCTCTAGCGCCCATGAGCGGTAGCCTGCATTTGTCACCTGAGCCAGCTGCGCTAATGCTTCATCACTACGCGTTAGCCCCTGCAAAACTCTGGCAAGACGAATGCGCGCCAAATCCGCCAGCAACGCCTCGTCGGCAACAGCAATAGCCGACTTTAGTGCCTGCTCGGCATCCTCCAACCGCGATTCCTCGGCCGCTACCGACGCGCGACGCAGTAATACCAATACATGCTGGGCGGTGCCCGGGAACTGCTCGACAAGCTTTTGCCCCAACACATCGCGCTCGGCAGCATCGGCTTCTTGATAATCCGCCAAGGCAGCCGTGCTCGCCTCCGCACTCTCTTGGGCAGAGTCAGAATAGACCCGATAACCGACAAATCCACCAATGGTTAAGACGCCGACTATCAGCACATTGAGGCCGTTAGCTACCCACCAAGAGCGCAACCGCGCGGCTTGTTCTTCATCGCTGAGATATTCTGACACTCGTCAAGTCTCCACTAATCTTTCTTAATTGCCGTAGGCGTTTTTTGCTATCGCGAACCGCCGAGGGCGCATTTTGTCACAACTCGCGGCCGGGATGTCTGCTTATATCTGCTGGAGTTGCACTAATGCCTCTGCAACCGGTAGCTGACGTTGGCCGATCGCCGCATCGCGCAAATGTTTAATAACCAACTCATCGGCCTGATTTTCGGCCCCGCAGAGCACCGCCCACGTCGCACCACTGGCGTCCGCACGCTTAAACTGTTTTTTTAGTTGGCCGCCACCCATATGCACTCGCACACGTAAATCCGGTGCCGCAGCACGTAGTCGTTGTCCNAGTTGCATGGCGGCGCTCAGCGCATCTGCATTGGCGACACAAACGTAAACGTCTGCGGAACTGTCATTGTGGTCTGGGTGCGCTAATTCATGTAANAGCACTACGCGATCTAAACCAATTGCAAAGCCGACCGCAGGCGTATCTCGCCCCCCTAACCGCTCAACCAAGCCATCGTAACGCCCGCCTGCACATACGGCACCTTGCGCGCCGAGATCATCAGTAACCCACTCAAATACCGTATGGGTGTAATANTCCAATCCGCGCACAAGGTTTGGATTCAACTGGAATGGAATACCCAGCTGTTGCAATAACTCCTGTAACGCTTGGAAGTGCTCTAAACCTTCGGCATCGACGAAGTCTATGAGTTGCGGTGCATCTTTTACTATTGCTTGGGTGGCAGCGACCTTGCTGTCGAGAATGCGCAAGGGGTTAGTCTGCAAACGCCGCTGACTGTCCGGGTCTAGGGCCTCGGCATGGGGTTGCAAATAGTCCAATAACGCCTGCCGAAACGCCACACGAGCAGCACCTGANCCCAAAGTGTTGAGTTGCAGATGCACTCGATCAGTTATGCCTAATTGCTGCCANCANGCGTAACCGAGNGCTATGAGTTCNGCATCNACATCCGGCCCNGCAAACCCATAGGCCTCNGCACCTATTTGGCTGAACTGGCGGTAGCGACCCTTTTGCGGCTTTTCGTAACGAAACATTGGGCCNGCATAAAATACCCGCTGGGTCTGGTTATATAGCAACCCGTGCTCTTCCAACGCGCGCACGCAACTGGCTGTGCCCTCAGGGCGCAAGCTCAACGAATCGCCATCACGGTCCGCCAGAGAATACATCTCTTTCTCGATGATATCGGTGGCTTCGCCAACGCCACGCGCGAACAGCTCAGTATATTCCAGGAGTGGCAACCTGACTTCTGCATAGCTATAGCTGCGCAGTGTTTGCAGAACAGTCGCCTCTACCTGCCGCCAGCGCTCACTGTGCGCTGGCAAAATATCACGCATTCCACGTACGGCTTTAACCATCAGCGGTGCCCTTCAGCTTATTCATAGCCCCAACTCCAAACGCGCCATCTGATTGCGCGTATAGGGTGCTAGGTCGACTTCTTGGACGTCGAAGAACAGTTTAACCCCCTCAGCAAAACCTATTTTCAATTTAAACGGACCAACACCGACAAAGCGGCGCACCTCGCCAGCTCGACCGAGGTCCGCATATAGAAGAACGTCATCAGCACCACGTATTTCGATCCAACAATCTGCGGCGAACTCAAAGCGCAGTTGCTCATCACCGGCTAGAGATAGCTTTCGCGCACCGCTTTCGTCCTCACCGTAGTACGGTACTGTAAAATCCTCGGCCGCGGCTTCCTCCGCGCCAACAGCTTCTGACGAATCTTCTACGGCTGTTTCTGCATCTGCTACGGCTGCCGCGTCTGTTGCTAATCCCGGTGGGCTAAATGACTCCGCATTACTAACCTGTGACAACTCCTCAGTGTCGTCGGCAGCGTCAATTGTCGAGTCTGGATCATCGCTCATGCTCAAGCCGGCCACTTCTGCGGCTTCGATGGCGACATCACTGGAATCCTCAACCCGCTCCACCACCGAAGCCGCGCCAACTTGCTCCATAAGCTCATCATTAACTGTCGCCAAACCGGAATTTCCACCGCCCATGTTTTCATCGGGCGCTGCAGCCAGTGACGGCTCGTCCGTGCCCGGCTGAGCAGGCCCTAGAGTTGAGACTGGCGAGCTAGTGGTTCCCATCACATCGTTAACCCTGGTCTCAGCTGCCGATCTGACGGTATCGACGGGCTGGTTGTTGGGCCGCGGAATGTCGTCAAAGAAGCTAATGAGCAGCACCAGCCCAACTAACCCCGCTGCAACTAAGCCCCACTGTTTTAGGGTCAGACTGACTGGCATTTTGTTGACATAATGACGACCGGCCGGCTCCTTGGCCTCGTCATTCAGCGGCGCCTCATCTGCATCAGCATGCAGGGCTGCCGACCTAAAAATCAAATCGTCCGCATCAAGCCCGAGCATTTTCGCATAGGCGCGCACATAACCATTAACATAGACTCGGCCCGGCAAACTTTGGTAATCATCGGCTTCTAACGCCTCGATCGTACGCTGGGTCAGATTCAACAGGTCTGCCGCT
>NZEI01000063.1 GCA_002690405.1 Gammaproteobacteria bacterium
CCGATGGTGTCACGGGACAGAGCCATGTTACCACCAGGCAGAATCTGACCGTCTGCAAGCAGGCCAAGGCCCTTTTTCATGCAGTCATTGGCAGATGACAGGTCAACATCGCCACGGATTGGCAGAGAACCTTTTTTCAGGTTGAAGTTCACCTGAACCTCTTTCGAGATCATCAGCGATGCCAGTTCAAGCTGAGCTGCAGTCACGTCTGCGTCCTTGTTCTTCGGGAAGTAGAACGCGTCACCACCAAGTGACAGGACCGGGTTCACACCCAGGCCCGGCAGGCATGAGTAATCTTCACCAGCCACCTGCTCGGCAACCGCGAATTCACCCTGTGCCCAGTCACCCATGATCTGGCCAGCGGCCTGACCGGTGATAACGGATGCTGTTGCCAGGTTCCAGTCTGTAACAGAAATGTCAGCAGCCAGCGAACGTGCGTTGGCAGCAGCTTCAAAGACCTTGGCATAAGCTGGACCACCAGCAACGCCGGCATCCTTGTCAACATTGACCTTGCTCCAGGCATCCGGACCAGCAATGGCAACCGCCAGAACCTCGGTGATCATGCCTGTTGACTGCCATGCCTGCGAGCCAACGGCCAGCGGTGCAATACCTGCGTCACGCAGCTTAGGTGCGGCCGCAACAAACTCGTTCCAGTTTGACGGGACCGGAATGCCGGCCTTGGCAAATGCCGGGTTTGACAGCCAGATCCACTGCCATGAGTGGATGTTTACAGGCACGCAATACAGCTTGCCATCATAGGTGCAGGCATCCAGAAGCGAGCTCGGGAATACGAAATCGCGCCAGCCTTCCTTTTCTGACAGTTCTGTCAGATCAAGGAAAAGGCCTTCCTGGATCAGGTCTTCAGTCTGGCGACCATGGTTGAACTGTGTCGCGCCCATCGGGTCACCGCCAAGAAGGCGTGACACAACGGCAGGAATGGCATTGGTTCCGCCACCACCAGCGATGGCACCGTCTACCCACTTATGGCCTGCGGCATCAAATGCCTTGGCGAATTCGGCAACAGCAGCAGCTTCACCGCCAGATGTCCACCAGTGAACGACTTCAAGCTCNGCAGCTTTNGCTGCACCACTTGCAAGCAANGCTGANACAGCCAGTGTACTAATAATTTTCTTCATGAGACTTCCCCCAAGNTGAATACAAGATATTGTCANACGTCTTTGCACGGANCCNTNNNATATGAGATTTCNANAAACCTCATATGAAANGGAAAACGCAATAAACAAGAAACGAGCNANNANNGCAAGCCCGCGGACGCGACTCTAGGCGAGCGTCTGCTTTATGGCAAGGTATGATGCCTTAGGTGTACGCTTCAATGTATCATAGTCTACATGAACGAGGCCNAACCGCTTTTCATAGCCGAATGACCATTCAAAATTATCCAGCAACGACCAGGCAAAATAGCCTTTNATTGGCACACCCTCCTTAGCGGCGCGGGCAACAGCCATGATGTGATCATTCAAATAATCCAGACGGGTATCATCATTCACCGATCCGTTCAGAACAACGTCATCGCTGGCCATGCCATTCTCGGTTATGTAGATCGGGGTGGTTGCAGAATAGGTTTCGGCAATCCTCTTCAATGTTCCGTAAAGGCCTTCCGGATAGATTTCCCAGTCCATCTGTGTTCGCGACAACGAACCGCGCTGATGTGTCACATGCGGCCACATCGCACCAGGTGTGCAATCGGCAGACATGATGCCACGTGAATAATAATTTACGCCGAGCCAGTCTATCGGCGCGCTGATGACAGCCATCTCGTCTTGCCAACCATCCGGCATATGCACGCCAAGACCCTCGAGGACTATCTCGGGATAGGCGCCGTCGAATACACCGCCAAGAAACCAGTCATTATGAATGCCGTTGGCAATGGCGACCGCCCGCGCACTTTCCGGCGTTGCATCAATTGGTTCAAACCATTCCTGGTTCAATACGATTCCCAGATTGTCCAACCCGCAACCGCGCAGACGTTCCATCGCTCGCCCATGGGCCAGAAGCACAAAATGCATCGACCTGGCGGTAGCACGGATATCCCGCAGCCCGGGCGCATGTTCGCCAATGAAGTGGGACAGATAAGACACACACCACGGTTCATTGATGGTGGCGATATGGCTTAGCCTGTTCCCAAGCCGTTCACCGATCAGTTCAGCAAAATCAGCAAAATGATGCGTAACATCGGGGTTGCGCCAGCCCCCCATATCAGACATCCATTGCGGCAGCTCCCAGTGATAGAGGGTACAGAAAGGCTGCAGGTCGCGCGCCAGCATGGCGTCTACCAACCGGTCATAAAAATCGAGCCCTTCGGCATTTGGCACGCCAGGCCCGTGTGGAAATATACGCGACCAGTTTGTCGAGAACCGATAGCCTTCCATATGGGCATTCCGGACAAGATCGAGATCCTCTTCATAGCGCAGATAATGTTCACAGGCGCGGGCGCCATCCTCGCCATTCACAACATTTCCCCCGGTTGCGGCAAAGCTGTCCCAGTGACAGGGACCCGCCCCGCCAAACGCCTGTCCTTCGATCTGGTAGGCAGCGGTGGCAGCGCCAAACAGAAAGCCGTCTGGCAGATCGGCACGGGAAAATTTCATTGTGGTCATGGGGCGGTCCTTTGACAAAATGGGTTAGAGATAATAGGCGGCCTGCAAAACAGGCAACAGGGACAGGTCGGTAGGCGCCGCCTGCAGACGCGTTAGCGGCGCATGAACAGGCATCGAACAGCCAAGCCTATATCATGGAAGTTGCTGGCAGCACCACCAGCTGCAATGCCACCCGCGTTGATGCAATCACTGCATTGTCGACCGCCCTGACCTTTGCTAATGACATTATATGTCCTGTATTGGCACAGTTTAGGGGAGCAGNATGTCAGATACGATGACGGATGAAATCCGCGCTAAAATCCGCGAAACAAAGGCAGCGTTAAGTCAGTCTGGCAATGATGTCGCCGCCGCCTTTGCACAGGTTGATGCCCTGATTGAGGACGAGATCCAAACCATCGANGCAGAGNTACGCGACGGCGTCTCNCCNGTNCCNGTCTGCGACTTTGGNGATATTGCCGCTGGCCGCATTGATGATGACATGACCGCCAGGATCAAGCAGCGCGGTGTGGTGATCNTGCGCAACACNTTTGATGCNGATCGCGTCAATGGCTGGAATGACTGGCTGATGGATTACGTATCCAGGAATGACTATTTCGAAATGCAGAAATCAAAGGCCGGGATGGACCAGTATTTTGCCAACCTGTCATCATCGCGCCCGCAAATTTTCGGCCTCTACTGGTCAAAGCCGCAGATGGAGGCGCGCACCTCGGAAGAGCTGGCCGTCGCCCGCCAGTGGCTGAACCGTCTGTGGCAATTCGAATCCGAGAATGGCCTTGAATTTAATCCTGATCGCGAATGCCTCTATGCTGACCGCCTGCGCCAGCGCGAACCCGGGGACGCCACGCTGGGGTTGAGCCCACATGTGGATGGCGGGTCGGTGGAACGGTGGATCGATCCCGGCTACCAGCAGGTTTACCGGCATCTGTTATCCGGTGACATCGGATCTTATGATCCGTTTGACGCAGCTTATCGCACCACCACAAAGGAAATCCCCTCGCCAGCAGTCTGTTCGATGTTCCGCACCTATCAGGGCTGGACAGCNCTGAGCCGCCAGGGACCCGGCGATGGNACGCTGAATCTGGTGCCCATTGCCAAGGCGATGGCATGGGTCATCCTGCGCGCGCTGCAGGATGATGTGGAGGATGATTCCCTGTGTGGTGCGGCACCCGCACGTGCGCTCACCATCAGCGAAACCTACCACGCCAAGCTGTTGCGCGCCTATGCGCCCATCCCAGTTGTCGAGCCCGGCGACACGGTGTGGTGGCACCCGGATGTGATCCATGGGGTCGAGGATGAGCATACGGGCAGCGGGTACAGCAATGTGATGTATATCGGTGCCGCCCCTGCCTGCGAGAAGAATGAGCGGTTCCTGCCAAAACAGCTGCAGGCGTTCGAGGCTGGCGCGAGTTCACCCGATTTCGCGGCTGAAAATTACGAAGTGGATTTCGAGGGTCGCTTCACTGCCGATATGCTGTCACCGCTTGGCCGCGTGCAGATGGGCTATGAGATATAGGTAAGGTCAGCACACCATCATGAATGTTTATCTCGACGNCGGGCATCAGGTCAGCTTTGGCACCTTTCCTTTACGCGGGGACGAACTGGCGTCAGCCNTGCGGCTGGCGGCGGAAATCGGCTATCGCAGTTTCGACACTGCGCAGATGTATGGCAATGAACGTGCGGTTGGTGATTGCCTGCGCACGCTGGACGTGCCGCGCGNCCAGCTGTTTGTCACAACCAAGGTCAGCCCAAACAATTTTGCTGNCGCCGATTTCCTGCCTTCGGTCGANCANTCACTTCGTGACNTGCAGATGGANCAGGTGGATATGCTGCTTCTGCACTGGCCTGACCAGCATGGCGACAACGCGGCCGCGCTGGACCAGTTGCAGATCGCACATGACCGCGGCTATGCGGCCCATATNGGCATTTCCAACTANACNGTCAGCATGATGGAAGATGCGGTATCGCGCCTGTCGACCCACCCGGCCGCCAATCAGGTGGAATTTCATCCCTTTCTCAATACGCAGAAGCTGCAGGATGCGGCCGCACGACTGTCCATACCGCTGACCGCCTATTGTGCGGTCGCNCGCGGCAAGCTGGCCACATCACCCGTGTTGGATGATATCGGCGCACGCCATGGCAAGACCGGCACACAGGCCGGGCTGNGCTGGACCCTGCAGAAAGGTGTGGCAATCAACGCCATGTCAACGCGGGCAGAAAATCTGCAGCTGAATTTTGATATTGGCGACTTCCGTCTGGATGATGACGAAATGGCGCGTATCGACCAGCTGATGGATGAAGGCTACCGGATTGTCGATTCCAGCCTTGTGCCGACAGCCCCGCAATGGGACTAGCCAGACGTGCTGTGCTGTCAGACAGCCTCAAAACTGGCCGTCAGGGCCTGAAAGTCAAAGCGGCACCGCAGTGACTGGCGGTCGGACAGGCGGTCAAAAATGATCTCGTCGGGCCCGCCGGATATCGCCGACATCTGGTTGGCATCCATCATCGCCGGCTGGGTTTTGCGCCATTTCAGAAAGGCGGCAAATTCCCGATATACTGATCCGTCACGCGCCGCCATATCGAGGGCAGCCCGTTCCAGATGCTGCGATGCGACCGGCANCCACGTGCGGTTGGCATCGGAAAAACCGCCATTGGGCTGGGNNCCACGCCATACCATTGGTGTGCGACAGGTATCNCGTCCCATGAANGCNGGNGCNAATTCGATNCCCCACGGGTCTTTCAAATCTNCNATCGCAATATCGCGCACATCCGGCAGGGCAAGCTCCTCGCCCTGATAGATACAGCATGANCCGATCAATGATGCNTCAAGCTTGAGCAGCAGCAGTTGCAGCGCATCCTGCCGNNCGGCNGGCAGGCCCAGCGCATCAAGCTGGCGNGANACNGAGCGTGGCACATCATGNTTTGAAAANGCNAAGGACAGNCGNCCCGACCCGTTAAANGCATCAATCGCANCGGTCAGCGCCGCCTTNATNCCNGCAACATCCAGACCGTCCCATGCCAGCAGATCAAAATTATAGGTGGCATGAAGCCGTCCTGGCGCCGTGAAGGTGGCGCTGACCGCCATGGCATTATCATTGTCACCATCCACCTCGCCCATCAGGAATCTGTCGTCATAGCCATCGCAAACCGCGCGAATGGCGTGCGAAAAATTCTGGATGGATGGCTGGTTCAGCTGTGCCGCATCATGCAACTGCCGAAAGAAAGGCTGCTGGTCTTTTGGCAAGGTCGCTTCGGCGAAATCCGGATTGACCGGATTATCCCTGAAAGGCGGTGTATCACCATTGACCGTATGCAGGGCGTCGAGGCGAAACCCGTCGACACCACGTTCGAACCAGAAATGTGCAACATCCATCAACGCTGCCCGCACCTGCGGGTTGGCGTGATTCAGATTCGGCTGCCCCGGCAGGAAGTTATGAAGGTAATATTGCTGGCGGCGCGGTTCCCAGCTCCAGGCGCGGCCGCCAAAAAAAGACAGCCAGTTTGTCGGTGCCGACCCGTCCGGCTGTGGATCGACCCAGTGGAACCAGTCCGCCTTTTCATTGTCGCGTGACTGGCGACTGGCCTGAAACCACGGATGTTCATCAGAACAATGCGCCGGCACAATATCAATCATCAACTTCAGGCCGCGCGCATGGGTCTGCGCAATCAACGCGTCAAAATCCGCCAGCGTTCCGTATTCAGGATTGATGTCGCAATAATCCGCCACGTCATAACCAAAATCCTTTTGTGGCGACGTAAAGAAAGGGCTGATCCAGATGGCGTCAACGCCCAGATCGGCGATATAATCCAGTCTGGAGATGATCCCCTGCAGGTCGCCGATACCATCGCCGTTAGAATCCTGAAACGACCTTGGATAGATCTGATAGATGACGGCCGTTTCCCACCATTTCAAATCTGACATCACCCCCTCCTTTGGCAGAGAATTGTTATTGCCGGTGCCTGCTGCCCGTCATGACAACGCTGTGCGGATAGCCCTATAGACGCTGTCGATATCGCCGCTGGCATCGATCAGGCGATATATCTCGTCATGACCGGGCATTTCAAGAATATCCATCTGGCTGTCCAGCAGCGACGCATCAAAGAAATGGTGCGCCCGCGTGGCCAACCGGCCGGCAACCACATGGCGGGGCGCATGCAGATGAATGAAAATGGGGGGCGTCAGGCAGCCTTCTGCAAGATGATCGCGATAGATACGCTTTAACGCCGAGCAGGCAATCACAACCCCGCCCCCAGCCGCCGCCGCATTGGCTGCAGCGGCCACCGCTTCCAGCCAGGGCCATCTGTCAGCATCACCAAGCGCGATGCCCTGAGCCATTTTGGCGATGCTTGCGGGTAGATGATGGTCATCCCCATCGATAAAGGGGGCTTTGAGATCTGCAGCAAGCCGCGCTGCCAATGTGGATTTTCCCACACCGCTGACCCCGGTCAGAATAATGATGTCCCCTGCTGTCATGCGTAACGACCGCCCTGCTGCCT
>NZEI01000064.1 GCA_002690405.1 Gammaproteobacteria bacterium
ACTGGCAAGCAGTATGTTTTATTGACCGTGCCCGGCGCCGCGTCAGTAAGCGTAGGCGTTGACCATAGCGACGGCGACCAAGCATCCGACCCGGTCAATAATGACGGCGGATATGTGATTGCCTACGCACTGCCTGACTAGCGAAGAACCAGTCAGCGCAGTGTGCAAGTGCGCCTAAACCACCGCTATTGGTAGGAGAAGACCTCTTCTATCGAGCACCCAAACACCTGAGCAATTTTAAAGGCGACCTCAAGAGACGGTGAATACTTGTTTTTTTCGATTGCGATGATGGTTTGTCGAGTAACACCCACCGCGTCAGCCAAGGCTTGTTGCGACATCTCATTGGCGTCGAAACGCAAACGCCGCACGTGATTCGTAATACTAGGCAATGTTAAAACCTCTGCGGTAGTACAACAGTCGCGCTGCGATACTCACCAATTCACTAACAACGAACACCAGAAACAATACGTTAGCAAGGAGGTAGCTACTGAAGTAACTGTTTATCCATGCCTGCTCGAAAATCATACCCAACACCAACTGGCCAATTACCAGCCAGACCCCAACAGCCATAACACCATAACCCCATCGACTTGCGGCGCGTTGAATCGCTCTATCCCGCTCATCAGTGTGACCATCCGCACGCTTGGCAGCTATTAAGGAATGTAGGGTAATTTCAACGATTACTAACAAAATCACCGCACCCAGAAAACGCTGAAAGCCGCCGGTGAGGTCTTCAAGATTGGCAAAAACATAGAAGAAATAACTGCCAAACATAATGACCACACCGAGTAGCGACACCAGTAGCGGCAGTTCGTTGGTTAAATCAACTTCATCAGCCCACCATCCTGCAGCAAACAAAACGCAACCGAATACAAGGCCGAGCAGAAACAACGTAGCCCATCCCCAAACAAGGAACATCGCCAAATTCACCAATACCAACGAGCCACCTGCCCATCGCAACTTATCGTTACGCACCACCATTAGACCACCTGCTTTTCTTGTCTGATTGGGCGGCATTATATGTAATATATTTTTTACATCAAGTTAATTATTTTTAACTTTATGAGTTACAGCAAAGTAATGCCTGATGGCGAGTGATTTCGACATATGGAATGCGCGGCTATAACCGGCATGGCGAAAAATTAACTCAGTCCCCGCCCCCGATTAGTTGCTCCAATAAGCAAATTCATCATCGGGCTCGTCTTCCTGAGACAGGTCGCGGTCAACGTTGTAAGCAGTGGTACTCACCCACGGCCAGCGCGACGGCTGTTGTTCAGCGTTATGTCCTTCCAAAGCCTGCCGTAAGCGCACGGCGACATCCGGCTGTTCTGCTAACAGGTCTCGCCACTCGCCTTCAGCGGTGAGGTCAAATAACCATTCTTTGCGTGGCTGTCCCTCTGGCGCGCTGACCATGAGCTTCCAGCGCTCGTCGCGAACCGCTTGGGCGGCACCACTGCGAAAGAATAAGTACTCATGTGGTGCTTGGGTGGTATCAATACCGGTGACATATGCCGTCAGATCAACACCGTCCATAACCCGATCAGTGGGTAGGTCAGCACCCGCCGCTGCCGCGGCGGTGGCATACATATCGAAGTGATGCACGGGCGCATCAAATGTTTCTCCGGCAGGCAAGCGCGCCGGCCAGCGGGCCAGGAACGGCACCCGAATGCCCCCTTCAAAGAGCGTGATTTTCCATCCTCGATAGGGTTCATTCACATCCGGCAGCCCAATGTAACCGGCACCGCCATTGTCTGAGGTAAACATCACTAGGGTATTTTCATCTAAGCCATTAGCCTTTAATGCTTGCATCACCCGACCCACGCCACGATCCAAAGAGCGGATCATGGCGGCATAAACGCGCTCACGATGAAGTTCAATATGCGATAGCGCTGCATAATCTTCCTTACTCGCCTGCAATGGTGTGTGAGGGGCCCAATGTGCCAAGTAGAGAAAAAACGGCCGATCTTTATTGGCCTCGATGACCTTCACCGCTTGATCAGTGTAGTAATCCGTTAGGTACTTTGGCGGCTCAAATAGCGGCCCACCGTTAAAGCTGGCCGCAAAGTTTAGTGCCGCCCAGAGGAAGCGGTCGATGGGGTCAAAATCTTGGCGAGCTTGAATCACCTCGGCGTCGTCGCGTCGGCCGTACAAACCACTGGCCATCAACAGACTTTCCGCAAAGCCCTGATCATGGGCGGCCATACCGTTAACCTGACCTAAGTGCCACTTGCCAATATGTACCGTGTGATAACCCTGATCAGCGAGCAGTTCGGCAAGAGTAATCTCTGAAGGCGGCATGCCCATTTCGTCAAAACTTAGGCTGCCTTCCTCGGTATTGCTCAATATTGGCGGCTGCAGCGGCCGGTCCATGGTATTACTGACCAAACCCACGATAGGCATCATGCCTGCAGGTGTCGGGGTAAATTCAAAACCAAATCGGGTGCCATAGCGACCGCTCATAAGGGCGGCGCGGGACGGAGCACAAGTGCCATTCGCGGCATAGCCTTGGGAAAAAGTCAGCCCCTCTGCTGCCAACGCATCAATATTTGGGGTTTGGGTCGTGGGATTAGGGCCATTCATGGACAAATCATTCCAACCCAGGTCGTCGGCCAGAATCAGCACAATGTTCGGCGGACGGTCCTCGGGGCTGCGGCCTTCGGCATCGGTGCCAGTCGACCAGTTTATCTCTTGAGTAGGACCAATTTCCGCCTGAGCAGCCATCATCTGGTTAATGCCGAATAAGGCAATCTCGGCGCGGAAAATCCAGCCACCGGCAATTGCTACAACTAAGACCAGCCCAATCCGTATTATCCACTTCATTCTCGTCTCCCCTGAGAATAGCTATGCTCTGGCGCCCGCTCGCAGGTTAGCAGCGAACAGGTCCGACAACCCTAGGCCTGTTGGCCAAACCAAGCACCCGTGGGTGCCACCAACTCGATGTTGAGCTGGCCCGCCAGCCCAGCTGCTCTATGCACAGCAGAGGCCTGATAGTCTGGCGTACCGATCATCTCCAGCATTGCTTGCCGGGACGGATACATGGCAATCGCGGTCATATCCCAAAGCTCTTCCACCTCACCTAACATAAGGCGCTCTACGTCCGCCGAAAATACTGGCTCGCCACCGACCTTAGCCAGATGCCCAACGACTTCTTCTGCATAAATGCCATAGGCTTCAGCGCCAGTCAGGTCTGTCTCGCGACCATCAGCGTACTCAGCTTTTTCTTTGAACTTCAGCAAATTCAGCATATAGATCGGCCCCTCACGACCCGGCTCCAGAAAGCCCTTAATTTGCTCTTCACTCGGTACCACTCTGTTTATAACTTCCATGACTTCTTCTTTACTTAGTTTCGGGCCGATCATCCCAGAATAAACTAATGTATATCATTATTTGATGCGCAAGTGGAATTTTTAGCCGGGCACGGCAATGGTTTAGGTGCCACGTTGGTGAAACTTTCGGGGTATTCGGGTAGCGGCATCATCAGAATTAAAGCGATGCTGCTGCGGGCTTTTGCGCATTCGCAGCAAAACCAGCTTATGCGCTGGTTACAAAGATGGAACGCGCGCTAAAGAACGCCCTCTATGCGATAGGCTCGGGCTGCAGCACCAGCGAACAGATCGGCTTTCTCGGACGCCGAAGCGCCGGCTGAAATCCGCTTAAATGCATTCCAGCACACCTGATAACTGCACCAGCGTTTTTGCACCGGGAAGTTCGACTCGTACATGGATCGCTCTGCGCCGAAGGCGTCTATGCAGGGTTCCATCCACTGTCGCCAAGCCGCTGCAACCTCCTCAGAACCCGGCGGTAAAGTGCGGTCGCCGTCGTAGCTGGGCATGCGGATGGGCATGGCGCCGAGTTTGACGTAAACATTATCGCGTTCGCTAACCCGCCTAATACCAGCTTGCCACTGTGTATAGACTTCATCGGTTTTGCCGCGGTATGGCCCACCCAAAATAGGTGATCCTACGTGGTTAAGAATGCTGACCAACCCCGGATGCGCATCAATTAACTGGGCAAATTCATCCAATTGGGTGTGGTACAGCCAACAATCTAACGACAAACCCATGCGATTGATTACCGCAATAGCTTCATGCACCCGCGGATCTAACAAGATGCTGGCTTGCTCAGCGACATTGTTAATTCGCTCGTCCTCATGCCAACCGCTGGAAATTCGCACGCCACGGAAGCGGCCACCAGATGCCTCAATGTGTTGTTGTAGCAGCGGCTCCACAGCTGCTCCTAGGGTAAGGTCAATATTTCCGAACATCACATCGCAGGCTCGTGTATTGCCGAAGTCGCCACTNGCACTCATTGCCGCCTGNCCNCGCACGAATTCGGTTTCNCCTAGTGANCGGTATTCCTCGGCGCCATGGAGTCGATACATGGAGTGGCACTCGGCATATACGGTGGCCACTATGTTGTGNCCACTGGCTAGATCATCGGCAAGTTCGGGCATTAAATAGGTGTAGCCATTTCGCACCCATAGGTGATGATGGGGATCGATAATGGGCAACTCNGGCTCNAGTACCTCTTCANTTAAAGTCGCCAACCAATGGTCGTCAGGCGCAGCGTGCCCTGTATTAGCNGCCATGGAATTCTCCTTATTCGGTAATGGTGGTTGTGTACTTAGCGAGCAGCCCGTCTACTGAACCACCCAGCCACCGTCGATCGGCATGGCTAGGCCAGTCACATAACTCGATTGTGGCGACAATAGCCAAGCGACCACATCCGCAACCTCACTGGCATCGGCCACCCGGCGTATGGGTAGCGTAGCAACCACACCTGCAAGCACTTCGGGAACGGCTCCTGCACCTTGGGCAAGCATGGGTGTATCAATAAACCCCGGACAAACTGCATTGACACGAATGTTGTCGGGTCCGTACTCAAGCGCTGCTGATTTGGTCAGGCCTATAACACCATGCTTTGCCGCGTTGTACGCGGTCGCTTGGGGCAAGGCGACCAAGCCGCAAATTGATGAGGCATTAACAATGCTGCCACCAGACTCCTGCTGAACCATCTGGGCAATCTCGGCTTGTACGCAACTGAAAACACCGGTCAGATTGACTGACATTACTCGTGCCCATTCTGCGGGCTCTATCTCGAGCAGTTTAGTGGTCGGCCCGACGATTCCGGCGTTGTTGAAAGCACCATCTAAGCGCCCATGAGTACTGACNATTGAACTGACGGCAGCTGCCGCCGCGCCCTCCGCAGCCACATCCAGCTCACAGACTTCAGCACTGCCCCCAGCGTTCTTAACCTCAGCGACAACAGANGTCGCAAGATCCATTTGCACGTCCGCCACAATGACGTGGGCACCATCCCGAGCCAGTCGGTGCACTGTCGCCTGACCAATACCGCTAGCGCCGCCAGTGACCAATATGACTTTGTTGTCCAAGCTCATTTTTCGGAGTTCCTTATCCCTAATCGTTGGGTGTTGCTGTGGGGTCGAGTTTACGCAGATCGTTTGCCGCACCCGTTGTGCCTTTGGTGACACCGGCATAGCGAGAATTCTTAGCCGACATTTTCGGNAACCTGCGCGANCGACCGGGGCCCTCGGCTGTGGCACCACCGTCAACGACGATGGCCTCGCCAGTGACAAACTCGGAGTCATCTGAGGCCAAAAATAGCGCTGTACCCGCGATNTGCTCTCCGCGACCGAAGTCTGGCCAGGGTTGGCTCTTGGCAAAGGCGCGCTGAATCGGCTCCGGATCGCCAGTGTGGGTTAGCGGTGTGGCAATGTATCCAGGACAAATCGCATTTACCCGAATGCGATCCTCTGCCAACTCCACCGCCGATGCTTTAGAAAGGTTAATAACCGCCGCTTTGGCCGCCGANTACACCAAGGGACCAGCATCGCCACTAAGGCCAGCAATGGATGCTGTGTTGATGATTGAGCCGCCATCACCCTGCTTGCGCATGATCAGGGCGCCGTGCTTTATCCCAAGAAANACACCCTTTGCCAGNACATCNAAGGTGTAGTCCCAGTCTTCAACAGAGGTCTCAGTTAACGGACCAATGGCACCACCAACGCCCGCATTATTAAACAGAATGTCTAAGCGGCCATAGCTGGCCAAGGCGTGTTCGCACATCGCTTCAACATCTGCCTCACTGGCAACATCGGTCTTGATAAACGAAACATCGAAGCCCTGTGCTGTGCCCGCGTGCACTGCTGCAGCACCGGTTTCCTCATTAAAATCGGCGATGACGACCTTTGCGCCCTCTGCCGCAAACCGCATAACTGTTTCCAGCCCCATGCCACTGGCGCCACCAGTAACAATTGCAACTTTATCTGCTAACCGCATCCTTACTTCCCCCACTTTGCTCGTTGTACAGAGTTATAACGTTGGCTGCCGCTGGTCAAGCCGCATGCCGCAACGCTATCCAGCCTGCTGGCCGTCCCCCTCCGAGAGCATGACCTGTAATTAGCGGAAATGCATACCCCTGTAATCATCGCCTGCCACATCCCACAAGGTCTCTGAATACTTTGGCCCGCCACCGTTATAAATGTTGTAGCGCATGTTGCCGTACTCGTGCCCCTCTAGATTCGAGTTGTAACCGGTAAACCAACTCCTCGCGTTGCGCAGTAACATGCCCTGATACATATCTATAACGTGTTGGTGCCACTCGGCCTCAGCTTGTGTGTCGACATCGAAACGCTGATGACCATTTGCCCACATGTACTCAAGCAAAGGAGTTACCCAATTGACGCTCAATTCGGCGCCACGAGGGAAATTCGATGCCGCTGTCTGCGGCCCAACTAACATAAGAAAGTTCGGGAACCCGCTAACCGTTGCGCCAAGATAGGTGATGGGGCCTGCTGCCCATTTATCTCGAAGACGGCTACCGTTCGCACCCTGAATGTCGATCTGATCAAAGGCGCCGGTGAACGCATCAAAGCCAGTCGCATAAACGATGACATCAAATTCAAAGGCATCCGTACTGGTTTCTATTCCTGTGGGTGTGACACGAACAATCGGTGTCTGAGCGCCATCTACCAATTTGACGTTGTCGCGGTTATAGGTCTCAAAATAGCCTGTTTCCATGGGCACCCGCTGTATGCCAAAACCATGGTCCTTGGGAATAAGCTGCTCGGCAACAACGGGGTCGTTCACTCGTTGCCGAATACGCTCGGCAATGTAGCTAGAGAACTCTGCATTAGCCGCTTCGTCGACAAATATCTCCATAAAATTCTGTAGCCAGATGCCAAAACCTGGGCCGTCGTAGAGCCGGTCCCATAATTCACGCCGTTTTTCTGGACTCACATCATAAAAACCCCGGCGATCAGGTTCGTGCTCAAATCCACCCGGCGTGCGCGCGCAGGTGGCAAAAATTTCATCGTAGCGGTCGCGGATCTCTGCCATCTCCGCTTCGGAGATCGGTGCATTATTCAACGGCGCGGCCCAATTGGCACGACGCTGGAAGACAGTCAGTTGCTCAGCAACTTTGGCGACTTCGGGGATCAGTTGTATGGCGGTTGCGCCGGTGCCAACAACAGCTACGCGTTTTCCGGTCAGATCAAGCGGCTCATGCGGCCAATCGGCGGCATGAAAAGACAACCCCTTAAAACTATCCCTGCCCTCTAGCTTCGGCAGGGTTGGTGTCGACAACACGCCGACGCCGGTGACCACAAATCGCGTCGTGATTTGGCCACCGTCCTCAAGGTGAATTGTCCAAAAGCTGCCGCTGTCGTCGAATACCATAGACTCAACTCGGCGACCGAACTGCATGTATTTACGCAGGTCGAACTTATCCGTTACATAGTTCAGATACTGCAGAGTTTCCGGCTGCGGAGAAAACATCTCAGTCCAGTGCCATTCGTCCAAAACTTCTTGGGAAAACGAATAGCTGTAGGTGTAGCTCTCGGAATCGAAACGCGCACCCGGATATCGATTGTTATACCAGGTACCACCAAGATCAGCGTTGGCGTCAATTACTGTTGCGCGNACCCCAAGATCCGCCAGGCGCTTGATCTGATAGATGCCCGATACGCCGGCGCCAATAACGACCGCCTGATAATCNAGGTCAGCATCAATGTTTGTGATGTCTGCTANCGCACTGATTTGTTCTGCCATGGTGATCTCTCGTTAATTTAAATATTCCGATACTGCNTGCNGGCANCGCTAATCGGGTAAGCCCAGAACCCGCTTGGCAATAATATTGCGCTGCACCTCAGCCGTTCCTCCAGCGATCGTTAATGACTTTTGGTGNAGCCATGTGCGCGTATGTTTAAGCGCTGCCTTTGGCGCCTCTGCATTTTCCCAATAGAGGCCGTTGAAGCCCAGTGCTGACAAGTGCAACTCGTCACGGGCTTGCTTGGATAAGGTTCCGGTTAGCTTTACGGCTGATGATGTAAAGCCAGGCGCCCGCGCCTGGGCTTCTTCGATAGCACGTCGTTGAGTCAGCTCAAAGGCCCGCTGTCGTAGCTGCCATGCCAACAACGCCGCGCGTTGATCATTGTCCAAGATGCGCCCTGAGACATCGTCNGNAGGCAACAGATCCCGAAAAATNTCTGGCAGCGGCACTTCATCNACCCGCCCCTGAGTACCGGAAATATTTATTCCAGCATGAGTAGAGCGCTCGTACTGTAGGAGCCGCTTGCCCACAGTCCAACCTTCATTCAACGGCCCGATAATATCGGTCACACTAGCCATCGCGTCGTCAAACAACGTTTCACAAAACGGGCTGTTGCCACTGATCAAGCGGATCGGCCGCACCTGCACACCGGGTTGATCCATNTTGATAAGAATAAGACTGATGCCGTCGTGCTTTGGTGCAGTATCGTCTGTACGTACTAANGCAAAGATGTAGTCGCCGTGCACCGCGTCGGATGTCCAAATTTTGCGGCCGTTGATAATGTACTGATCGCCCTCGCGCACAGCTTTAGTGCCAAGACTGGCTAAATCAGAACCTGCTCCCGGCTCGGAATAACCCATACACCAACCGCCATCGCCGCGCGCCATCCCCGGTAGCCAGCGTTCTTTTTGCTCATCNGTGCCAAATTCCAAAATGGTCGGACCAATGTANTTGACCCCGCGGCCCACCAAGGGCGAGCGCGCATTAATACGGCGCAATTCTTCTAACAGAATCAAATATTGCGCGGGATCAAGCCCAGCTCCACCGTAAGCCTTAGGCCAAGTAGGTACCGTCCAACCCTTGGTCGCCATATTTTCCAGCCATACCCGACTATCCTTCGGCAGTTCGACTTTACGGCTACCCCAGGGCACAACGCCTGCACCACGGGCCCCTGCTGGACAATTTTCTTGCAGCCAAGCCCGCGTATCGGCACGAAATTCTGTTGCTTCTGACATGTTCCCCCACTGCAAGCAGATGGGGCCGATACAGCCCTCATTGCTCGGTTTTCACAAGATTGTATTACATTCAATCAATGTCGATAATACCCAGTTATTGAAGNTCACTTTTGCAAATTTCGGAAGAATGATGGAAAACATCAAGACCATGAGATTGTTCCTGCAGGTCGTACAGACAGGCAGCTTATCGGCTGGAAGTAGGCAGTCCGGCCTTTCTCCCGCCAGCGTATCNCGGCAGATGACCGCTTTAGAGGACGATCTGGGCGTCAAGTTGCTGCATCGGACCACCAGAAAGCTCTCCCTNACCGAGGCTGGAAAGGTGTATTTGGAACGCGCAGAGCGTCTACTGCAGGATCTCGATGATTTACGCGATACGGTGAATCAGCTGGCAGTGCGGCCTCGGGGTAACCTGCGTATTCAATCGCGCACATCTCTTGGCTCACAACATGTGGCACCACTGATTCCGCAATTCTTGGAGCACTACCCCGACCTCAAAATTGATCTGTGGCTCACCGATATCGACCTGGATCTGTCCGAGCATGGTATCGATCTGGCCATTCGCACAGGCGATGCCACAGACTCAGCACTGACAAGTCACCATCTTGCATCCAGTCCGCGCGTAGTCTGTGCCAGCCCCAAATATTGGGCACAGCATGGTCGACCAACTACACCGGCAGCACTAACGGATCATAACTGCCTTACTTATCGTTTTGAGTTCGGCGCCCCAGCAGCACTCTGGCAATTTCGTGACCAACACGGCAGTTCTACTGATCTAAAGGTATCCGGTAATTTTCAGACCAATAACGGTGAGGCCTTACGTGTAGCCACCTTGTCCGGCATGGGAGTCGCATTATTGCCAGNTTGGTCGGTTATGGAACATCTNCAGAGCGGCGCGTTGCAGCGCGTNNTGTCGGATTATGAAACGACAGTNTCGGANCTCGATTTTGGCATCTATGCGGTCTATCCAAGCCAACGTAACTTGTCGGTAAAAACTCGCCTCTTCATTGATCACCTAACAGAANANTTCAGTAAACAAAACTGGATCTGACTTGGCAAACTGAGCAGCGCCATCGAGCCAATCAGCGCAGCAGAGGCAAGTAGACAGCGCGCAATTAGCCGAAGTATCTTCTTTTAACTTATAAAAAATCGCAGATCATTTTACTGTGGGAGAATAACCANGCGGCNGATGTTAGCTGTGCGTTGCACTTGTTCAGCGCCTTACCANCGAACCTTGGCATCTTTGGCACAAAAATNCTGCCATTTTATGACGCTGCAACGATCGCTANGCTTNCGCAATTTGAGCGAGCAGTATATTCNCCGAAGGTAAGATCTAAGCTCACACCACCAGCAAATTAGTACACTAAGAGAAAAGCCAATTTNTGCTANNATTAGGCCACGCTTCATAAGGGTTAGTAGTCGTGAACGAGAAAGCTCCAACGCCAAAGGCTATTCAGCAACAAGATGCTTGCTGTGATGATACTTCCTGTTGTCCACCGCAGGTGCCGTATCTTCGAGAGGCCCCAAAGGTTGGGCGCAACGATCCNTGCCCATGCGGTAATGGCCGCAAATATAAGAAATGCTGTGGTAAAAACTAATACTGCGCCGCGCCCTATCAGTACCTTAATTGTTTAAAGCCCCGCGTATAGCGGGGTTTTTGTTTGCTAAGACGGGCGGATTACCCAGAACAGTTGCTGCTACGGCGCTTCACACATCGAATCATCGGATTCCTCAATTTTCAAACGCTGTAAATCCTGGATGGTAAGCTAGCACCTGCGTCGCGACCGAAGTGCGCCGACGTGTTTACTTAGGAGAGTTTTTTGATGACATGGAGTCACCAAGCAACTTCACAGGAACAAAGATTCCCGATCGCCTCTATCTCGAACGAGAGCCGCTTGGTTTTTCCCTCCCCAAAGGATCTCGATCGCGCTTGGGATCTCGGCATCTTCTATCTCAAGATCCCTGACAATCTGGATCTCGACGGCGCGCGCCGATTCGGCGGCAAACTGATCGCGCCAGATAGTCCCTACCGTCAAATTCCCAAGTATGGCGAACTAGAGGGATTCATCGCCCTTGAGAACAACCAGCAAACCAAGCTCGCACTGCGCCGCCATCACTGGGACCAGCACTATCCCGCAGCAATCGCTGAGTTTGGGCGCCAGCTTGACCAAATTGGCATCACCATCCTGCGCGAGGTGTTTCGCCAATCGGGCATTCCCGAGACGGTTTGGGACCGTGCCTCAGGCGGGTACTCAGCGGGTGCGGGCACAGCATTTCTGAATTTCGTCCACTATGACACCCGTAATCCAGATCAGGGGCTGCGGCCCCACACAGACTATGGCTTTATAACGATCCTCGATATCACCGCCCCGGGGCTGCAGATCAAAGTTAATGGCACGTTCGAGGATGTCCCCGTTCTCCCAGGTCATCTGGCGATCCACTTTGGCGAAGCGTTGAACTTCATTACTCTGCACTCTGACCGCACCGTGGGTGCTGTAGAACACCAAGTCCTGAGCCAGAAACCTACGAACCCGGTGCGCCACGGCATCGTCTATTTCGCCAATCCCGACCTCGATGGCATGCTGTGGCAATTCGATGCCAAAGGAGAGATCAAAGGCAGTTCCTCGGTAGAAGATCTTTTTGCGCTTCTCGAGAAAAACCTCACCAAGTACCGCTAACTGCCTTTAAGCGGATCCGCGATGTGGCGAACACGCATACACCCCTTGCAAGCAGTACGCTGCGAACTGCGCCCATTAAAAATCGATTGCAGCAATTCTTTTAATGGCCGAGCAGGCGGAGCCGGAAGTGTAATGGTCACTATGCTGGCGGATACTACGGAGCGCTAATTCTGCATGTCACCCTTCGCCGACATAAACAAGGGCCTCAACGACGACTGGTCGGCTCGGCAGGCCTCAAGCACTCAACACAGGATTATGATGGGAGCAGTAGGCG
>NZEI01000065.1 GCA_002690405.1 Gammaproteobacteria bacterium
AAACTCGGGCATAACACGCCCTTGGCAACCGCCGGCCAGTCGCCCAATTCCAATAGCGCCATAGCATCTGCGGATACCTGACGATTACTTTGCCCCCAAGGAATATATTCTGCCTCAGGCCAGCNNGGGTGCTGNCTACGCCCATGTTGCAGCATTTCAGCGTCGCTAAATTGNGCCATGGTTGCCACCAGTTCTCGGAANGCCGTGTCCCGGGGCGATTGGGCTTTTNCCNCTTTTGGGTTGTTAGGTTTGGCGTCTGCAACANCACTTGGCCGACGCCAAGGCGGATCTTCCAAAACAAGGCGGGCAACCAAGTCTGGATAATTAGCAGCAAATGTCGCCACCACGCTGGCACCGACAGAATGCCCAAGGGCGCTGACCACTCCTAGTTCTAACTGCGCNACAAGCGCTGCCAAATCTGCCGCAAGGGATCCAACATCTGCCGNTCCGGCNCCGGAAAGGCCATGGTTTCTGGCGTCTACCATGACCACATCAAACTCTGACATCAGTGCCTCGGCCGTGCGAGTCCAGCACAAACCGTTATCCGTAAAACCGTGTGCCAAGATCAAGGGCGGTTTATCAACCCCACCTGTTCGGTAGTAATGAATCCGGATACCGTTGGAAGAAATATCTCCCTGCTGCCAATCCTGCATAGTCTGTTCTCATTGAGTGTGCTAATGGTCGATGCAAGGCTATCCCGGAGAACGCCTTTAATGGCCAGATCGTAGTGTAAAATTACTGTCATATTGAAAGCCAAATATTCCAGTCACAGCAGAATTGCAGAGAAGAGACAAACTTTGAGTAAACGCATAGCAATTAATGGTTTCGGAAGAATTGGGCGTCTGGCGACCCGCGCGGCCCACGCTATACCTGACTTGCAGATGATTCATATCAACGAGGTCGCCGGTGACGCCGCCACCGCAGCCCATCTCCTGAAATTTGACTCGGTACACGGCCGCTGGGATGTCGCTGTAGAAGCCGTTGCGGATGCCTTGTTAGTGGATGGGCAGCACATATCCTATTCATCAAATACCTCCATAGAGGAAACCCCTTGGCAACAACTCGGCGTCGATGTAGTGGTTGATTGCACAGGTAAATTCAAAACCAACGACGCCCTACAAACGTATTTGCAACAAGGTGTGTCGAAGGTAGTGGTTTCGGCACCGATTAAAAAGGCTGTGCGCAATATCGTCGTTGGCGTTAATGACCATCTCTATGACTCTGAGCAAGACCATATTGTCAGTGCGGCATCCTGCACCACGAACTGCATAGCACCTGTTATTGGCGTCATCCACGAGCACTTCAAAATAAAGCACGGGGCGATTACAACAATTCATGACATCACGAACACACAAAGCGTGTTGGATGACTTTCATCCGGATTTACGTCGTGCCCGTGCGAGCGGGTTGTCACTGATTCCTACCACTACAGGTTCAGCAACCGCCATCACCGAAATCTTTCCCGAGCTATACGGCAAACTCAACGGTATTGCCGTGCGCGTACCCTTAGCCAATGCCTCTCTGGCCGACTGCGTATTTGAACTAGAGCGCAGCACTACAGCCGACGCGGTCAATGAGGTATTAAAAAATGCGTGTCAGGGCCATTTGCACGGCATCTTGGGCGTTGAAGATCGCCCTCTAGTGTCTGTCGATTACCGAGGTGATAGCCGTTCGGGGATTGTCGACGCTCAATCAACCCAGGTTATCGACGGCACACAGGTCAAGTTGCTGATCTGGTACGACAATGAAACCGGTTATGTACAGCGCATGATGGAACTGGTGACAAAAATCGCCAACTCTATATAGACCATGCGCCAATACGCCCTCATTACCGGCAGTTATTGGGCGTTTACGCTTACCGACGGGGCCTTACGAATGCTTGTTGTGCTGTACTTTCATGAACTGGGGTACAGCCCACTCGACATAGCCCTACTGTTTTTGTTTTACGAAATATTTGGGGTGGTGACTAACCTCTTTGGCGGATGGATTGCTGCCAGAACGGGGCTCGCCGCGACGCTGATCGGTGGATTGTGGCTGCAGGTGGTTGCTCTTGCCATGCTATTGGTCGACCCGAGCATGCTTACTATCGCCTATGTAATGGCGGCCCAAGCTTTGTCGGGGATCGCCAAGGATCTGAATAAAATGAGCGCCAAGAGCAGCGTGAAATTACTGGTGGGCAACAGCGAGGGCCGGCTATATCGCTGGGTAGCTTGGCTCACCGGCTCGAAGAACGCTCTGAAGGGACTTGGTTTTTTTGCCGGCGGCGCTTCACTAAGCGCCTTTGGTTTTAGCACTTCTATTGCTGGAATGGCAGTCGGCCTAAGCGTTATCGCGGCCGCCACTCTTGTATTCTTAGATCGAGAAATGGGTAAGGCTTCATTTAAACCAAAGTTTTCCAACCTGTGGTCGAAGAGTCCCCAAATCAACAAGCTGTCGGCAGCAAGGCTGTTTTTATTCGGCTCCAGAGATGTGTGGTTTGTAGTTGCCCTACCCGTATTTCTTCAGCTTGAACTGGGGTGGTCTAGTATTTCTGTCGGCACCTTTCTGGCTGCATGGATCATCGGCTACGGGCTAATACAAGCACTCGCTCCGAATATCACCGGAATCTCCAACGATCATCCGCCTGATGGGCGCACAGCACTCTTCTGGAGTTTGGGACTCACCGCTGTGCCAGCAATGCTGGCGTTCGCTCTGAATATGCAATCGGCGGCGACTGCGGCATTGGTGATTGGCCTTATCCTTTTCGGCCTAATCTTCGCAATGAATTCTGCCGTACACTCATTCTTGATTGTCTCTTATGCAGACGCTGACGGTATCTCGTTGGATGTGGGTTTCTACTATATGGCCAACGCAGCGGGGCGTTTGCTGGGTACCATTTGTTCTGGTTGGGTTTACCAAGCTTATGGGATAAGTGCTTGTCTTGCGGTATCGAGCCTATTCTTAATCGCTGTTACAGCGATCTCTGCGCAACTCCCAAAGCGCGCATAAAACCGCAACCTATTGCGCGCGGATATATTGCACGGCCGGCGTGCAAATTTGATCGGTTACATCGATTTGTNTGATGTTGCTGCCTGTGGTGTTTTCGGTCATCGTTCTAAAAAAAGACCGTCGNGCANCCGTAACCAACGCGCCGACAGAGTATAAAGGACAGCCCATGGCCCAGACCGCAACCCAACGACTGCATCGAGCTAAGGCATCGAAACGGGTNATTTTACAATCCGACTTTGCCGGTATCCGCGCCGGCAGTTCCATGTTCGTCGCAACACCGAAAATCGTCGACGACTTCGTGAACCAGTTACCAGTTGGCCGCTTTATTTCGATGCCAGAACTGCGTGCAGATTTGGCCATAGAAAACGATTGCGACGCCACCTGCCCGGTATCCACCGCGATCTTTTTGCGGGTAGTTGCCGAAGCTGCACTAGAGCAACTTGAGGCAGGGGCCGCGATCAATGACATCACGCCGTTTTGGCGGGTTGTGGCACCGGGGGACAAAGTAAGTTCACGCCTGCCCATTGATCAACAATGGTTGCAGCAACGCCGGGAAGAAGAACTCGCGAGCAGCGACTGATAATTAACTCCCCGGGGTCAGCAATACCGACAGTGTTCGCCTCGTCTTGCGCCCAAATATTGTCTTATCATCCAACCCTGTTGCTTGCTGCTGTTCTACCGCACAATGACACACGGTCAGGCAAGTAGGAGCAATGTTCCCGCTCTGCTGACCGACTGTTGCTGTTTTTATTAACCCGGATTTTCTGCCTTGTTTCATCATGTGCAGATCTCTAGCGCTAAGGCTCTTTATGCTCAGTTCTGTTGATCGGTTCTTTGGTTTGTCGGCAAACGGCACCAACTTCTCTCGCGAGGTCACGGCTGGCCTCACTACTTTTTTGGCCATGGCCTACATCACGGTTGTGAACCCCTTGATTCTGTCCGATGCGGGCATGGACTTCGGCGCGGTATTTGTTGCCACCTGCTGCGCGGCGGCCTTTGGCTCCTTGGTCATGGGCTTGCTCGCCAATTACCCCATAGGTCTGGCTCCGGGCATGGGCCAGAACGCATTCTTTACTTACGCTGTGGTGGTCGGCTCAGGGCACCCCTGGCAAACAGCCCTCGGCGCAGTTTTTCTCTCCGGTATTTTATTTGTTGTGATCAGCCTGCTGCCTATTCGAGCCTGGTTAATAAACTCAATACCGCGCAATTTGAAACTCGGCATGGCTGCAGGCATTGGCTTCTTTCTCGCATTTATCGCTATGAAGAACGCCGGCATCATCGAGGCCAATGCTGCGACCTTCGTGACTTTGGGGAATCTCATCACCTTTGGACCGCTGATGGCTTTTGCGGGCTTTTTTGCCATTACTGCAATGGCCGCAACAGGCTATCGCAGTGCCGTGATACTGGGCATGGTGCTGGTATCGGTGATTGGCTGGATCACAGGGCAAGCGGACTTTATCGGATTAGCTTCCGCGCCACCCTCCGCCGCACCGGTATTTATGCAGCTGGATATCGCCGCAGCATTAGATATTTCAATGCTCAGTGTTGTGCTGACCCTGTTGCTGGTGGATGTCTTCGATACTGCAGGAACACTTGTCGGGGTCGCCACCCGAGGAAAGATGATGGACGAAGCCGGTCGCTTGCCGCGTCTCGGGCGCGCCTTGGTGGCTGACTCCAGCGCCACCGCTGTGGGCGCCCTATTCGGTACCTCTTCAACGACGTCGTTTATTGAGAGTGCAGCAGGCGTTGAGAGTGGTGGCCGCACCGGACTCAGTGCTGTGGTTATTGGTATCGCCTTTCTGCTATGTCTGGTCCTTGCACCGTTGGCTCAGAGCATTCCCGGCTACGCAGCTGCTGCCGCGCTATTGTTTGTATCCGCTTCTATGGCGCAAAGTTTGGTGGACGTTGACTGGCCAGACATAACCGAGTCGACCCCCGCGATTATTACTGCATTGGTTATGCCGCTGAGCTTTTCTGTGGCCAATGGCATCGGGGTGGGCTTTATCAGTTACGTCGTCATCAAGCTGCTTGCAGGGCGGGTCAAGGAAGTGCCTGCTGCAGTGCTATTAGTCGCTCTGGTATTCGCCGCTAAATTCGTATTTTTATAACGCAAAAAAAAGCGGCCCATTTGGGCCGCCTTTAAACGCTTTAAGCACGACTGCTTAGAAGGTGTACTGAACCTTTGCTAAGAAGTGTCGTGGCAACTCTGGCAATACGATATTGCTGCCAAAGAGGTTGGGGAAGTTAGAACGGAAGTAGCGCTCATCCGTCAGGTTCTTACCCGTTAGCGACACGTTCCAAGATTCCGATTCCCAACCAATGGTCATATTCAGCAGCGTGTACGCTGGCAGGATAATGCTATTGGAGAAACCTGAGGGCGCCGATTCAACATCGGTGACGCTGGCACTGATCGTCAGGCCATTTTCAAACAGGTATGTACCGTAGGCTGAGAAGATATTTTCTGGCATCCCCGCACGACGGCCGCCACTGGCAGCGACGTTCACTGGGCCACCAATCTGCCCGCCGAACACCAAGTGCGGTGGCACTAATGGCAGATCGTCACCACCGTAGAAGCTGAAACGATTGCCATCGGCAACACTGCTTAAGTTGATGGCTTCTACATTGGTATAGGTCGCCCCTACAAACAACGCATCGTTGACGGCCCAGCGCACCTCGAACTCTGTACCCTTAGTACGAACAGCCTGGTTGGTCACGATCGATTGTGCTGAGAAATCTGTGCGCTCCTGCTCGTAACGAGACAGTGAGAAATACAGCCGATCGTCTTCTAGCAGTTCACCTTTGATACCGTATTCGGTGAGCTCTGAAGAATCAAAGGCTCCTCCGGACGCCACGTTGCTCACGGTCAACTCAGCACCCTGCCCAGCAATCACTGTGGCCTGTTCTGACATAGTGACGTAGGGAATGATGCCGGAATCGGCCACATCGTAAGACACACTGACCGTCCAAGAGGTACCCGACACTTCATTGTCCGCAGCAACGTCAATACAACTGCCATCGGTACAGAAGTTATTGGAGCTCGCCAACAACAACTTATCAACGGGCTGACGGCTTTCCATTTCGATCGTGTCGTAGCGGGCGCCCAGAAGCACCGACAAGCCATTCTCCCAAGCTAAGTCCGTTAAGAACGCCAAACCCACGTCAGTGTATTCACCGATGTAGTATTCGGTGTAGTCATCGTCGATGCGCGTAGCCAGCAATCGCGCATCCAGCGCCGTACTTGGCCCCGTTAGATCGCGACGATGGAAGTATTCATTAGTGTAATCATCACCATGCTCGAAATTGGTATAACGCAGTGATGGCGACAATTGGACTGACGCAACGAGACTGTCGAAGGTAAACGACTTAGCTACGATCAACTTCTCTTCGAATACATAGGTTTCGTGGAATTGCGAAAAGCCGTAGGCGTTTTCGTTGAGGTTCTCATAGGACTCGTAGAACATTTGATTGGTCAATTCCCAACCCGAATCCGTATCGATAATCACATCCAGATATAGGGTGGTCACTTCGTTGGTCAATTGGTCGTCCGCAGCAATCAACGTAACCGAAGGATCTAGCTTAGTGGTGCCAACATTGGTCAAAGCCATGAGATCGGCATCAAAGAAGCCGCTGATATCCGCATAGGTCAGTGGCGAATTTGCGGTTAAGCCACCTGTGCCAAAGGTCCAGAATGCGAATGGGTTGAGGTCAGTAAAACCGTCGCCGGTGACATCAAATTCCTGATGGGAAATTTTACCGTCGCCATTTGTATCTAATGGCGTTGGCGAACCAGTGATGTAGGTGCCGTTATCTACCAACTCTTGGGTAATGCGGTTCCAACCAGCATTTTGTGCCCCCGAATAGTCGTGATACATACCGCCAAACTGCAGCTGCACTCTATCATTCAGGTCAAGATCGAAACTCGCTTGCAACAACGACTGCTCGACACCTGGTGCGTTAGTGTAATAGCTGTCTGAGTTTTCTAGCTCGCCGTACAAGTAGAAACCCATTGGCTTGCCGGCTAATTCAGCTGGGCCACCGACCTCAGCGGTCAACACACTCTTGTTCCAACTGCCGGTGGTGTAGGCGATCGCCCCAACGTTTTCGGCAATGTATGCGCCGGTCTCTTCGATACGCGCTGACTTAGGATTNAAGTTTAGATAACCACCGATCTTTGACGGACCGTAAATTGGCGAGGCCGGCCCACGGACGATATCGACGCGGTCCGACGCACCAATGGGGGTCGGGTAGTTGCCGGGATTGTCCAAACGACGAATGCCGCGGAAATATGTCTCGCCAGGAGTGCCGCGAACATCCAGACCACCAGCCACGCCAAAGAACGACTGGGTAAAGGAACCTGGAGAGACGGTGATGAGTTCATCGATGTCCTGCATGTTCATGCGGTCCATGAGTTCTTCGCTCACCGTTGAAACGCTACGCGGCGTTTCTAAGATAGATTTATTGAAACCAAAAATTGATTCCACGTTTTCGCCGGGCAAACTGTTCAGATCGCCGGTTACAACGACCTCTTCAATAACGCCTTCATCTGCTTGGGCAGTCTCCGCTTGCGCGGCAGTGATTGGCGCCATGGCAGCAATCGCCGCAGCAATCGATACGCCATATGCATAAAGCGACCGTGACTTTGAAAAATACATGCCTTCCCCTTGTATTGAGTTAAGTGGGTTTAGATATGGTTACTAGTGTTTTTATTGTTATGCGTTAGCACTGTAGATNGATGATCAGAGGTTCCACCCTCCGTTCAAAAAAGCAATCGCCCTATATTGCCCCCCTTCCCGGGTGCCCGTTGCGGTTTGCTTTTACCTTCCTACTACTTTTCTTGCTCTTTTTTTGTATTTAAAAGGTGCAATTACTGTGCCGTTTGCGCTCACGTAAAACTGGCACAAAAGGTAAGTTTTTTACCTCCTGGCGAGCTATAAATGTGCGCCGGAGCGAACTCTGCACCATCGTGGAACACGGGTCTAGGACTATGGGCTAAGAATCTAAAACTTTTTTTAAATTTGACCATTTATGGGGCGTTTAGGACTGGTAAATATTGGCGCAAATTACCAAACTGATGGCTCAGTTAGGTCATTAAGCCGCGCCAATTAAGGAAACCCAATGCCCCAGTTAATTTCTTCCTCGCCAATTGCTAACAGAACTCTGGCCGGATCAATTTTTCTAAAAGTCTTCACCGCGCTACTGTTGCTGACAGGCGCGACAGCCTGCACAACCCCCTCAGAGACCGCACCGCTACCGGTGAAAGTAGTGGTGGTGACCATGTTTGAAATTGGCGCTGATGAGGGCGATACCGCGGGCGAGTTTCAGTTATGGAAGGAGCGCCGAAATTTGGACCAACGTATCCCCTTCCCCCAGTCCCATCATGACCTTTACTACAACAGTGAATCTCAAATTCTTGGCATGGTTACGGGGATTGGCACCGCGAAGTCTGCAACTGCAACTATGGCTTTGGGTCTAGACCCGCGCTTTGACCTCTCTCAGGCCTACTGGATGGTTGCGGGTATTGCCGGCATTGATCCAGAAGACGCATCAATTGGATCAGTGGCCTGGTCCTCCTATCTGGTAGATGGCGATCTCGGCCACGAGATAGACGCGCGGGAAATGCCTGATGATTGGGATACCGGCTTTTTCGCCCGCTACACAAAGTTCCCTTACGATCCGGCACGCCCGGAACCCACCGGCGAAATGTTCCAAGCAAATCCAGCACTGCGAGATTGGGCCTTTGAACTCACCAAGGATGCACCGCTGGTGAACCCAGAAACGCTGGCAGAAACTAGCAGTCTCTATACCGAGCATCCGAATGCCCAGAAACCACCATTCGTACTTACCGGCGGTCATATCGCCGCCATGACGTTTTGGCATGGCGAATTAATGAATGATTGGGCCAACCGCTGGGTCAGCTATTGGTCAGACGGCGCTACAGACTTCGTTACTTCCGCGATGGAGGACACTGGCACGTACCAAGCCCTGTACTACCTGGATAAGATCAACAAAGTCGACGTCGATCGCTTTTTGGTCTTGCGCGGTGGCAGCAATTACACCATGCAACCCCCTGGCGTGAGCGCTGCGGAAAACCTGCTGAAAGAGAATGATGGCTATGCGGGTTTACAGGCGTCGTTAGAAAACATTTACATTACCGGCTCCATCGTTATCGATGAACTGCTGGAGAATTGGGATCGCTATGCCGTCTCGGTGCCGGGTAGCGCCGAGTAATTGCGGCAGCACCGACATAACTCGTTGCGGGTGCTGAGTAGCATGAGAATCACCAACTGCGCCGTCAAACCATTTGCCGCCATGAAAACCCTACTCTTGCTGTGTCTAACAATTTCAACGTGGCCGGTGCTGGCTAACCATGCTGCAAACTATTTTGAGTCGATCAAACAAGACCCGGTAAAACTGCGCCAGTTTTTACAGCAATTCCCGAAAGGCGGCGATTTGCACAACCATCTTTCCGGAGCTATCTACGCGGAGTCATACTTGGAATGGGCCAGTGCGGACGGCAAGTGTATTGACCTTAGCACCTACATCATCACCCCACCGCCCTGCGAAGGTACTAAGCCGCTCCGCCAGCTCATGGCTGATACGTCAACAGAGCCACTGGAGCCGGTTATCGATGCCATGTCTACGCGCAACTACGAGCGTCGTGGGGTCTCAGGCCACGACCAATTTTTTGCCACGTTCAACCGCTTTCGTTCAGCTGCGACCGGGCGCTTCGGCGATATGGTGGCAGAAGCACGCCAACGCGCCGGGCGCCAGAACATGGTGTATTTGGAACTAATGCTGAGCCTTGGCATGTTGGAAGTCACTCAGCTGGCTGCAGAATCTGGCAATCTGGACGCCCCATATGGCGAGCGCATAGACCACACCAAAGTCGACACCATCGTCGAAACAGTGATCGAACATTTTGATGCCATTGAAAAACGTCAGTCAGAGCTGCTCGGTTGTACCGCCGACGCCGACACCCAGCCGACAGGATGCGATGTCACGGTACGCTATCAGGCTCAAGTGCTGCGCACGTTTGCCCCCATACAGGTCTACGCCCAAACGCTTCTCGCAGTTAAGCTCATGCAAGCGGATCCGCGGGTTGTGGCACTAAACTTTGTCGCCCCAGAAGATCACCGCATCGCACTACGCGATTATCACCAACATATGCAGTTCGTGGCGGAACTGAGCGCCGCGTTCCCAAGCCAGCCGGCAGGAATCACCTTGCACGCCGGCGAACTGACGATGGGTTTAGTACCACCCGAGGATCTGGGCTGGCACATTCGCGATGCCATAGAAACGGCCGGCGCCACCCGCATTGGCCACGGCATCGATATCGCCTATGACGACAACATGGACGCGCTACTTAACTCTATGGCAGAGCAAGACATTTTGGTTGAAATTAACCTGACCAGTAACGATGTTATTTTGGGCATCAAAGATGCTGACCACCCACTACCGACCTACCTCGAATACGGTGTACCCGTAACGTTGTCGACGGATGACGAGGGGGTGTCGCGCATCGACCTGACCCACGAATATCAACGTGCCACAACAACTTATGACCTGAGCTACTTACAACTTCGTTACTTCGCACGTAATTCTCTGCAATACAGCTTTTTATCCGGGGCACCGTTATTCAAGGACACTGCTGACGGCAGTGCCATCACTGCATGCGCCACAGATGACTTGGGTGCAGTAGCGCCTAGTAGCAACTGCGCAGAGTTTTTGGCCCAGAGCCCAAAGGCTAGGCTGCAGTGGGAGCTAGAACGGCGCCTCAGCGCCTTCGAGGCGAGCTTTTAGCAACCGCATGCTGCGAACTTTAAAGATGGCGGTTAAGGACCTCGTACAGGTCGGGTTTGTGCGCTTTGATTTCTGCTGGTGTTAAGCCTTCGACCGAATGCGGGTAGATAAGCCACTCATCGGTTTCATGCAAGAAATATTCTGGTCGACGATCGGTTTCATTACGGCTGGGTTTGAAGTACGGCACTGCAACACGAACATCTTGGGGAAAATTGAGTTTGAGCTGCGTCTGCATTGTCTCGATGATGGCATTTATGGTTTGACCGGTGTCAAATACGTCATCGACGATCAACACACGATCGTCGGCAGATAGATTCTTCACCAAGTAGCTCAGACCGTGAATGATGACGTTGCGCGATTGCTGGTCGATACCGTGGTAGGAGCTTGTCCGGACTAGAATGTGGTCGGTTTCGATGTTGCGATAAGCAAAGTATTCTTGCACCGCCAAACCAATGGGCGCGCCGCCGCGCCAGAGCGCCATGATGAAAGTGGGTTCGTAGCCACTTTGGTGGACTTGCTGGGCAAGGCGAAAGGAGTCTGCAAGTAATTCTTCAGCGCCGATATAGAATTTGTCTGTCATACCGTCATTATCAATAAGAGTGGGCTAACAACACAACGCACAGTTGCCCTAAAGAATTAAAAAATTACGCCAAAGATGCCAAATACCTAATGAATTCATCCACCAACGACAAGTTATTCGTTACCGAACAATCCCATATCGCCGATTCCTACCGCCTCGGTGAGATCATTTACGCCAGCGGTTACCGACCTACATTCATTGTGGGCCTGTGGCGGGGAGGCAGCACCGTAGCACTGGCAGTGCAGGAGTGCCTAGCGTACCTGGGCGTGGCAACCGACCACACCACTATTCGCACTTCCTACGAAGGCCGCCCCCAATACGAGCGCTCGACAGCGGCTAAAGAGGGTATTCGCGTGCACGGCAAGAGCTATGCATTAGAAGCACTGAGTGCAGACGATCGGCTGCTGATCGTCGACGACGTTTATCGGAGTGGTCGACACACCAGAGCTGTAGTCGATCAGTTGTCTACTGGATTACGCCGCAATATGCCTGAGGATGTGCGGGTCGCTGCGCTGTGGAAACATACCGACGTCAGCGCGCCGGATCCTGACTATTTTTTGCATGAGACCGACCAATGGGTAGTCCTACCTTACGAAATGCGCGGGATCAGCGAAGATGAGCTGCGCACTCACAAACCGTTCTTAAGTGACCTCTTGCCCTGAAGTTCGTTAGCCACTCAGCCCCAGCAACTCGGACAGTTGCTCGTTGACCTGGTCTTCCGTATAGCCTGCGCACCAATGGCGCCAGATTCGTCTGGCAGACACCGGATTTTCTGGCTCACCCGGCAGCGGCGTCACTTGAGTTTTGTTGTAGATGAATAGGCCTGCCAGACCCACCTCTGGATGCTCAGGATGGCGCCAATTTTTGCACAACCAGCGCCCATAGTACCTCCGATATTCCTTATGCCGCTTACTTGCAAGTCGCTGCAAATATTTACGCCAGCGATAGTTATCAAACACCTGGATATTTTTAAGTTCGGTTTCTACTTGTTCACTCATTGCTGGGGATCCTGTTTCCAGNTACACCAGTTCGCCCTCGGTTGTCAGCGCCGGCACGACCAGCCAGGAATCCCTTTTGCGCGGATAAGGCGCAAACATATTCCATGTGTGGGCAAGATTAAACAATCTAAGCATTGGCTCGAAAGGTAAGCGCGCATCCTGTTGCAAATTAAATTGTTCAATTACCGCTGTGCGCCATGCTGGAATGGTCTGAATATTCCAAGTCAGAACAGCCAACAGCATCACTGCGACAAACGCCTGAGACCGTGCGCCCGGGAATTTGCTCGGGTCGCGCCAAGGCAACACTATCGAAAACAGCCGACCAAAACCCTCCCGGTGACGACCAATCCAGTGGTACACACGGTCACCAAACGGGGCGACAAATACAATGAGAGGTGCGAATAAGAAAAACACCGGCGATGCCCTAAACAGCGTTGCCAACGCGGCGGTCTTAGTTGTTAGCGCACCCGTNCTGTCTTCTACAACCCAGCTAAATTCTTGCTCTANCAACTGTGCNACNTCGGCNCTGCTTTGTGCNGGNAAAATTTCCGCTTTGTCCAAGAAAAGAAAGGTTCGCANCAGGTGACAACTTTTTTCACAAAACGAGCANGGCTGATCGTAATAGATGGTTAGACGCTGAGCCCGCGCCCGGCGCGGAGTGAACAAATAGGCTTGCACCCGATCCCAAAAGCTTGAGGGCAGAAACAACAGTACCGTGGTGATGGAGACNTANGGGAATAAGCCGATNTGCATGTTGAACAAAAAGCCCACTTCTAGACTTACGAATGCTAAAACGCCTAGGTAGCGAAACGTGGGGTTAAGCCAGGGCGAAAATATCAGCACAGGCCCCACTAGCTCCAACCACCAGACATAGTGCGTAAGTGGCACAGTCAAATGGTGCCAGTCACGCCACTGCTGCGCGAACCAAGTATTTAAGTCGTCGAGATGTAAGGCGTAGTAGATGGCGGTTCCGTCAACTTGCCATTCAACCCCGGTCTTTAACCACGCGGAAAAGAAATATACCGCCATGGCCTGCAGCAAAATTGCCGCCGTGGCGACACTCAGGTAGGTATTTGCGGAGTTCAACGGCGCAACAGCACTAGAGGCCCTGTTGCGTACTAAGGTGGCGTCTACCGAATAGCGGGCACCCAATGGCAAAAACATACTCCAGAACAACATCGCAACCAGCAACATATCCCCGCCCTGCAAGAGCATGGGGGCACGGAAATGTAGGGATCCCAAAAGTACAAAACTAAACAGCGTGCTCAGGCGTGTCCGATAGCCGAGCATCAAAGCCACAGCACTGAGCAAGGCCACGCCGTTGAGTAGAGCCGCCCACAGCCAATGGCCATGGGCAAAATACAAAGAAAAGCGCCAATCGTTATTCCACTGAATAATCCATTCTCGCGGTGCGACGCCCTCGTCACTCAGCCAGAGCGCAAGATCCGGCGCTCTGATCAACAAATCGGCAACCAAAATTAGCCCTAGGGCAATACGAAATAACGCCAAACCGCGCAGATCGATGCTGAATACCGAGCGGATATCAGGGGCAAGAAAGTTGGATGTCACAATGGTTCCCAAATTAGGTCATGCTAATAGCTGTCTAGTGGCAGCAAAACACCGGCCGGGTTCTAAGATTCACGCATCCGTGCCGGCTCGATGGCGATGGCCAAGTTAGCGCGGAGCCAGAATTCTAGGATCATAAAAACCCAGACCGCGCCCGTTGTAGTCCATATCAAAACCGAGGCGGGTGCGCGTTTTTTCCGGCAATGCGAGGACATCCGCGATCGGTATCGACAAGTGTTGATTTTCCTCAGTTCGCAGCCACCCCAGAGTGTAGGTGAATAAAACGCCATACCGCCACTCATCACGGGTGACATTAGCGCCGCCGCCGTGGAGTGTTCCCCCCAACCAAAACAGCACCGATCCCGGTTGCATTTGTGCGCGAACAATTTCGTTCGGCTTCGCCACTCGGTCGGCGTCCCAGCGATGACTCCCGGGTACGATTAGCGTGCCTCCATTTGCCGCCGTGAATTCACTGATCGCCCACATACTGGCCAGAATTAAGTTTGGCCGAGGTGGTGTCCAGTGAGGGTACAAATCTTCCTCGCGATGCAGAATCTGATCTCGAGCTCCTGGCCCGATTTCCAGTGCCGCCGTAACGTTGAGCTGCCACTTGACGCAATTCTCTAGCAAATGGCGATCACCTAAATGCTCAACGGTCGGGTGGGTCATGAGCTGACAAAGCGTCGGCGACCGATGCATCAGCGCAATGACACGGCGGGTATGACCCGGATAGAACGCCTCGGCATCATCAGCTTCAACCTTGGCCGCTTCAAGATAAGGGTCCAGTTCCGACCTAACGGCTTGCAACTCAGCAGGCGTTGCCATTCCAGTTACCACGAGACAGCCAGCTTCCGCCAATAGCCCATACATTTCATCTGGCGCAACATCCACTGCGCAGCTTGGTATTTCGGCACCACCACTCATATCTTACTCCCCCATACGAGCGCCCAAGGATCTTCTTCACCTGAGCAAACTCCGTGATCGCTAACGCCACAGGCTGGCAACCTGTAGCACAACTATCCCCGAAGACCCGTACGAAGGTACGCGAAAGGTCGCTGATTGGCTAACTGACTATTACGGCCAATTCTTTCGGACCGCCTAAATCGCCGACCGTGGCCGCCTCAGGCTTGACCAGTGCAACCTGGGAATACCGCTCAGCCATTTGCTCTACCACGATCTTCCCCTCCAGCCGCGCTAGGTGCGCGCCCAGGCAAAAGTGAATACCAAAGCCCAATCCCAGATGCGGGTTTGGACTGCGCTCGATCATAAAGCTATCTGGCGCATCGAAGACCCGCTCATCGCGGTTTGCCGATGCGATCAAAGGCACCACCAGTTCGCCAGCGCCAATGGTTTGGCCAGCAAGCTCAACTTCTTTAGTGGTACGCCTGACGGTAGCCGAAAACGGCGAATAATAGCGTAGCGCCTCCTCGACGAAAGCGCCGCTGAGCTCTGGGCTTTGAGTTAATTGCGCCAGAGTTTGCGGCTCTTCATGAAAGATTCGCGCCGAGGCTGTAATTAGACCAGTGGTGGTTTCGTTGCCCGCGATCAACAACAGCCGACAGAAGCTCAATAGCTCTTCATCATCCAACCGGCCATCTTCGGTTTCTACCGCTACCAACTGGCCGAGTAAATGATTTTTAGGGTGGCGCCGAATGTGATTTATGCGCTGCAAAAAATAAGCATTCATTTCCGCGGCTGCGGCCTCGGATTCAGGACTGGGCGTCCCGAACAGAATCTCACCAATATTGCTGAAGATTTCATCTGACCAGGCCTTGAATGTAGCCATATCACCGTCTTCTACCCCAAGCATTTCTGCAATAACCATCACCGGTAACGGTGCGGCAAGGGCCTGCACCAGGTCCACCTCAGCATTGGTGGGCATGGTGTCAAGCAACGCCCTGCAACGAGCGCGGATTTGCGCTTCTTGTTTTTCGATCTGACTGGGCTTGAACGCCACACTCACCAACTTACGCAATCGATGATGCACAGGCGGATCGCTAAACAGCATACTCGGAGCGCCACGCTCTTCGGGTGGTAGTGCCGAAACGTCCGATGAGAAGGTGGCATGATCGCGCATAACAGCGTGAACATCCGCATGACGAGCCACCTGCCAAGGGCCATCGGCTTCGATTCGGGTAACCGGCGCGTGGTCGCGCAGCATCTTAAAGCCATCATAAGGATTCATGGGTTCTGCTACTTCACTCATAGGTGTTCCGATTCCTCAGGCATGGAAATTCGTGACCGCGGATTATCGAGTACCGAACGACACAGGGCAACGCCAAGCACGGCTGGCGTTAGAGCATGACCTATTCCAACTTGTCTGATGCCAATGCGTCATCGCACCCGATTACCGCTTAGAGCACTTGTTTATCTGACAGGTTCCTGTGCTATTGTCTGAGCATTCTGATTTTGCATAGTGAACACCACCCGTGTCATTAACGACCAATCCAGCACCCCAATGCGCCATTAGTTCTCCCGGATTGTTCGCGCTTATTCTTGGATTTTGCCTCAGCGTCGGCGCCCACACCGCAGTGGCCCTTTCTGCTGCTGATGCGCGCAGCACATTTGAACTGACCCATGGGGCGATTTATCAGATTCGCGTTATCGACATCGCGGCAAACAACAAAACGTCAACCGGATCGGGTTTCATTATCGATTCCAATGGCCTGATCGCGACCAATTACCATGTTGTGTCCAACGCCGTAAATACACCGGGTAAGTACCGGATCGAATTGCTGCAGAACGACGAATCTCAGGTCTATATCGCCACGGTAGAGAATGTTGACGTGGTCAATGATCTGGCCCTATTGCACGTACCGGAACTACAGGGGCCAGTATTACCCTTAGCCGGAACAGCCATGGCCCAAGGAGATACCGCCTATGCCATCGGTTACCCCTATGATCTGGGCATCACCGTGGTGCCTGGTACCTATAATGGTTTGGCGCCCCACAGCGCCAGTGACCGCGTACATTTTACCGGATCACTGAACCCGGGCATGAGCGGCGGTCCAGCCTTTAACAATCAGGGAGAGGTCATTGGCGTTAACGTAGCCAGCGCTGGTAANCAGGTGAGTTTCTTGATTCCAGTGCAGCGTTTGCNGTCTTTGTATGACGGCACATCGATGGGTCAACAACGCGACCTCAAAGACACCATGCGCCAGCAATTGGTGGACAACAGCACCCGTATGATTGAGCAAATGCTTGACGGCAATTGGCAACTACTACCCCTCGGCCGCGCCCAAGCACTGGATGAAATTACTGGCTTTTTACGTTGTTGGGGTGATTCGAAAAATCAGCAGGAGCAGTCGGATAGCAAGCCGTTCTGGGCCCAGCGCAGTTGCCAAACTGACCACAATATTTTTGTCAGCCCAAGCCTAATGACCGGCAAAATAGAACTGCAGTTTTACTGGCTAGAAAGCGCAGAGCTGAACTCAGCACAGTTTTATGAACATTACGAACAGATATTTTCGCGTTTCGTTCCGGGCAACAGTGGTCGCGAGGAGGACCTCGGGCGTTGGGCTTGCGAAGACGCCTTCGTCAATCCCGCAACAGAGGTTACCAAGGCCGTATTTTGCGCACGCGGCTACGATGCCATGCCCGGACTTTANGACGTACTGTTTCTCCAAGGCAGCGTCAGCCGTGCTCAAGAGGCCCATATCATCCACTTCACCCTCGCCGGAACTACTCGAGAGCTTGCGCAAAAGTTCACCCAGCGCTTTGTCGAAACAGGTGCCTGGTAATGGGTCTAATTATTGAGGTCACCGGAGACACACGCACCACGCGACTGGAAAACTTCAGCAGCGTTGCCAGTGGGCTGTTNAGTATTGGCCGCGCCAGAGACAACGACTTAATTTTAGACGATCCCTATGTCGACCCCTATCACGGGCAAATTATCTTCGGCGAAACTGGAACGTGGTCGTATCAGGATTTGGGTTCTGAGAACGGCAGTAAGCGTGGCAAAGAGTCGGTCAATGATTGCGCCTTAACATCGGCAGATGTATTAACACTTGGCAAAACCCGGCTGCAATTCTTCGATCCTAGCCACCAAGTAGCACCAGCACTGTCGTTACACAACTCACGCCAGCGCTTGCTGTCGTTCAACACCTGGTCGACCAGCGGCCTACTGCTCATCGGCGCGATATTGACCCTCGCATTAAACATCTATGTGAACTACACCGGCGAGAAATTAGATGCCGGCATGCTGATGGGGATATTCCTGGGTGCGTTCTCTTTACCACTGATCGTCAGTACGGCATGGTCGCTGCTGGCGAAAATTTTGTGCGGTCGCTCGCACTTTCTTAGCATTGTAAATGTCGCGTTAGTGGCGCTGATCATTCTGGAGTTATACCAGTATCCCTTTATTGGCGTGGCGTATAACTTCCCGGCCATTGACCGCGGTTATTTGGGCGTTGTGTTGAATTTGCTGGTGTTCGGTTTCTATCTCTATGCCACGCTACTGATCTGTACTCGGCTTAAAGACCAGACCAACAAACTCATCGCAGGACTGGTGCCGGCCGTGGTCTTTTGTGCCTATCTGGTGATACAAATATCCAACGCTGATGAGCACAATAATGCTCCAAATTACAACGGCCGCCTGCTGGCACCGGTCGTGTTGCTGCGCAGTGGTGAAACACCTGATGAATTTATTCAGCGACTGCCCGGTATATTTGATGATGCGGACGGACTCATAGACTAAGACTCATAGACAAAATAGGTGCTCTTTAATGCAACAACCTGGGCCCTCTAAAAACTTTCAACAGCCCAAGCAGCATTGGCCAACCCCCGCCACGCCACCGCAAGGCAGTCCCAACATTGTGCTAATGATGCTCGACGACGTGGGATTTGCTGACTTTGGCTGCTACGGCTCAGAGATTGATACGCCCAGTATCGACCAGGTTGCGGCTCGCGGCGTGCGCTACAGTGGTTTCCACACTACGGCGATGTGCTCTACAACACGTGCCGCTCTGCTTACCGGGCGCAATCACCATGCGGTGGGGGTCGGCTGCTTAGCTAACTTCGACAGTGGCTATCCAGGCTATCGAGGCAAAATTGCCAAAGACGCACCGACCTTGGCCGAGTCGCTGCGCGAGGTCGGTTACCGCAACTACATGGTGGGCAAATGGCACGTTACACCACTCACCGAAACCGGTCCCACGGGGCCTTTCGACGGCTGGCCACTGGGGCGCGGCTTTGATCGATTTTACGGATTTCTAGACGCCGAGACCGATCACTACTCGCCAGAACTGGTGCGCGACAATAGCCATATTCAGGCACCCGGCACGTTCGAAACAGGCTATCACCTAACCGAAGATTTATTTGATCAAGCTATCGGCTATATCAAGGGACACATTGCTGCGTCGCCACAAACGCCCTGGTTTTTAATGCTTACTCCGGGGGCCTGTCATGCCCCCCATCAGGCACCTAAGCCATTAATCGACAAATACGACGCGCTTTTCGCCAAGGGTTGGGATCAGTGTCGTGAAGACCGGTTGGCGCGGCAAATCGCCATGGGCATCGTACCAAACGGCACCCAACTGCCACCGCGCAATGACAACGTCAAAGCCTGGGCCGAACACAGCAGCGACGAACAGCGGGTGTTTGCGCGCCTGGCCGGAGCCTATGCCGCAATGCTGGAACATACAGACCAGCAACTGGCGCGGCTGCTAGATTTCTTGCATAGCGCCGAGTTGAGCGACAACACTCTGGTGCTGCTGCTATCGGACAACGGCGCCAGCCAGGAAGGCGGTCCTAACGGTTTCGTAAATGCCATGGGGCCGTTCAATGGCCAACCCGAACCTTTAGCAACCAAACTTGCGCGGTTAGACGATATCGGCGGGCCGGATACGCATACCAACTTCCCATGGGGCTGGGCCATGGCATCGAATACACCGTTGAAGCGCTACAAACAGAACACCCACGGCGGCGGTATCCGAGATCCGCTGGTTATTTCCTGGCCCGCCAAGGTGCCCACTGATGGCAGCGTGCGCGAACAGTTCTGCCATGTCAGCGATTTGGCGCCCACCATTCTTGATCTGATTGGCGTTACCGCTAAAACTTCCAAAGCTATCGGTACAGCAGGAGTGAGCTTTGCAGCGACGCTATTCAACCCAACCGCCGAAACAGACAAAGACGTACAGTACTTTGAGATGTTCGGGCACCGCGGGCTAGTACACGATGGCTGGAAAGCAGTTGCCTATCACCAACCAGGCACGCCCTTTGATGATGACGAATGGGAACTCTACCACCTCGACCGCGACTTCAACGAAACCCAAAACCTAGCGGCTACAGAACCAGAGCGACTGCATGCTCTGCAAACCCTATGGTGGCAACAAGCCGAAGCCAATCAAGTGCTGCCCTTAGATGATCGGTTTGCGCCGCGCTTCGCAGAAAACGCAGAGCGCCACCGCGGCGGCCGTAGCCATTACACTTTTTGGCCCGGCATGGGCCATTTACCCAGCGATGTAGCACCAGATCTGCGCAGCCGCAGCTATCGAATAAGTGCCGAGATCGATACCCTAACCGAGCATGACAGCGGCGTTTTGCTCAGCCACGGAGATGCCACCGGAGGTTATTCGCTGTATCTCGATAATGGCCATCTCGTCCACGATCTGAATATTGGCGGCACTCATCAATTACTGACATCCCCACAGCCCATTGCTCCGGGCCACCATCAAGTGCAGTTCAGAATGCGACGGCATAGACAGAGCGACGGTCAGGTAAAAGGCGTAGCAACCCTGTGGGTCGGTCACGAGCAGGTAGCCGAACTGGCAACGGACAAGATCTTCAATCTGATGATTTCGTGGTCCGGCCTAGATGTGGGCTTCGATCGCGGCACCACCGTGGGGAACTACCCCTCGCCCTTCAAATTCTCCGGCAAGCTGCATAAAGTGACCGTGGATCTCGACGATGATCAAGAACTGGATCACGAGGGTGCGGGGCGCGCAGAAATGGCCCGCGAATAATTCCACCAGAGAGCGTTATGCAAAAGCAGTTAGCCGCCTGCGGCGTTAAACCCCAAGTTGTTCGCGACATTGCTGACTTGCAGCCACTACTTGAGAGAGACGGCGCTGCAGTGATCGACGGCCCGGAGTGCGGTGCTGAGGCTACCCGCGCCCTGGCGCAACAAATCTTCGCTGAAAAAACTTTGGCAATACCCGATGCTGCGCGGGTCTTTGAGGGTGGAGAATTTGATCACGCCCGAGATCAGGCCAGTGTGCATACTGCAACCCCAGCCCACACCGACGGATTTGCCTACGGTGATTTATACCCAGACTACATGCTGTTGAGCTGCGTACACCATTGCACCAAGGGCGGGGAAAGCGTGCTGATTGACGGCTATCGCATAGAACAGTACCTGCAAGCACACGCAGATTTTAGCTGGGCTGGCCACGCGCTGCGAGACGTAGTGATCGATCAAACCGAGGACAATATGCAGACCGCGCTGAGCCCTATCATTATGCACAACGGCCACGACCGCATAATGGTGCGCAAAACCTTGAACCAAAAACCGTGTGCGGACAGCAAAGACAGCGAACGAGATGCGCGCATGATTGCCCTGTGGTGCGACACCATTGATGCCGCCTACGAACAAGCGCCGCGTTTTAAGCTACGTGCAGGGCAGACGCTGATTGTGGACAACTATCGCCTTATGCACGGCCGCGATCCCTACGAGGATTTACAGCGCATGTTGTGGCGAGTCTGGGTTTGGACCACAGACGCCCTGGGCGTACCCGATCTACCGTTAGCATCCGATACTCGCCATGCGGTAGCGAGCACAAACTGACTGACTAATCTGCGGCTCGAGTCGCCTGTTCTTCGCGCACCCAACCGAGCATCAGCCCACCCGCAAGAATTAGCAACACAAGGGACGCAAAACCAAATCGTTGGGACTGCGTAATATCTGTTACCACGGCGACCAGCAACGGCGCCAGAAAGGCGGTAATCGATCCGCTGAGACCATAAAGACCAAAAAACTGGGTAGCCATCGCCGGCGGCGATAGTTTAGCCATTAGGGTGCGCGAGGCGGATAAGCCGGTGACGAAGAACAAAGCAAAGATCTGATTAGTTCCAAGATATGCCAACTCCGCCACGGTATTGAAATACGGAAAAGACCACACCGGCTCAACGGACACAGGAACCACAAAAAATAGTGTGGCCGGGGTAATTGAGGTTAGAACCACCAAAATAATCGCGCTCATAATAATTGAAACTTTGAGTGTGCGCATAGAACCCAAGCGGTCATCCAAACGTCCACCCAAATAGGCACCGATCATGGCAGAGACACTCGTAGTTAAACCAAAGATCAGGAGCGTTATGGTCTCCCAACCAAAATTTCCGGCAGCGTAGACACCACCAAAGATCAGCACGCCCACCATACCGTCGTTAAACAACATCCGCGCTAACAGATATATAGCGATATTGGAGTAATGCTTAATTAACTGGCGCAGAGTCGTTACAACCTCTCCCATGCCAGCGCGCGCGGCCTGACGCCAGGTGACCCCGCTGCTTTGGCCATCCGGGGTAAACAGCAACACCGGCAAAATAAACAGCACCAACCAGATACCAGCGATCGGTCCAACAATACGATCATGCTCGTTCGCGCTATGATCAATGCCAAATAGCGGTTGCTCGGGTAGGAATGGCCAATCCTGCACACCTGGCAGAGCGAAGGCGAAAAGTACCAAGACCATCATTGATACAGCACCGAAATTACCAAGGGCGAACGCCAAACCCGAGACTTCTCCGGCTTTCTCGGCCGGAGTGACGCTGGGCAGCATGGCATTGTGGAATACTTCCGCGTAGGCAAAAGCCACCATAATGATGAATATCAAACCGACACTAGAATATAGAGACAGGCCCGCGCCTCCAGGCTTGACCCACCATAATAAGAATCCTCCTAAAGCGATGGTTCCGTAAGTAGCGAGTATCCAGGGTTTACGCCGGCCGACGGTGTCGGCGATAGCACCGAGAAAGAGAATCGTTGCCGCTAATACGAACCCTACGGAGGCATTGATGTAGCCGATTAGCGCCTGGCCGCGAACCGGATCACCGACCACCACACTGCTGAAGTAGGGGAAAAAGATGTAGATCACCACCATGATGTAGAACGGATCGCGCGCCGCCTGGCCAAAGGCCCAGCTGTAGTAACCCAAAGGTGATGCCGCTGGAGTTCCGGCCAAGGAGAGGGGCTGATTCATCCGATCCATCCTTATAACAACTAAAGGGCTTCGGTAAGCGTGGCAAGCGCACGCCAAGTTTCTCCAAACAAACCAAGATCCGAGGGATACGGATGACTGGATAGCTTCACAATCACAACCCCAGTGTTCTGGTTAACGTGGATGGTTTGCCCGTGAATACCGACACACAAAAGAATCCCAGCCGCTGCATCACCCCAGGTTTGATTATGGTAGTGGCCGCCCTGAATCATGCGTGCGTAGTCAGAGTGCGCAAACAGATGCCGCAGCTGATCACTACCGCCGCGGGTCTGCTGAACCCAGGCCGCTGGGACAATTTGATGACCATTATAGAATCCATCATTGCGCAGCAATTCGCCAAAGCGTGCTAGGTCGCGCGCGCAAGCGCTCATGCCCGCACCCATATAGGGAAAGCCCGTGGGGTCTACCACTATGGTGGCGTCCTGTTCAGGACCCATAGGCTGCCATAACCTCTCTTGTAATAGCGTTTGCAACGGCTGCCCTGCGGCGCGTTGTACCACCATACCCACAACATTGGTCAGCACCGTTCGGTAATGAAAGTGTTCGCCATCTGCATGCTCGCGGACACTCAAAGACGCCGCGTAGTCCACTAACGAGCGCGGCGAACTCGGCGATACCAGCTGGGGACGCCAGCCCACCACCGCCGCTTCATGCCAAAAGTCATCGCCGGCATTATCATAATCTTCGCCGTAACGAACCGCGGCGGTCATATCCAAAGCGTCCTGTACCCGACTTTGAGCCAGAGCACTGTCGCCAAGTTCAGGTAAATAACTGGCCACCGTTCGCTCAGGATCCAATAGCCCGTCGTGGATAACGATACCGGCCAACATGCCCAAGAAAGATTTAGACACCGAATTCAGCAGATGGTGGCTGTGCGGCGCCATATCGTTAAAGTACTGCTCGCATACCAGCACACCATCCTTTAACACCAAAAAAGCATCGGTGTAGGTGCTGTCAACAAAGTGATCAAGCGTATGGCTTTGGCGGTCCATGCCGGTGTAGCTGATCTGACTTAGGTCAGCAGCCGCTACCTCAAAGTTAGTGGCCTTTGCACCACCACGCGCGAGGCGCGCTGTAGGGAATAACTGCTGCACGCGCTGGAAACTCGAACGGTTATGCGCAGGCTGGTTCCAATTAACTGTGTTGGTACCCTCTTTGCTCACTTCCACCCCCTCTCTTGCAGTAAACCCCATAGCAAGAGTATAGGTCTACGAGTATCGTCCAGCCTAGCCGAAGTGGAATAAAATCTGC
>NZEI01000066.1 GCA_002690405.1 Gammaproteobacteria bacterium
TGACCTGTTGCAGCCAAACTGACGCGCGAAGAGGCGGGGGTAAATATGCTCTTATGACCTACGCGAATAATTTTTCGCTTGAAAATTAGGTCTGCAGCCGTGCTCTAATCAATAAACACCAATCCTTGGCGACTGCCTATCCGGGGTAGTCAGCGGATTCCTAGCCAATTACTTCAGCGTAAACGCCCAGGCATAGCGACTCTCTGTTAACAAGTACTCTGGCTTAGTGCTGGGTGTCCAGGAATCATCACCTCCGACGCCCATGTGGAATCCATCAAGGTAGACAAAAAGCCCTTCCTCAGCTGAAAGCTCGTGGTCATGCAAAGCCGCTGCCAGCTGCGCTTGGCCAAATTTACTAACGCCAAAGTGGAAGTGCCCTGCCACAGACGCCGACCCCAATTCGAGGCCGTGAACGTCGCAGCGCAAGCCATTCTCGCTGGGAAAAATGTAGGGGGTATGCATACTGGGCAGCGGCAAGCGCCAATGTCCAAAATCTGCACTGGTAAGTCGATCTGGGTAATTTTCGTGAGGCCCTCGACCAAACCAAGCAACGGAATCTGCAGATTGCGCCAGTCTCATGCTGATACCCACTCTGGGCAAAGGCGGCAGTGCTGGGTCAACCTCCACATTGATCTCAATACGGGCTTGTTCATCATCACTGAAATGAAAAAGCCAATGGCTTTTTAACAGCAACTTGTCGTTAGAGTAATAACCATGCTCCGCGGTAATCGTCTGACCGCCAGCGCCCACTGTGGTTTGCAGGCAACGATGCTCAAGCGCAAACAAACCCGCACTCTGCCAGCGGGCTAGCCAAGAATTTGGATCCATACGCTCTGCCTCACTGGTGCCAATATCGTTATCCAGTGGTGCACGNANAAAATTATCCGCAAGTTCNGTGTGCAATATCTCTGTGCCGTCCTTGAGCCAGCTCGTGAGCCGCCCAGTAAGGCGGTTTATAGTCCAGTGGGTCTTACCTGCACTCACTTTGTAGGTGTCTGCCCTCGCCTCTATAGATACAGCAATGGCCGCAGAGAGAGTCATCCCGTCCATTTTAGCGCCGAGTTCAAATTGCCAACGAGCGACCTCGTGATCCCCATCGGACCAAGCGGTTGCCTGTATTTGATTGATCCAAACATTCAGCCAGCGCGGCTCTGAGCTGCTGCTTAATGCTTCTGGTAAAGCAATTTCAATGGAACCTGAGGGCTGCAGAGCAAGCTCCACCGTCCCGCTGTCGATCGAACCACGCTGGTCAATTAGCTGCCAATGTAATTGCTCGTTATCACAGCGCCGAAATAGATATTCGCTGGTAACCTTCAACACCGATCCTTCGAGGGCGGCAACGAAGGGTTGCTGACAGCGCTTAGCCTCAAATAATGTCGGGTGCGCACTTCGATCAGGAAATACTAGGCCATTAATACAGAATTGCCGGTCGTTGATCTGATCGCCAAAATCGCCGCCATATGCCCAGAAGCGACTACCATCAGCCGCAACTTTCTCGAGGCCCTGATCTACCCAATCCCAAATAAAACCGCCTTGAAGTCGCGGATGCTCTCTGAATACCTGCCAGTAATCAGCAAAATTGCCTAAGCTATTACCCATCGCATGGGCATATTCGCAAAGAATCACTGGTCGCTGCTCCCCAGCTACCCTCAGCCAATTGAGTAACGACGGTTTAGGCCCAAGATCTTCGCCTTGGTCGAGATCCGCGTGGGTCCGCGCATACATAGGACAGATTACGTCCGTGGCCGGCGTATTTGAGCCGCCGCCTTCGTACTGTACCGGCCGACTGGGATCGACCTTACGAGCCCAATGATACATAGCGTCATGGGCTGCCCCATAACCAGACTCGTTGCCCAACGACCACAGAATAATGCTGGGGTGATTAAAGTCCCGAGACACCATACGAACCATGCGCTCGAGAAATGCACCCGCCCACGCCGGGTGATCAGCAAGGCGCCCCATGGGGGTGGCTCCATGGGTTTCGATGTTCGCCTCATCCACTACGTACAAGCCAAGACGATCGCATAGCCGATAAAAGCCTGTCTGATGCGGATAGTGAGAGCAACGAACTGCATTAAAGTTATTCTGCTTCATCAGTCGCAGATCCTCGGCAACGCTCTCAAGACTTTCATAATGCCCCGTGCGCGGATCGTGCTCGTGTTTGTTGACGCCGCGAATCAGCACCGGTTGACCATTTACGCACAGCTGTCCGCGGATGATTTCAACCGTTCGAAATCCGACATCACAGGCCTCGCATTCGATGATATGCCCATCGACATCTAACAAACTTACGGTGAGACGATATAGGTTCGGACACTCGGCGCTCCACGGTTGCGGTTCTGTAACCGGTATGGAGATATGAGTGCGATCAACATACGCACCTTTTTCATCTATTTGTTGGGTACCGATCTCGTACACATGGCGAAGTAGCGGCTCGCTTGCAGCGTCATCCCCTTGGTACAAAGCTGTCGCGATCCGGCAGTCCCGCGCGCCCTCGACGTCTACCTGCAGATCTAATTGCCCGTGTAAATAGTGGCTATCCAATGCGGCCGTAACACGGAAATCGCTAATTCTGGCTAACGGTTTTGCCAGCAATGAAACCGAGCGATAGATGCCGCTCAAATTCCACATATCCTGGCCCTCAAGATAGCTGCCATCACAGAACCGCATCACCATGACACTTAAAACATTCTCACCGGCACGTAAGTAATCGGTTAAATCAAACTCGGCTGGGAGTCGGCTGTCTTGGGAATAGCCAACCCACTGGCCATTACACCAGAGGTGAAACGCACTATCGACGCCGGCAAAGACCACCCTAACCTGTTGTTCTGCCAACCAACTCAGCGGTGGTGTAAATGTTCTCTCATAACACCCAGTTGGATTGTCATCCGGCACCACTGGCGGCCGTCGGGGGAACGGATATTTAACATTGGTATAGATCGGATGATCGTAGCCTTGCAATTGCCAGTGCCCTGGCACATCAATAGGCTCCATGTCTATACCACNCGCGGGCCACGAATCCGGCACTGCCTGCACGCTGTTGAANAATTTAAATTGCCACGACGCCTCAGTACTACCGTCCAGAGATAAGACTGCCTCGCTTGGNCNGTCATTCCGCGCATCACTCTCATTACGCCAACTGGCTAGGGGCACGTGGGCCGGCATTCTGTGCTGAGAGGTTACTTCTTGGGTTTGCCAGGCTCTCTGACCCTTTAAATCTATATCGATGGTACTTTTCNCATTTTATTTGCTCAGCCGTGGGTTAGTCTTCGCCCTGCCAAGCGCAATTATGCGTAGCCGTGAATCATAGCGAAAAGAGGTTAACAGATGGCAACGTCGGCAAATTATCCAAGCCTGCAAGATCAGTGCATCTTTATTACTGGTGGTGCCACAGGTATCGGCGCTGCCCTAGTTAAAGCCTTTGCACAACAAGGCGCTAATGTTGCTTTCGTGGACATCGACGTTGACTCCGCCAAGCAATTAATCAACGAGCTTGAGTCAGAGCAAGGCCCAAAGCTTTGGTATCAGGCCATTGATGTGACGAATGTCCAAGCCCTGCAGCAGGCGATTCTGGATGCCGATGCTCAGTTGGGATCGGTTAGCGTGCTGGTTAATAACGCAGCGAATGATATGCGCCACGCGCCAGCGGATGTCACTGCACAAAGTTGGCGCGATTGTATGGCCATTAACCTAGATGCAGCCTTCTTTGCTGCTCAGGCAGCAGCCGGCCTCATGACCCAACGCAACAGCGGATCCATTATTAATTTCAGTTCCATTAACGCACTGCTTGGACCATCCAACATGCCTGGTTATGTGACTGCTAAAGCCGGCATTATCGGACTCACCAAAGCGCTGGCGCGAGACTATGGCCCCAACGGTGTTCGCGTTAACGCTATTCTGCCCGGGTGGGTAGCGACCGAGCGGCAGCTACAGACTTGGCTTACACCTGATGAAGAGTCGCGCTGGATGGAGCAAGTCGCTTTACAAGAACGACTGCTACCAGAGGATGTCGCCAACTTAGCACTGTTTTTGGCCGCCACCGAAAGCAAAATGATTACTGGCCAAAGTTTCACCGTCGACGCAGGACGCACCTGAGGCGCACATGCCCNATCGCATGAGCGCCGCAACTGCTCTACCCGTGACGTTAATCGTTCGCCACCGGTACGGATATTTACACTTAACTTAACTCGATGGCGTACTTAAAGGCCGGGCGGGCGGCAATTCTTTCCACATAACCTTTTAGATTAGGCATTTCGTCAGTAACACAGCCCAATCGATTGCTCATAAAGCAGGCGTGTCCCAGCATGATATCGGCACCGGAAAAGTCACCGATCAGATAGTCATTACCGGCTAGCGCTTCCTCAACCGGCTCAAGCGCCTTGGTTAACAGTCTTTGCGCCTGGCCAAGCGCCGTTTCATCCCGCCGCTCTGGAGGCAAAAGCACAGTCTGCACGACTATGGTGTTAACAGGTGGCATCACCATGCCCTCGCAATAATGGAACCATTGCAGATATCCGGGAAACAACGGCGAGTCAGCTGACGGTTTNAGACCGCCATTCTGGTGGCGCTCAAATACATATTCGACAATCGCTCCGGACTCAAAAATACTGATATCCCCGTCCTCTAGTACCGGCACACGACCAAGCGGATGGCGCGCTCGATGCTCATCTGACTTTAAGTCTTTCGGATGAAAGGCCATCTTATTAATTTCGTATGGCAGCCCAAGTTCCTCGAGCAACCAAACGATACGGCCTGCTCTTGAATTCGGTGCAAAGTGCAGCTTCAACATAGATTCCCCCAAAATTAAAGTTTTGACCGGCTGGCAAGGTAGCTGTGCCGCTGGCTTTTTTCAATCAGCAATCCGTGTATTGCTATTGTTGACACCTAAGGCTTAACACCGCATAACTTTGTTATGCGAGTTGTATCTTGGAACATGCAGAAAAATGCCGCCGCCTGGCCGTACTTGACGGGCTTTTTGCGCGCGGATTTTGCTTTTGTGCAAGACCCAGCGCCCCTACCCGATAGCATTAATGGTCTTTTGATTCATTCAGCACAGCACGGTGGCAAACAGAGNGTGCTGTATGCCAGCGGTACCAATGGCCACCGCCTACGCTCAACCATGTCCTTGCCATCAGGCGGCGTAGTCGCCAGTTTCAGCAAACCGGGNCTNGAGGATTTGCATCTTCTCGATGTNCACCCGTGGACGTCTGTCACTATGGATTCAGCCATGAGTATGGTCCAAGAACTCGGACGCGCCAGCAGCTTCTTTGCGAAAAAANTGCCAAAGAATGTGATCTTTGCCGGACACTTGGCAGACAACGCCCCAACGGTGCAAAAGCGCCAACGAGGATTCTTACGTACGTTNAGCAAACCATCAGAGGACCAGTTTAAACCCTTAGCCAAAGCAGGNCTGCGGGATTGCGCCAACAAATTCTCNGCACCCNTGCTTGCAACCAATCGANGCAGCACATCGGAACAGACCCAGAGCCAGCCTTTTTTCTGGGCCAGCAAGAATGCCTACGCAAATTTGCGCCAACTCAATGTATTCCTCGACGACCAAATATTAGCGTTTGGCAGCTGTAATCCAATCGTTGCTGACTACGATCTCTGAGCCTGCGAAAACCTAGATCAGTGCCGTCGTAGGTTAAATGTCAATTAGTGCGCCGCCGGCGCTGTTTCTTGCGCAATGCCAAGGTTATGAGGCGCGAGAAACCGTATAGGAATACTAGAAATAGCGGCCAGAACAAATAGGGATCGCGGCTCGGCGGTACCAGCCAGCTAAAGAGCAAAAAAAACGCCAAAAACCCCAGTATTGAACCGAAGAAAATTGCGAGATCGAGCAATAAACCTGAAAATGAATTGTCTTTCACTACTCAAGCGTAGCGGAACTAAGATCAATTCTGTGTATGCAGAATCGGGGTACTATGAATATATGGGTTGATGCGGATGCGTGTCCTAAAGCGATTAAAGCGGTTATCTGCAAAGCAGCNGAACGCAAGAAAATACCTACGCTCTTCGTAGCCAATCACTTCGTTAGCGTACCGCCGTCCAAAGTGATTAAGAGCTTACAGGTCGCTCANGGATTTGANGTCGCGGACANCACAATTGTCGAGCGCATGNANAAGGATGANCTGGTTATTACCGGTGACATCCCCTTGGCCGCAGTAGTTATTGCAAACCAGGGCATCGCATTAAACCCCCGCGGTACGCTTTACGACCAGGACAACATCAAAGACGCCCTGCGCCGCCGCGCCAGTGCTGAGCACAGGCGCGATCTTGGGCAAGCCAGTGGTGGTCCTCCCGCATTGGACAAAAAAGTTGTACAGCAGTTTGCCAATGGCC
>NZEI01000067.1 GCA_002690405.1 Gammaproteobacteria bacterium
GTCGCAAAAAAACAATTTGACGATGGAAAACGTCAGAATTCAGACATAATTTATAAATGTTTACATATAGTTGACGATTTCAACATCAGCCACAGCAATGGCGCTGTCAAGAAACAGACGTGAAATTCCGGTAGCGGGATGCTGTTCTGGCATGGCTTTTGTATAGCGCGTCGGCAGATCAGCCCCAGCACGGCCTGCTAGCTTTCAAGTCACAACAGGAAAACCATGCTCACCCTATCGAAACAGACCCCAAAACGCGGTTCCACCTGCCAAACTTGCATGGTCGTGCGGATGTTTGTGATTGCGGCGATCCTTTTGGCGTCCTTCACCATCGTCGCCGACGACAGAATGCATATTCTGGCTTCGATCACACCGATGCATGCCGCGTTGGCCATCATCGCTGTGGGAATGGCGGGTTTCCTGGTGAAATTGCTTATTTGGCGGCGGGAGCAGGCGGAGAATGTCAGTTCCGGTCGCGAACAAGCCGCACNGNAAGAGGCTTGCTCGGNGGAAANCGNCCAAACGTCCANCCGTTAAAGAAATTNACCGAGAAGAAATAATTCTTNGCNGANAANCCGTTCTCCTCACCNGTCCAGTANGGTTCGNTCTCNGTNNCCGGNAANANANCNGNATCNATCATNGGNCGGCCNCANTCCTCNCANANAAGCCCTTCAAGCTCTTCGAGTGNGGGAAGGCGCCAGCCCTCTCCNAGCTGCTCGCTCGCCTGTTCGATGGCGATCTCGATCTGCTCATGATTGAGCCGCACCNCCTCACCAACNCACGTCTCGCCATTCCAGACCTTGCCAACGGTGCATCTGAGCCATTCGACCCCGAACCGGAGATCCACGACAAGATGGTCGCGTGCCATGAAGGTGGACGCCTTTGCCTGCAAGGACAGCACGAAAACCATCATTACTGCCAGCAAACAGACCCTGAATCTCGCAATCAATGTCATCACCACGCCAGACTGTCTCGTTGTCCTGAGTCTACATCGGCCTTGGTTTGGGCGAAATCGGAAAATCCCAACACAACTTTTGGCCTTGTTTGGCTGGTGGCGATATCCGTTTCTGTCGCACCTACCAAAGGTCGCCAACGGCCACGTCATCTGCTACTTTAGCAAGGATAAATAAATAACGATCCTGCAACGCCTTTCACGTCTTTGGTACGGAACTTGCTACCTNACCGTGCTGAAGCGTTAACAACGGGACATTTATACCATGGATCTCGCGTCACTTATTGGCTTCCTTGGAGCCGTCGGGATGATTCTCGGCGCCATGATCTCCGGCGGTGGAATCGGACCCTTTATTGATGTTCCGTCCATCCTGATCGTATTCGGCGGCACCTTCTTTGCCGTGATGTACACCGCCCCACTTCCGACCTTCCTTGGCAGCTTTGGCGTCATGGCGAAGGCCTTTCTCCCACCAGTCAAGAAACAAGACACGATGATTGAACGCATGATCGAGCTTGCGGGCATCGCGCGCAAGGATGGCATGATGGCACTCGAAGGGCAGGAAGTTCCTGATAAGTTTTTCGAAAAGGGTCTGCAAATGCTNGTTGACGGNGCNGATGANGCCAAACTNACCGCACAGCTCAAGCAAGAAATTAAATCGATGAAAGCCCGCCACGAGGCCAATCAGGGCGTTATCAAGGCCTGGGTTGATCTTGCACCTGCGATGGGCATGATCGGCACACTGATCGGCCTCGTCCTTATGCTTGGCAATATGGCGGATCCAAAAGCCATTGGACCTGCAATGGCCGTTGCGCTTCTGACTACACTCTATGGGGCATTTATTGCCAACATTATGTTCGCCCCCATGGTTACAAAGCTCGAGGGCTATACCGCTTATGAGACGATTTATCGCGAAATGGTGGTCGAAGGACTNCGGAACATCGCACGCGGCGAGTCCCCNCGGAATATTCAGGATCAGTTAGTGTCAAACCTACCTCCAAAGCTGCAGGAAAAGNTAGCNGCGGCCTGACCAANAGCCGATNTGTGANCCTGTAAGNNATAGGGCCGGGAGACCGTGAGATGAACGAAGCAATCGAAGAAGAGGTAGAGGAGCAGGAAGAGGAGGAGTGCCCGAAATGTCCTCCTGTGGGTGCGCCTGCCTGGATGGCCACCTTTGCCGATATGGCAACGCTGCTAATGGCCTTCTTCGTTCTGATCCTGTCATTTGCGGAATTCAACGTTCCGAAATTCAAGCAGATCTCAGGCTCGCTGAAGAACGCCTTCGGTGTTCAGCGGATCATCCCGATTGTTGAGCAGCCGAAGGGCACGACAGTCCTGTCGCTGAATTTCAGCCCGTCCCCGTCACCGTCTGTTACCCAGGATATGACGCAGCAGACAACCGACATCACCAAGCCTGACCTAGATGTGAAACAACGCGAGAAGGATCAGGATGGCGGTGAGTCAGAGGCGGCCGAAGAAGTCGTAAAAGCCTTGGAAGACGCCATCGCCCGCGGCGACATCGAGGTCGAGGTTCTTGGTGAGAACGTTGTGGTAAACTTCACCCCAACTCAAGCCAAGGACGAAGAGCTACCAAATCTACTTCAGGAAACACTTGAAGCAATTGAGCAAGCTAAGAAGGCCGCTGGGCAAGCTGATCAGGAAGTACTATTCGGAGGGCTTGAGCAGAAACTGGCCCAGCTTACTGCCGCCGCCGAGGCCGCCATGCAGGCAAACGGCGCAAATGCCGAGCAACAGCAAGCCGAGGCTCAGGAGCAAAAGGAATCCAACGAAAAAGCCGAAATCGCTGAGGATGAACTGAAGGTTGCTCTTCGCCAACAGATTGGGCAAGGTCTTGTCGCCGTAGATCGTCAGGAAGACAAGGTTATAATCACAGTTGGCGCCGGTGGAGCATTCCCATCCGGATCAGCGGAGCTGACTGCGTCGGCCCGAAAGATTATGGAAGAGATCGCCGGTGTCAACGAATCTGGCTCAGGGGCGATTACCGTATCGGGGCATACCGACGATGTGCCGCTGATCTTCGGCTCGCAGTTCCGCGACAATTGGGATTTAGCAGCTGCGCGTGCCTCAAGCGTTGTTCAAGCGCTAGAAAACACTGGCAAGGTCCCAGCAAGCAGAATGCAGGCTGTTAGTTTTGGCGAGTCAAAGCCTGTTGCCACGAATGATACTGCTCGTGGCCGCGCCACAAATCGCCGGATCGAGATAGAGATAAACTACTGATTCCGGCATGCTGGTATCTCTTAAACCAGACCTACCGAGCCGAGCGCTAGCCCGGTGGCAGCACTCACTGTCAGCACTTTGATCATGCTGACACCAAATCTGGTGATTGCCAGCAACGCTCCAGCGATAATGGTGCTTGCTAAAGGATCAAAGCTCGACAGAACCGGCACGGATAAGGTAATTCCACCCAGGCTTGGCAGTGTCACGTCAGCCAAATCGACGAACATTACTCGCAGCCCAAACCAGATCGCTAGGTTCAAAACCACCCCGACAACCGCTGCCGTGATGCCTGTTAGCGCCACTGCGAGCATCCGGTTACCGCGAAGCGCCTCGATATAGGGCGCGCCAAGGAAAATCCAAAGAAAGCAGGGAGCGAAGGTCACCCAAGTTGTCACGAGCGCACCGAGACATCCGGCCACCATCGGATCAAGTACGCCAGGGCTGCGATAGGCACCCATGAATCCAACAAACTGCGTGACCATGATCAGTGGCCCAGGTGTTGTTTCCGCCATGCCAAGCCCATCTAGCATTTCGCCAGCGCTGAGCCACCCAAAATGCCCCACTGTCTGTTGCGCCATGTAGGACAAAACGGCATAGGCCCCGCCAAACGTAACAACCGCCACCTGACTGAAGAACATTGCCTCCTGAACATAGACATTGCTTGCACCAAGCCAGCCATAAAGCATGGCAACCGGTGCAAGCCAGAGACATGCACACACGACTGCAACAAAAAGGGCCCGGTGAGGTTTGGGTGAACCGCCGGCGGCAATCCGGCTGTCGATAGCCCTGCCATCCCCTTCCTCATCCTGACCATCGGTCTGCGTTGGCACCTCGCCAAAGAAAAATGCAGCTAGCGCCGCACCAACAATCACAATCGGGAATGGCACCGCGAACACAAAACTGGCGAGAAAGGCCGATAGAGTGATGGCAATAAGGAACTTCTTGAGCAGAACTTTCCGCGCCAGTCGCCAAAGCGCTGTGGTGACGATAGCCAGCACCGCCGCTTTCACCCCAAAGAAAATCGAGTTTACAGCCATCGCCTGCTGATAGGTCACATAGACCATGCTGAGAACAAGTACGGTCAACGCCCCAGGCAGAACGAAGAGGACGCCTGCAACAACACCACCACGCACCCGGTGAAGCAGCCAGCCAAGATAAATAGTAAGTTGTTGCGCTTCTGGACCCGGAAGCAGCATGCAGAAATTCAGCGCGTGAAGAAACCGCTTCTCGCTGACCCATTTCAGTTCATCTACGAGAAGCCTGTGCATCACCGCGATCTGCCCAGCCGGCCCGCCAAAGCTAAGCAGGCTGATTTTCAGCCAGACTATGAAGGCTTCAGCGAATTGGATATTCCTCTTTATGGCCTCCTGGCCTTCATTGGGCTGGCCCTGCACCCCTACCCCGCAATATCCTTCACCAACAGATAGACCAAAGTATGGATGAACATCCCGCCATTTACAAACGGCAGGAAGGCCTTTGTTGCATCTTCAGGGGTTTAACTCCGGCGGCGGCGGCGCTTCTTTGGCGGCTCGTCAACAACTGGCGGGCCAATTAGGTCAGGAGTAAAGACGCACTTCGGATCTATACGACGACAAAGTCGCTGTGTCTCAAGTTCNGATTTTTCAGCAACAACCATCCAGATATGACGACCACGCATCATTGCAAAGCTGCGCCTCAAAACGAGGTGCGCCTTGCGAAAATAAAGGCTGAGCACAATGTAGGCGATTACAAACAACACCCAATGNACGGCTAATGTTGAACCATATATGAGAAATACTGCNACCATGACTTCCCACAACCTGTTCTGCATCAGCCACAGCGGCGGAAAGACAATCGCCATTGGCGACAGGCGTGTATCAAGGACTATGCAATTTCGAAAAATGTCACGAAGCACTTCGAAGGTGGCGTAAGTCTCAATCGGGTCGACAGTATATGTCTTAAAATCCGCTGTCGCCTTTTCCGACACATCTGCCTTGGCGTGTTCGAGAACACAGCCAAGCGGGCCTCGGGCAATCACATTGAACAGAACACCCTGCCGCCAGATGGTNAGCACCCTGCCATTCTCAGGGTCACACTCAAACATGATGTCTAGAAAAGTCTCGATGTCCTTATGGAANGGCAAGCCGTCAATGGCNACAATAATATCCTCTGCTTGAAGACGAAGCGATCTTGCGCGGGAAATGGCGCGCAGTTCCTTCACCATCAGATAGGTAGTNGCCACCTCTNCANCAGAGNCAGCACTNGNAGTGCCGATATCTGCTGGCNGGCGGTCGGTGCTAGACGCCNGATCAGCGTNATTCCGGCGTTCGCTGGTCATCATATCAATGTCGCCAGCAACCTCGGCGGCCGCCATCACGGCCGCCATCGCTTCGGTNTTGTCTGCCAATTCCTGTTCAGCCATGAGCCGACTTCCTTGTTCCGGGTCGCCGCGCTGAGATTAAGGATAGCTGACGCGGTTATCCTTCTCGCTGATCATTTTCAGCAGATCAGCATTCTGTGCCGACAGATCGCCAAGAAGACGGACAATGGTCTTCTGGTTCGCAGCCAACCTATCCAAGTTTTTACTGTCGCTCACCGACTTTGTCATCGTCTCAAGTGACTTGGCGTTCGTCTTTGAAAGCTCGTTCAATTCCTTAACCATGCGGTTGGTCTGCGCGCCAAGTTCATTGGCGATACCGGNGGTAATAGACGATGCCATCTGATTNTTGCTGTTGGCGATCGAGCTCGACGTCGATTCCATGCCAGTCATCATCGTCTCGTTCGACCGCGAGATAATGTCACGAAGGCCTACCAGCTCGTTGATGAGCGTTTCATTCTGGCCAACCAGAGTCTTTTGCGTGTCGAGTGCGACCTTCATTTTATCGAGAGCATCATTCACGCCTTCGACATTCTCAGCAAAGACAACAAGCGCTTCTCGNCTGGTGGTTGTCATGGTGCTCAANTCAGACATGGTCCGGAAATAGATCATGCCAGCGAACATCAANGCCGCTACAGCCGCCACCATGGAGCTTGCGAAGATAATAATGGAGAAACGATGAACGCTCTTCACGGATGCCTCCAGCTTTTTATGTTCACGCTTGGTCTTGTTATATTCAGACGTCACATCAGTGGCAGCATCTGCCGCATCAAGCGCGATCTTGATGCTTTCCTGCACCGCGTTGTACTCGGTACTCATGCCAGTCTCCCNTTAGATCCTGATGGCCTGCGTGCCCTTACGGGCCTTTGGCTCGCCTCGTAGTAAGCACATTTCGTGCCAGTTTCTCGAAAAACGATCTGTGCCGGCAGGAAAGGCGCCTTGAAGCCGAACTTATGACAGCCATATGGACGATGTTGGTCATGCGTAATGAAATGATGCCTACAATCGAAGCAGTTGATCGGCTTTGTTGCTTGATTTGACTTTGTCATCGCCGCGTTGCCTTTACTTGGGCCACTAGATCAGCAATCAGAAACCTAGCGCCACCAAACAGACAGGCCAAGCCAGCAAGCCAGATGCCGATATACCGGATCGGCTCGGAGCCCTCGCTGCGCATTGCTGCACCTTCGAACACAAAATATACCCCAACAGCATAGAAGCAGACGGTGCTGATCATCTCGCCAAGACTTCTTTCCTTGCGTCGCCGTGCCATTAACCCGCTCCCTGTTCAGGGTTACCGTTTTCGTCGAAGCGCAACTCCGGCGGCAATGTGAGTTCCGGCATATCCATGCTTTCACCACTGTCGATCCGGAAGACATAGGCCAAGATGACTGCCACTGCATTATACAGCCCCTCAGCAATTTCTCCGCCAATTTCGCTTGTAAAATACAACGCACGCGCCAGCATCGGAATGCGAAGCGTTGTAACGCGCGCATCCTTGGCGCGATCAATGATCTGCAGTGCCATCGGGCCACGTCCCATAGCTACAACTTCAGGCGCACCAGCCTGACCTGCGGTATATTTCAGAGCCACAGCAAAATGCGTCGGGTTGGTGATGACTGCAGTTGCTGAACCAACATTATCGAGTGCGTCGCGCTGGCGAGCAGATTCCTGGGACTTCTCCATCTGCATTCGACGGATTTTCGCGCGGACCTCGGGCGAGCCGTGCGTCTGCTTAGACTCGTCCTTGACCTCTTTCAGGGTCATCATCAGCGACTTTTTATGTGAGTAGCGCTGCCAAGCATAGTCGATGGCGCCAATAATCAATAATGCAATCAGCAAGGCNCCGACAAGATAAGGAAACAGCTCGGCAACACGCCCAAGGCCCTGACCAAGCGAACTGGCAGATAACTGTATGATCGAAGGAAGCTGTTGCAGGATGACCAGCGCGCCGATGCTGAAAAGAAGCACGACTTTCAANACTGCCTTACCAAGCTCGACCAGGCCCTTCACAGAGAAGATCCGCTTCAAGCCCGAGAGTGGATTGATCTTGTTGGGCTTGAAGTTGTAAGCCTTGTTGGAAAAATTCAGTCCACCAACAGCTAGTTGTGTCAGCACTGTGATGATCACCAACGGCACCCCNAGGATCAGGGTCGCCAGAATAACNAGCCANAAACCGTACCGTATTTTGGTAAGTCCNAGCGTATCGAGATTTTCAACCGCNTCGATAACGAACAGCTGTGACCAGGCGCCAAGTCCTATGTCGAAAAAGGGCGCAAGACCCATGAACAGCAGAAGGCCCATCGCCAGCGTGGTGAAGACCATCATCTCCTTGGAAGTTAGCAGCTGGCCATCCTCGGCTGCTTTTTGCAGCCGTTGCTGGGTGGGTTCTTCGGTCTTTTCCTGACCGTCCTGATTTTCCTCAGCCATTGGCAAGATCCCCGATCATTGTCTGGACATAGGAAAGACCGCTGTCGATCANGCCCTGCGCACTTGCCCCGAACNCCCCGACCGACACATAGAGGAGAATGAAGACNGAAATCAGTGTGATCGGNAAGCCAAATGAAAACAGGTTNAATGTTGGCGCGGAACGGGAAATGATGCCGACCGTNACATTGATCATCAGCAGCACCATGGCAATCGGCAACATGATGATAGCGGCTGACAGGAACATCGATCCGGCCGCGCCAATCCCGGCCGCAATCATCACATCGGGCGCAACCGGCGAGCCAACCGGCAGGATGCGGTAGCTTTCTATNATTGTCGCGATGGCGATCAGNTGACCGTCNACCGAAATAAAAATCACAAGAAGGAAAAGATANAGNATCTGGCTNACAACAGGNGTNTTCGCNCCTGTCGTNGGNTCAACCTGAGCCGCATANCCNANACCNGNNCTGCTGGCNATCTTCTCGCCGGCAAGCANCATCGCTGAGAACCAGATCGTTAGGGTCANACCAGCNGTNAGGCCAATCGCGATCTCGATNAAGATCAGCACCATNCCAGNNGAAGAGGTGATTTGGTTCACNTCNATGANAGGCACAAGACCGACAACCGCCGCNCCCATTGCAAAAGCCATNATGATCCGGATCTGNAGAGGNAGCCAGCGGGCNCCAAANAGCGGNGCCGATAACNAGAACGCGCCAATACGCAAGCTGGCGAGTAGATATTGCAGCAGCAGTGTCATAACCAGCTGCAAGTCGACACCCGGCATCTGCATCACTTGCGATGTCGCTAGCCCGAGCATGGCCGCCTAGCCCACCTGCGTGATCTGGTCGAAGGTGAACATGAAAAAGTCCGACAGCTGCGTCAGCATGAATGTCGAAAGCATCCCAAAGGTGAAGATGACCACCACCAGCTTCGGCACGAAGCTGAGGGTCATTTCATTGATAGATGTGGCGGCTTGAATGATACCAACAAGCAGACCAATCGCCAGCGC
>NZEI01000068.1 GCA_002690405.1 Gammaproteobacteria bacterium
GGCTGAAACAGACACAGGAAATTGAACTGGCTCGTTCGATCAGTGAAATCGAAGGCCTTGTTTCTGCACGTGTTCACCTTGCGATTCCCGAGAAATCTGTATTTGCGCGCGCTTCCACACCGCCGACAGCTTCGGTCTTCGCGCAGATGGAAAATGGGCGCTCTTTGTCGCGGCAACAAGTCGATGCTATCGTGCATCTTGTATCTTCCTCAGTGCCATTCATGGCGAAGAACGATGTCACTGTTGTTGACCAGTATGGCAATCTGCTATCGCGTCCGCCACAGGACAGTGCTGGCATGATGTCTGATGCACAGCTCGAGCACCGAATTCGTCTTGAGGATATTTATCGCAACCGAGTGATTGCACTTGTCAGCCCGATTGTCGGAGCTGGCAATGTTACCGCGCAAGTAAATTTGGATATCGATTTCACTCGTAGCGAGGTCACAGAAGAGATGATGGACCCGAATGGCAACGCTCTTCGCAGCGAACAACGCAGTTCGGAGTCCTCTTCTGAAATTGTTGCCAAAGGTGTGCCAGGTGCCACAAGCAACCGCGCCCCAACGCAAACTGATATAGATACGCAGCAATCTCCTGATAACAGCGACCCGGATGCGGCGAAGGCACGTTCGACAAGTGAGACCCGTAATTATGAGGTCAGCCGCACAGTGTCGACGACACAGCGTCCTTCGAGCCAGATTACTGGCATTCAAGCCGCTGTGTTGGTCCGCGAGATGGAGGTGGTAAATTCAGAGACGGGTTTGACTGAAGTGCAGGAAATCCCCAAAGAAAAGCTCGAAGAAATCAAGGCGCTTGTTGCTAACGCCATAGGCATTGATGCCGACCGTGGCGACAGTCTGACAGTGACCAGCTCGACATTTGTTTCGGCGCTCCAAGGCGTTAAGAAGCCATGGTATGATATGGACTGGGCTGTCACGATAATGCGCCAAGGTTTAACTATCCTAATTATGGCCGTGGTTGTCCTTGGTGTCATCCGTCCGCTGATTAACCGCATTATGGTTCCGGCTGCCCAGGGCGGCCCAGGCGAAGCAGTCGTCGCTATGGATGATGATGTCGATCTTGATACGGTCGAAATTCAGGAAGGCGAATCGCTGGAGGATATCAAGGCGAAGTTGAAGCCGAAAAAGGCCGCAATCTCACCTGAGATGCTAGATACCGCCAACACCTACGATGACAAGGTAGCGGTGATCCGGATGATCGTCTCTGACGAGGCAGGGCGTGTATCTAACGTCTTCAAGACTATGATGCAGCAGGATATGGACACCGTCTAGACTGGTCAAAAGCCGGCGGGCAGATTGAAAGTTAGTGAGGTTGTTATGGCAGAACCGCAAAATAAAGAAGCTTCGGATGAATCCGTTTTTGACAATCTCACCGGCACGCAGAAATCAGCGATCCTTATGATGCTGATCGGTGAGGATGAAGCATCCGAAATCCTGCGCAACCTGTCGCCACGCGAGGTGCAGCATCTTGGTACCGCTATGTATTCGGTGCAGGGCCTTGACCAGGATACAGTCAACAAGGTCCTCGATGAATTTCTGGCGATCATCAAGGAGCAGACAAGCCTTGGTCTTGGTGCCGGCAATTATATCCGCAATGTCATGACCCGCGCCCTCGGTGAGGACAAGGCAGAGTCGGTTCTTAGCCGGATCACTCCGTCAAGCACCGAACGTCCAATCGAAATTCTGGACTGGATGGATGCCCGTTCGATCGCCGAGCTGATTCTCGACGAGCATCCGCAGATCATTGCACTTGTCATCTCCTATCTTGATTTCGGCCTTGGCGCCGATGTTCTGGGCCAGCTTCCCGAAGAGCAGCAGGCGGATGTCATCGCCCGCATCGCGACACTGCAGACGGTCCAGCCTGATGCGCTCCGTGAGCTCGAGACGGTCATGCAACGCAAGTTCAAGGCGAACACTTCGCTGCGGGCATCGCAGGTTGGCGGTGTGAACGCGGCAGCGAAAATCATGAACTTCACCAAACAGGCGATGGAAGCCCGCATCATGAACGCGCTGAAGGATGATGACGAGGATCTGATGATCGCCATCCAGGAAAGCATGTTCGTCTTCGACAACCTGATCATGTCAGATGACAAGTCGCTGCAGACCCTGCTGCGAAGCGTCGATACCGAGGATCTGGTGCTGGCGTTGAAAGGTGCCGACGAGCCGCTTCGTGACAAGCTGTTCAGCTGCATGTCGTCACGTGCGGCAGCCAATCTTCAGGACGAGATGGAGGCCCTTGGCCCGGTCCGCTTGACCGAGGTTCAAGAAGCACAGAAGCGTATCATCAATGTGGCGCGCCGGATGTCGGACGAAGGTTCGATTGTTCTTGCTGGCCGCGGCGGCGACGATTTCGTCTGATCACGGGAGCGACTGAGAGATGTCATCTGGCAACTTACATCAGGACAGGCTGCAAGAAGAGCTAGACGCAGCTGTCCAGGAAAATGCTCCGTCGGGCAAGCTCGAGGACGCAGAAATCCAGCGTCTCGTCCAGCTGTCAAACGATGCCAGCTACCAGCGCAGCGAACGCGTGCCTGTAAAGACCGTGGAAGCGTTCGAGCCGCGCTCGCTTGTCTCCATCGCCATGGCCGCGCAGCGCCGCCGCGAAAGCGAGCTTCGCACGGCAGTGGCCGCCGGAGCCGTTATCGACGAGGCAGCGGCCGATTTTCCTGAGGCTGATGCCGATCTTGCCGGTGAGGCAAGTCAGGATGCTGATGCTGAGCAGCCGAACGCAGATGAGGCCGGCGCGCTGGATGCGTTGCCTAATGCCGCAGGTGAGACGACAGGTGACGCAGAGGGTTCCGAAGGTGAGGCCGCACAAGGCGAGCCGTCCTCCACATCGCAGATTGATTTCGAGGCAGGCCGGGCCGAAGGACTCGAGGAAGGTCGCCGTGCGGGCTTTGACGAAGGCAAGGCGACAGGTATGGAAGAAGGTCGAACCGCTGGTCGGGCCGAAGCGTCTGCTCAGCTTGAGCGCGTGATCCAGGCGTTTGAGGCAGCCACATCCCGGCTTGCTGATCTGACCGCCGTTGACAGCGATGCCCTTGCAGCTTCGATCAACGAGGTTATCCTGCGCCTTGCCAGTGAACGTGCCGGACAGGCCATAGCTGAGCAGCCTGACAGCTTTGCTGACCGGATCGAGGCGCTCCTTGCCACGATCCAAACGGTATCTGGACAGCCGTCGATCAGGCTGAATCCGGCTGATTTGGCCAGCATACAGCCCCTTGCGGACACCCGCGAAAAGCTTCGCCACTGCAATTTCGTTGCCGATGAATCGCTGGCGCATGGCGATCTGTCGGTGATGGTTGGCACCATCGGCATCGACGACATCATCGTGCAGTCCGAGGCTAGCGCTGATAATACCGGTCAGACTGCCTTAGACAATGTGGGTGAGGAGTCGGTGACAGATGCTGAGATTGCGGCTGTGAAGGCCGCCGACGCCACGGAGGCTTCGCAGACTACTGACGTCACAGAGGCTACAGAAGCCGCTGGTGTCACGGAGGCTATGGAGACTGCTGACGTCAAAGAGGTCGCGAACGCGCTGGAAACGAAGACAGATGCTGATCCGACTGCGGCTGACACAGCAGAGCCTCAGGACGGTGATCAGGATGTCTGATCTATCAAACGCATTGATTGCCGATATCGATTATGCCGCACGTTCGCGTCAGCTGTCGATGTTTGGCCATGTAAGCCGGTTTGACGGCCAGATGATCGAATGTGGCGGATTTCCTGCCAATATTGGATCGCTTTGTCATGTCGAGACCGATGATGACGAGCCTGCAATTGCCGAGCTGATCGGCTTCAACAACGGCAACAATCTGCTATCGCTGCATCAGTTTGGTGCTCGCATCCGCGTCGGCGCCCGCGTCACGCTAGCCGATGATGGAACAGAAGTGCCTGTCGGTGATGCTCTTCTCGGGCGGATTACCGATGCGCTTGGCAACCCGATTGACGGCGGTGGTGCGCTTCGCCTTGAAGACAACTGGCCGTTGATGGGACGCGAGATCAACCCGTTGAGCCGCAAGCCGGTGGACAAGCCGCTTGATGTCGGGGTGCGTGCCATAAACGCGCTATTGACCGTGGGCAAGGGTCAGCGGATTGGCATCATTGCTGGCTCGGGGGTCGGCAAATCGGTGCTTCTTGGCATGATGAGCCGCTTCACCACCGCTGATGTGGTCGTGGTGGGTATGATCGGCGAGCGAGGCCGCGAGGTGGGTGAATTCGCGAAAACAGTTCTCGACCAGGACTCAAAATCCCGCACTACAATTGTTGCGGTGCCGGCGGATCGCTCGCCGCTTTTGCGAATCCGCGGCGCCGAGCGCGCCACTGCCATTGCCGAATATTATCGTGATCAGGGCAAGGATGTACTTTTGATTATGGACTCGCTGACCCGCGTCGCACATGCCCGCCGCGAGATTGGCCTGGCACTTGGCGAACAGCCGACAGCAAAGGGTTATCCGCCGTCTGTGGTATCGATGATCCCGCGACTGATCGAGCGCACCGGAAGCGGCGCTGCGGGCAAGGGAACCATCACTTCGATCTATACGGTGCTTGCTGATGGCGATGATCCGAACGATCCGGTTGTTGATACCGCGCGGGCCATTCTCGACGGTCATATCCTATTGTCGCGCCAGCAGGCGCAGATGGGCATCTATCCGGCGATCGATGTGCCTTTGTCGGTCAGCCGTGTGATGAACGAAATTGCTGATGGCGCACAGATTGAAGCAGCGCAGAAGTTCCGCCGGCTCGTGTCGCTCTATCTGGAGAACCGTGACTTAATCCTTATGGGCGGATATACGCCGGGTCAGGATCCGGATCTCGACCTTGCTGTCGGCATCTGGCCACAGCTTATGGAACTGATCCAGCAGAACGGCGCTGACAAGGCCGAGTTCGGCGCCAGTCGCAACGCACTTGTCTCGCTGATGGGGGGCTGATCATGGCTGGCGGCAAGAGCCTATTCCATCGCTTCGCGCTGAAGCAGAAGGTGGCGCTTGTTCGCAAGACCAAAGCGGTAAAGACTCTCCAGGATGAACTTGAACGGGCGGCCAATGTCCGCGACCAGCTGGCCGAAATGGCTGGTGGCATGTCTGTGCCGGAAGGTGAGACAACCATCCGTCATCTGCGCTCCGCTAGCTGGTATGGCAATCAGGTTCATGAACAGCTAAAAACCATTTCCAACCGGGCCGAATTTCTTTCGGAAGAGGTCGCAAGCCACCGCCGCGATGCAGCCAGGGCACGGCACCAGCACTCGCGCGCTGTCGAACTAAGCGAGGCAGATGACCAGGCCCGCCAGCTTGCTCGAGAGGCCCGCTTCGAGGCTTCTATGCCGCCACGCCGACGCCGCTGAACTTTGAAAAGCGGATAATTCTGGCACCCTTTTTGCAGCGTTCCGGCAGGAATTTCTGTCTTTGCCGACAGGTCTGCGCCTGTCGTCACCAGTGAATGGGGCATGCTGATGAACATAATGGAAGCGCTGGCAACCGGTCCGAACCTCTCTCCAAAGGGTGAGACACCGGGGTTGAACCTCGGAGCCGATGCCGAAACCTTGGCGTTGTTTGCAAGCCTTTTCGCGATGATGCAGGCGCCGCANCAGGACGCTACGACGGNNGGNCCTGTCCCCCAGGNGCAACCNCAGTCTGAGGAGANCAAACCNCTNCCTNCTGCGGCCGCNATGCTNATGGCAGAANTGGNNCCNACAGCTCCTGCGGGTGANAGGCAAGTGCCGCTTGCCGATTTGCTGGCGAATNACACCGAGACNCGTGAGGATGAACCGGGTGATACTGCNGGTTTGCTGAAATTGCTGTTGGTAGCCAATGACATTGCCGCGCCAGACCACCATCCNGTGATGCCGGCTGCCACCAGCGACGATAATATCACTGCGGAAGCCCCGACCAGAACAGCGACAGAAATGTTGACTGGTGCAATCGAGATCCTGAAGTCGCTTGAGGCGGGTGCCACGCCGTTGGGTCCAATCGAGAAGACGCCGGACCAGATTTCGACACCGAAGGCACCAGCCATGGTGCTTCAGGCTGATCCTGATTTTATTGGTCCGATGCCAGCGGTAACCGCGCCGCCGACACAATCTGCCCCGGCAGTGGTCATGCTGGCCGATCCGGATTTCATCGGCCCGATGCCGGCTGTAACGGTTCCAGCCACACTGGCGGAACAGGTTGTACTGCTGCCGGCGGATCCTGATTTCATCAGTCCGATGCCGGTCGAGACGCCTACAGGCCCAGTGGCGGCAAAGCCGGCAAAGGCGGTTGCGGCGCCATCACCTGATTTCATCGGTCCGATGCCGGTCGAGACGCCTACAGGCCCGGTGGCGGCAAAGCCGGTAAAGGCGGTTGCGGCGCCATCACCTGATTTCATCGGTCCGATGCCGGTTATAGCGTCTGCTTCTACCGTTCAGACAGCCGACACATCCAATGCGGTATTGAATGGCGTGGGACCAGCACCAGCAGCGACACACCCTGTTGCCACAGCGCCAGCTGAACCAGTGCCGNAGATGGCCACCAGCGGCGCAGCGTCGGCCGCAGCGAACATGATACAGGCATTACCAGAGACTGCTGGATTGGCGACAGGTGCCGCGAGTCCTTCGACGATTCCGAATTCCGGCGTGATACCCGCGTCAACGCATGGCCCGACACATGGCGCTGTTCATGGACCGAATCCTGACCTGCATGCCGAGTCGGAGCAGCTTTTGAAATCTGTTCTGCCGCAGCGATCCGCCTCCGAAGAAGATGCCGAAAAGGATGAAGGGTTTGTCTCGCGCCGCGCGGATATGGTGATAGCTGGCAAGGACAACGGCGAGAAAACGGCAGGCCAACAGAAGGTAGCAGAAATTCAGAGCAAGGGCGCGCGCGTGATGTCCAAGGCAAACGATCTGTCACAGGGTTCGGCAGCTTCGGCATCCGCATCCATCCAGGCGCTTGCCCAGCGGACTGCGGTCACCAAACAGGCTGGCAATATGATCTCTTCCACCAGCGCTTCGGACATCGCACAGAATGTGACAGCGGGTACAGCGGGTGGTCAGTCCGGTGGTCAGTCCGGTGGTCAGCCTGGTGGTCAATCAGGGTCCCAGCAGTCTGCCCAGCAGATGGCAGACGGCGGTATGACCCGTGGCGCGGCTGACCGCACGTTGTTGCACCGGCTGAATACCGACAATACTGGCTGGTCCGAGACCATGGTGAAGCGCTTGACAGCCGACCTGCGCTCCGGCGTTCAGAACGTGCGCATCATCCTGGAGCCCCGTCAGCTCGGCAGGCTGAATGTTGAGCTTGGTCTTCGCAATGGTCAGGCGTCAATCCGGATCGCTGCCGAAACACAGGAAGCGGCAAAGCTTCTGTCAGGCGCGCGGGGTCAGCTCGGTCAGATGCTGGAGAGTGCCGGCCTGCGGCTTGCCGGTTTCTATGCGACAGGCTCGCCAGCCGGTGACACAGGCCTTGATAATGGTCAGGGATCGCAAGGCCGTGGCGGTGAGGGGGCCAGTGACAACGCTGGTCGTAATAACACTGGCCGTGATAAAGACTTTTCTAATAAAATGACGACCGCTTTGGGCGACAATGCCGATGATTTGGCAGACGGAGATGCCACTCTTCGAGAAGGTGAAACCGCAGTCCTAAGCATTTTGGCATAGACAATGCATTGTATGGGATCGGGGTATTGCTCCAATGCGCATGCTGATGACCAGCGCCGCGAGTGTNCGGAGTTTTCGGAACAAAACTTTGGCGCGGCAAGGAAGGAAGAGATAAATGGCTGAAAATGATGCAGAACCAAAGGCAGGCAGCGGACTTGTCAAGAAACTGCTGATTTTTGGTGGTGGTGGCCTGTTGCTGNTCGCAATCGGCCTTGGCGCTGGCTTTCTGATTTTTGGCGGTGCCCAGCCCGATCCTTCCGAGGAGATCGAGGAAATTATCGAGCGCAAGATGCAGGAGCGTGAGGCAGCTGAACTTGAAGAGTCTGACAACTCTACACCGCAGAAGTTGTCCAAGGACACACCCGAGGAAGAGGTATTCGAGACCATTTATCACGAATTCCCTGGCACATTCACCACCAACCTTGCTGGATCTCGCAAGATGCTTCAAGTCGGCGTTGGTGTCTCNACCCAATATGATGATACTGTGATGATGAATGTGGAGTCGCATCAACTAGCCCTACGGTCGGTCATTCTNGGTGTNATCAGTGATTTCACTGAGGAAGATGTGAAAGGCGCAACAGGCCGCGANAAGCTTGCCGTGGCGCTTCGCGANGCCATCAACACCAAACTCGAGGCGCTGGAGAATTTCGGCGGTGTCGAGGAAGTACATTTCACCTCCTTCGTCCTACAATAAGGAACGAGGGCGAATTGAATTCGAGGTAGCGACGTGGCATCAACACGGAAACTCAGCAGTGATGAAGTTAACGCCCTNATTGAAGGGCTTGGCAGTGACAATTCCTCACCATCCGCCATTATGGATGGCGACGACGTCCGCCCGTTTCAGTTTGGATCTGATGATCTTTCATTGCTGGGCGACTACCATGCGCTTNGGATCATTAATGAGCGATTTGCCAGGCTCGCACGCTCAGTATTTCTACCGATGCTACGAATTCAGCCGCGCATTTCCTCTTTCCCACCAGAGGTGAAGACTTTCGACGAATATACGGCTGGTATTGAGAACTTTATGAGCCTGAATATTGCCCGCATCGAAGAGTTGCGCGGAAATTTACTTTCGGTACTTGCGCCAAGCTTCATCTCTGTTCTGACAAACAGCTATTACGGTGGCAAAATCGCGGCGCTGCCAACCAAGCGCACTGAATTCACGTCCACTGAGGAACGCATCATCGAGCTAGTAAATGAGGGGTTAAACGACACATTGCAGGTCGCTTGGCGCGACCTTATGCCAATAAATATCACGCACCAGAATCGTGAGATCAATCCGCAGTTTGCTTCCTTTGTAGATGGTGCTGAGTTGGTGATCATCTGTTCNTTTGTGGTGCANCTTCCGGACACTGACGCNGCGAGTTTTGATGTCATCTATCCCTTGCAGACCCTAAAGCCAATTGCAGCCCAACTTCGCTCGCGTCTGCAGGCCGACGTGGCAGAGGATGACCATACCTGGCGTGAAAAGATGGAGCGTGCGGTTCTCAATATACCGCTTACAGTGACTGGCCGGTTGAGCCAGCCTGTCGTGTCAATGTACAAGCTTATCAATATGCAGGTTGGCGATACCTTCCCGATTACCATTGGGGAAGGCGTAGAAGTGCAGATCGATGGTGAAGATGCCTTCCTTGGCGAACTTGGCGAGGTCGGTGCGAGCGCTGCGATCAATCTGAAGTCCCGTCTGAAATAGTGGCGCGTGACGCGAAAGGAACGGACGATGTCTGACGAAACTGAAGTTGCTGAACCGGCAATGGATGCCGCCACCGCTGAGCGTGTCAGCGCGGAGAACATGCGGCTTCTGGAGAATATTGATGTTGCGTTGACAGTTGAGGTTGGCAAGGCGGAGATTAAAATCCGTGATCTGCTGCGCCTAAATGAAGGTTCCGTGATCGAGCTTGACCGACTAGCTGGTGACGCGCTGGATATTCTGGCCAATGGCACGATGATAGCTAAGGGCGAGGTTGTAATGGTGGGCGAACGCTTTGGCATAAGGTTCACCGAGATCGTTGATCCCGAAGCAAGAATGGAATCAATCTGACAAACTGGCGCTGGCAGCTTTATACGCGAGGGCTGTCGGCATTTTGACAAGGCTGCTCACCACCTGACTATTGCGCATTGGCTGTCTGTCAGGTTTCTGGCTCACTCCGGAGTGAAGTTAGATTTTTTGGAAGCGCCAATTAATTTCTGTCTTTAAAATTCATTAAATTCAGTCTGTTAATGACAGTTGGAGGGTATGCTCTCCGAACTGGCACGCTGCTTGCCTTTTATGGGGTGTCTTCGCCATTTAAGGAGCTTAGTCATGCCCGTACAGCCTGTTATTTCGCTCGAACAGATCGTCATCATCATCGCATTTTTGATGATGCTGTTCGCGCTGATGTGGTTTGTCAGGCGTCATCGCGGTGGCATTACTAGCCGGATACATGCAGACCGCCGTATGCAGCATATCGAAGACCTGTCGCTGGCACCGCAGCAAAGACTTCATTTGATCGAGGTGGACGGACGAACATTCCTTGTCCATGCCGGCAAGGGTCATGCTGCCAGCTTTATCGCTGTGGACGGTGAAGCGTCCTCCTCACTTGACACACCTTCGGCTANCCCAGCCTCGTCGCGTCGTCGCACAAAGAGTTCCTCTGCTAAACCAGATTCAGTCACGCCAGCCGCAAAGCCAAAAAGCAACTTTGCTGCTGCCATTGCGCAGGCACGACGTAACAATCCGTCGCTGGAGTTCGGCAAATGATCCCGATGTCTTTCTTGTTGACTCGCCTGGTTCGCGTGGGGTGTGGTTTGGCCAGCTTCCTGCTATTCCTGCTGCTGCCTGCTTTGCCGGCACTAGCACAGGCTGGAGGCATCCCAGCNTTTAATGTCAGCGAAGGTGATGGCGGGNCTACCTATTCCCTGTCCCTGCAGATCCTAGCGCTGATGACGGCGCTGACGTTGCTACCGTCGCTGGTGCTGGGGATGACGTCTTTCACCCGCATCATCATCGTGCTGTCGATCCTTCGCCAGGCAATGGGAACGCAGCAGACGCCGCCAAACCAGGTGCTGGTGGCTATCGCACTGTTTCTGACGCTGTTTATCATGGCGCCGACCTTTTCGACGCTGAACGCTGATGTAATTGGCCCCTATCTCGATGGTGCGTTGCCTGCAGAGCAGGCATTGGCCAACGGCGCTGAGGTGATGAAGCGTTTTCTGGTCCAGAACACTCGGGTCAATGATCTGATCATGTTCACCGAGATGATGGGAGACCAACCTTATGCCTCGGCCGAAGATGTGCCGCTGAATGTGCTTCTGCCTGCGTTTATCACCTCTGAGCTGAAGACCGCTTTCCAGATTGGCTTTCTGCTGTTCCTGCCCTTCCTTGTGATCGACATGGTGATTGCTTCCACCCTAATGTCGCTTGGCATGATGATGCTCAGNCCGATGCTTGTCTCGCTTCCCTTCAAGCTTCTGTTGTTTGTTCTGGTGGATGGCTGGGCGATGACAGTTGGCTCGCTTGTTGCCACCTACCAGGTTGCCTGACCGGCGCTACTCGAAAGGATTGACCCATGGGATTTGATGCAAATGTTGAGTTTTTGAGGATGACCTTCTGGCAAATCATCATAACGGCTGGCCCGCTTCTGGCTGTAGCGCTGGCGATTGGTCTGCTTGTTGGTATCATTCAAGCCGCCACATCTATCAATGAAATGACCCTCAGCTTCGTGCCGAAGCTGGTGGTGGTCATCTTCACCTTTGGGATGCTTTCGACATTCATGCTGACGCAGCTGTCGGACTTCTTCATGTTCACCTTCGACCAGATCACGCAGGTGGGCTAGGCGGCCATGCTCGGGCTAGCGACATCGCAAGTGATGCAGATGCCGGGTGTCGACTTGCAGCTGGTTATGACACTGCTGCTGCAATATCTACTCGCCAGCTTGCGTATTGGCGCGTTCTTGTTATCGGCGCCGCTGTTTGGCGCCCGCTGGCTCCCTCTGCAGATCCGGATCATCATGGCTTTTGCAATGGGCGCGGCGGTTGTCGGTCTTGTTCCTGTCATGGATGTGAACCAAATCACCTCTTCAACTGGCATGGTGCTGATCTTCATCGAGATCGCAATTGGCCTGACAGCTGGTTTGACCCTAACGATCTGGTTCTCAGCGATGTTGCTTGCCGGCGAGAAGATCGCCAGCAGCTCTGGTCTGGGGTATGCGGCTCAGGTTGATCCGACGACAGGAGCGAACACCCCTGTTGTCAGCCAGATTCTTTATCTTTTCCTTCTTGTGATTTTTATTTCGGTTGACGGCCATCTGATCGCCATCGCGACAATGATAGAAAGC
>NZEI01000069.1 GCA_002690405.1 Gammaproteobacteria bacterium
AAGGCGGTCAAAGCTTGGAGACGAAGCGGGCTAACTAAATCGCGAGCACGATGCAAACAGGCCTGGGACGATTTATCCGAAATCGACATATGCCTCGAATGGATGATTTGGTGGGCCCACCAACCATCGAATATTGGCCCACAGGGTAATATTTATCAGCGTTCCTCGGGTTTCTAATAATAACGGCCCCTAAAAAAGCCCCCACCTCGGAGCGACTACCTCACCTTAATGGTAATACCTGTCCATTCTTCCAGGGCGAACAAAGCTGCGTCAAACGGCGGTAGACCATATCGGCCCATCGCGTCATTAACCTGGGCAAACAGCTTGCCTAATCTTAATGTGATCCCTGCAATTACAGTCACATAACCGGATCAATCAACGGACAGGTTAGATATTAGGTATTCCGAAGCGACGTATTCCTCTCATAGCCGCATTTCCCAAAAATTGCACTATACATTCATATGTAATGAGGTCTTTCGGTAGCCTCCCGGCGCTATTGCGCTTGAAGCCTGCAATCTGGCTGTAACAGAATAAGAACCGGGGCCTTTTGCAAAACAGTTTTTGCGCCCTAACCAAGTGTTTTACTAACAACCAATAAAAAAGTCGATAGGGTCAAACATGGGTGAAATAGCAAGAATTAATAATATCGACATCTGGTGGGAAGACTATGGCGAAAAGTCTAATGCCAGTGTTTTACTCATTATGGGCGCTAATGCGAGTGCCCTGTACTGGGATCGCAAGTTCATCGACGAGTTGGTAGCAAACGATCTGCACGTCGTGATTTTTGACAATAGAGACGTGGGTAAAAGCACTTGGTTCAACAACGAACCGTTCTTGGTCAAGCTTGCAAAATTCCTTCCTTATGCCGTGTCTAAAAAACTCGTCTCTTCCGCCTTTGAGAGCATGGTCGACGATGACGGAAAATTTGCAATGCCAGACGGCAACGGCGCTAAATACGACCTGAGCGATATGGCCAAAGATGCGATTTGTTTGATGGATCACCTTGGCATTGATAAGGCCCATATAGTCGGCGCGTCAATGGGGGGAATGATCACCCAGATCATTGGACTCGACTACCCTGAGCGCGCCCTAAGTTTGACTCCAATCATGTCGAGCCCAGGCCTTGGAGACNCTAGCCTATCCGGCATNGCGCCNTCGCTAGTGGAGAGCATGCAGGAGATGTTTCTGNTCAATATTCAGGGCCGATATCTCGACGGCGTCGTGGCGCTTTACAGGGCGCTGGCGGGTTCTCGCTTTCCTTTTGATGAAATCAAATTCAGGGCGCAAGCCGAACCCATCATGGCACACGGTCACAACGCATACGCGGGTCATGGAGACGCGNTAGGAGCAAGCCCAAGCAGATTGAACAGATTAGCCGACATAAACCTGCCGACCTTGGTAATACATGGAACCGAAGATCCGATACTGCCCTTGGATCATGGAATGGCACTCGCAGACAATATCNCCGGAGCGACNACGTTCATTATGGAAGGTGTCGGACACGAAATACCGGAAGCNTTAATGCCTGAAATNGTCAGCAAAATGCTTNCCCTCTTTCAACAAACTTCCNANTAATGCTTTTAGGGGNCTNCGGCANCCCNAAAATNTNNTTNGATNNAATGATTTGGTGGGCCCACCAGGACTCGAACCTGGGACCAATGGATTCACATTGTCACCGTCTTTCGGCGGTGTGCGGACTATCTCATCACCCTCGTCTGTNATTGTGCATGCACAATCACGTCGTTAGGGTGCGGGACGCTCTAGCCTGTTATTAAGGGGACTGTACCCCTCAGGTAGTCTCTGCACCTTCCGGCGGTGTACCGCCGGCTTGGCTCAGGGTTGCCTGCGTTCGATNACTCGTCCGTGAAGGTTTCCCTGAATTCATCCCGTTCATCCCGACCCTTTCGATGTCGGGCGCACCATTTTGATGAGTCCACTGCTCTAACCAACTGAGCTATAGGCCCAAATCATTGCAACGTCTAGGCGTTGCGTCCTTTGCCGCCCTCCGACGTTTCGTCTAAGAAGCTGCGCAGGTGCTCCGAGCGACTCGGATGCCTGAGCTTGCGTAATGCTTTTGCTTCTATCTGACGGATCCGTTCGCGGGTGACGTCAAACTGTTTACCCACCTCTTCCAAGGTGTGGTCTGTGTTCATATCGATACCAAAGCGCATTCGCAGCACCTTGGCTTCTCGGGCGGTCAGGCCGCCGAGCACGTCTTTTGTTGCTTCACGCAGACCTTCGCCGGTGGCCAGTTCAATGGGCGAACCGATTGTGCTGTCTTCTATGAAGTCACCTAGGTGCGAATCTTCGTCATCGCCAATAGGTGTTTCCATGGANATAGGCTCTTTGGCGATCTTCAGTACCCGTCGCACTTTGTCTTCGGGCATTTCCATACGATCACCAAGCTCTTCTGGCGTCGGNTCTCTGCCCATTTCCTGCAGCATTTGCCGGCTCACACGATTGAGCTTGTTAATGGTCTCAATCATATGCACTGGTATTCGGATTGTGCGCGCCTGGTCTGCGATAGACCGGGTNATGGCTTGGCGAATCCACCATGTGGCATAGGTTGAGAACTTATATCCACGCCGGTATTCGAATTTGTCTACCGCCTTCATCAAGCCGATATTGCCTTCTTGAATCAGGTCTAGGAATTGCAGCCCGCGGTTGGTGTATTTCTTCGCGATTGAAATTACCAAACGCAGGTTCGCCTCAACCATNTCTTTTTTCGCACGCCGGGCTTTCGCTTCACCCAGAGACATGCGTCGATTGATGTCCTTGATCTCGGTAATGCTGAGTTCGGTAATCTTGCTCAGGGCTTTGAGCTTTTTCTGCGAACGCACAATATCTTCGCGCTGATTCTCTAGTGGCGTAGAGAAATCTTTTTTCGCCTTCACCAGCTTGTTAATCCAAGTGGCGCTGATTTCGTTACCCACGTATTCCTTGCGGAACACATCCCGGGGTACCCGTGCACGTCTNACCGCNGCGGTCATAATCAGGCGTTCNTGTCGGCGTACGATGCCTTGTGCTTCCCGGGCCAGTTCTACCATGTGGTCGAAGTGCTTCGGCACCAGCTTAAAGCAGCAGTACGCTTCGCTGAGCTTAACCGCTTGGGCTTCGGCNTCTTTGCTCTTCGCACCCTTTTCTTCGACCAGNTTGTTGTACTTGTTGTACTGACGCTTCAACAACGAAAAGCGCTTTTTCGCCTCGACCGGATCGGGACCTTTGTTTTCTTCTTCCTCGTCGTCATCAGACTCCGGCTTTTTCACCCCATCGGCGCCCACCTGTGTGGCTGCGGGCACATGATCCGTTGGATCCAAATAACCCACCAATAAATCCGCTAATTTGTCTTCTTTAACCACTTCGGCATAAGTTTCTAACAGATACTCAACAGTGCCGGGGTAGTAGGAAAGTGCGGTAAGTACGTCGCGAATGCCTTCTTCGATGCGCTTTGCGATGGCGATTTCACCCTCNCGNGTCAGCAGTTCTACCGTACCCATCTCACGCATATACATGCGCACCGGATCCGTTGTACGGCCGGCTTCGGTCTCTACTGCGGCCAATGCAGCNGCNGCTTCTTCTGCGGCCAGTTCGTCTGCTGTGTTCTCTTCGTTGGTGAGCAGGTCATCAGCATCAGGNGCGGTTTCATAGACTGTGATGCCCATGTCATTGATCATGCGGATGATGTCTTCGATCTGCTCGGGGTCAGAAATGTCGTCTGGGAGGTGATCATTCACCTCGCCATAGGTTAAAAAGCCTTGTTCTTTACCCTTGGCNATTAATTCTTTGAGTTTGGACTGCTGATCGGTTGTCGTGATTTGGTTGCTCATAAGCCCTCTGCTTTTTCAGTCGTACTCGGCATCATGCACCGCCGTTTACGACTACTTGTCTTTATCCGATAGGGTCTGGCGTTGGAGCTGACTGCTGGGGCTGTTTGAGCGACGTTATTTATGCGCTCCGATTGCAGCAGGCTCATCGCGTTTCGCTTAAACCGGTTCGTGATCATCCCGCTCGGCTAATTATTGTCGCGATGCGACTCTCTGCCTGAACTCTTACTTTGGCAGCTTGCTTCGAGCGACCGCGGATTATATCAGCAGATTACGCCGGCACCAGCATTCAAATGGGGAATTCCTGATCTGAATAATCGTCCGGATCAGTAGCTAATTCGTCGAATGGATCGAATTCTGAGTCGGCATCCGGCAGTTCTGGGGTTACCTGGGACGAGCTAGCGGCAACCCGGGCGCGAATTTCAGCAACTTGGGGCCGGCCTTTGCGCCGTTTTAACATCTTTTCAATACCCTCGAAAAATGCCTTTTGCTGCCCTGCTGAGTCCAGTAAGGACTTGCGTTGGGCTAACTGCTGAATGTCGTCATACCCTGGTAAGCCTTGCCAGCGCACCAATATTTCCTCGCTGTCGGCTTCTGGGTGCTGCTGTACTAACTGCACTAAGGCGCCGAACACTCCGAGTTCGCCGGCATGCAGNNGNAGATCCTGGCGCTGCTGATCACTCAACTGCTGCCACAACGNGGGCAATCTNAGCAATATCTCAGCCATCCGTTGCGACAATTCNTGTGTTCGTTGCGCTTGTTGAGGATTCGGGCGTCTGAATGCGGGCTTGGAGCGTGGCAATGGCTGCGCCATACCGCCAAGGTCGCGCACGCGCGCCTGCACCAGATCNCGCAGCACACCTGGGGTGATTTTTTCCACATACGGGCTGGCGAGGCCAATAAATTTGGCCCGGCCGTCCAGTGTGGCCAGGTCCAACCCATCGGCCAATCGGCTTAACAAGAATTCCAAAGCAGGCACAGCGTTATCAATGAAGCCTTGAAACGCCGGCTGGCCCTGGGTGCGGATGAGGGAATCGGGATCTTCCCCATCCGGAAGAAACGCAAATTTAAGTTGTCTATGTTCGTTGAGTACCGGCAGCGCACTCTCTAACGCACGCCAAGCGGCGCTGCGGCCTGCTTTGTCGCCATCAAAGCANCACACCACTCGATCGGCGTAGCGGTATAACTTTTTGAAATGTGCCTCACCAGTGGCGGTGCCTAAGGTCGCGACCGCATTNACAATGCCGTTCTGCGCCAATGCCACCACNTCCATGTAGCCTTCCACCACCAGAAGTTCTTCAATGTTACGCAGCGCTTTGCGCGCCTCGTATAACCCATACAGCTCCTGGGCCTTAAAAAAGATNGGTGTTTCCGGCGAGTTGAGATATTTCGGACCACCGTCTTGGGACAAGATACGTCCACCGAAGGCAATTACCCGACCTCGGGTATCGCGGATCGGAAACATGATCCGATCACGGAACCGGNCATATACACGACCTTTGTCGTTTTTGGTCAGCAGTCCTGCGGTGAGCAATTTTTCTTCGCTGACCCGTTCATTAGTCAGTGCCTCACCTACTCCGTGCCATTCTGCAGGTGCGTAGCCGATGCCAAAATCCCGGGCAATTTCCCCTGTAAGCCCGCGACCCTTGAGATAATCCACTGCCGCAGAAGCACCTCGCAGCTGATTGCGATAGAAGCGCTCCGCCTGCTCCAAAACGGTATATAGGTCCTCATCAACCTTCACTACCGGACCCCGACCCTGCTCTCTGGGGACTTCCATGCCCATGTCTCGGGCGAGCATTTCCACCGCCTCAACAAATTCTAGGCGCTCGTACTTCATCAGGAAGGTCAGCACCGTGCCGCTCTCCTGACAGCCAAAGCAATGAAAAAATTGTTTATCAGGACTGACCGAAAAGGAGGGTGTTTTTTCGTCGTGGAACGGGCACAGGCCGGAATAATTCTTGCCGGTTTTCTTTAACGTTACACGCTCATCAATGACACTAACGATGTCTGCTCGATCGATTAGGTCATTTATGAAGTGTTGAGGTATTCGGCCAGCCAAGGTCTTCGCGCTTCGCACTAGAAAAACAACAGGCTACCACAAGCAATGGCCACAGCACTGCTCAATGGCACAATATTCCGGTTTGCTAACCAGCCAATTGGGATTTAACAAGAGCGCTGGCACGCCCCATGTCGACTCGACCCTCACCCTGCGCTTTGAGCAATCCCATGACCTTACCCATGTCTTGCATACCGCTGGCGCCCGCCTGCGCGATGATGTCGGCAACGAATGCGCTGAGTTCTTCCTCGTCCATCTGTTCTGGCAGGAATCCTTGGATTACCGAGATTTCGTAGGCTTCGATGGCTGCAAGATCGTCTCTGCCCGCATCTTCGTACTGGCTTTGAGCGTCTTGGCGCTGCTTCAACATTTTGTTGAGTATGGCGAAGATATCGTCATCACTAAGCTCTCGACGCTCGTCTACCTCTAGGCGTTTAACTTCTGCATTGACCATACGCAGGGTAGCCACACGCTCTTTGTCGCGCGCACGCATTGCGTCTTTAGTGGCTTGATTTAGGTGGTCTTTGAGTGCGGACATGGTGCCGATGACGTGGGGAATGAGGCCGCTACAAACAGCGGCCGGGCATTATGCTGAACGCTAGTAGGCGCGCTCGAACTTTCGCGACTCGCGCTGCAGCTTCTTCATATGGCGCTTTACCGCAGCTGCAGCCTTACGCTTGCGTACTGCTGTGGGCTTTTCGTAGAACTCGCGACGGCGCACTTCGGAGAGTACCCCGGCTTTTTCGCATGAACGCTTAAAACGGCGTAGTGCGATATCAAATGGTTCGTTCTCTTTTACTCTTACGTGAGGCATAAAACTTCTTTGTTCTTGTAGACACATGGATCTGTTGATTGAGGGCGCGGATTCTACACAGCGGCTCTGATGACAGCAACCATGTTGCAGTTAATTTAATAGCCGTTAATTTGGCCTCAAACACAGAAATTTCTTCTGTTTGGCGACGCGCCCGACAACGTTCGGTATAATAGCGTCATGCTCATCCTCGGTATTGAAACCTCCTGCGACGAGACCGGACTGGCGTTGTACGACACAGATCAAGGCCTGCTCGATCAGGTGCTGTACAGCCAAATCACTCTACATGCCGACTACGGTGGCGTGGTACCGGAGCTGGCGTCGCGAGATCATGTCCGCAAGATTGCCCCACTTACGCAACAATTGCTCGACCAAACTGGTTGCACTCTGAGTGACCTCGATGGTGTGGCCTATACTGCCGGCCCGGGTTTAATGGGCGCGCTCTTAGTCGGTGCTAGCTATGCGCGTAGTCTCAGTTGGGCGCTGAATATTCCAGCGCTGGCGGTACACCACATGGAAGCTCACCTATTGGCACCGTTATTGGCAGAGCGTAAACCGCCACTGCCCTTTGTTGCGCTACTGGTATCCGGTGGCCATACCCAGCTGGTACGTGTGGGGCAACTCGGCGAGTACGAATTACTCGGCGAATCTGTTGATGATGCCGCTGGTGAAGCCTTCGACAAAACCGCGAAATTGCTGGACTTCGCCTATCCTGGAGGCCCCGCAGTGGCAAAAGCCGCTGCCCGAGCAGAGGCGCGCAACCAACAGCTTGGACTGGAGTCGCGGTTTCGTTTTCCGCGCCCGATGACTGACCGCCCCGGCCTCGACTTTAGTTTCAGCGGCTTGAAAACCTTTGCGCTCAATACCGTACAGCACCACAGCCCGCTGTCTGATGTGGATCGCGACGACATCGCCCTAGCGTTTGAAGAGGCGGCAGTGGACACGCTGGTAATTAAATGCCGGCGCGCCATAAAACAGGCCGGCGCACCACATCTCGTCATAGCCGGAGGTGTCAGCGCTAACCAACGCCTACGGCAACAATTAGAGAGCCAATTGGAAGGCGAGGTGTATTACGCACCACCACAGCTGTGTACCGACAACGGCGCCATGATCGCCTACGCGGGGGCTTTGCGTCTGCAGGCCCAGGGTGGCGACGCTGATTTAGCCATCAACACCCGCGCACGCTGGCCACTTAACGAACTACCCGCCATCGCAAAGTCATGAGCGATATTGTTTTTATAGAGCAGCTTGAGGTGCAGGCGATCCTTGGCATATTGCCCGAAGAGCGCATCACCCCCCAGCGTGTTGTCATCGACCTGCAGTTAGAGACTAACAGTCGGCCCGCCGCTCAGAGCAAAAACATCGACGATACTCTCGACTACGCAGCCCTCGCTGAACAAGTTCGTGCCCTCACCGTGGCTGGCGAGTACTTACTTATTGAGACATTGATCAACGACATCGCCGATCTTTGTTTACGCTCGCCCTTGACTCAAGCCGTAACCGTGCGCGTATGCAAACCACAAGCGGTCAGCGACGCCTTGGTAGGCCTAAAGATTTACCGCGCCAAATAATTCTGTAGCCAGTTCAGACGAAGCTGATTTAGGGCCTCGCCATAGGCGCTTCCGACTAGGTCATGATCTGCTGGCAATTGAATATCGCGTAAACCTAAGCGAATGTTGTTAAACACCTCAGCACTCGGCCCAGCGGTATCCAAGCCCAGCGCCTGCACAAGACGTTGGCAGCGCAAACCATCATGCAATAGCTGTAGATCGATTAGCGCACCTAGCACCTCTTCCGCTTGCGCGGCAGACCATGGATAAGAACGTAGGACATCGCCATACGAGAGACAATCAGTCGCCAACTGCAAATAATGTTTGGGAATACGCAAACGCTTGGCCAAACTTTGCAAGCTCGCCACCGACCAGGGCAATAGCGCAAAGCGCTGTTCACTGGTGCCGCTGTCGAACTGGTGGGTAGTGGCGCTGGTTAATTCTTCAAGCCATGGCGTCAGGCCACCACATTCGGCCAGCACCTGAAACCAGCGCTGCGGTTGTGCCGCTCCCAAAGCTTTTGCAAATTCCTGCCAAACCCGTTCTGCCGACAGGGTTTCTAGCTCACCGGCAGCCGTCATGTTGCGCATCAGCGCCTGAGTCTCGGCTGCGACAGTAAAACCCGGCAGTTGCGCTGCAAAGCGCGCCACCCGGAACACCCGCAGCGGATCCTCGATAAATGCCTCGGAGACGTGCCGAAGCACTCGATCATGCAAATCTTGCTGACCCTTGTACGGATCAATGAGGTGGCCCTCGCTCGTCTTAGCAATGGCATTGATGGTCAAATCGCGCCGGCCCAAATCTTGTTCCAGAGTAACGTCTGGGCGCGCGTCAACGACAAAACCACGATGGCCTTGCCCACGCTTGCGCTCGGTACGTGCCAAGGCGTGCTCTTCTTTCGTTTGTGGATGTAAAAATACTGGGAAGTCTTTGCCCACGCGCACGAAATCTAGGGCCAGCAACTGCTGCTCTGTAGCGCCAACAACCACCCAATCTCGGTCCGGGCTGGGTCGACCCAACAGTTCGTCGCGGACGGCTCCGCCAACCAAATAACACTGCAAATGCTCTATTGATGATGCCATCTATACCGCCTGCAGCGCTGCCTGAGAAATGAGTTCGCCAGTTTCCAGACAATAGGCCGTTAGGGTGCGCCCCCAAACACAGCCGGTATCAAGGGCGATAACATCGGCCACGCCGGTATGGCCTTCTAATGCGGCCCAATGACCAAAAAGGATTTTGCTGGATGGCCGCTCAGTGGGAAATCGATACCATGGTCGCAACCCCGCTGGCGCATCATCAAGGGCGCCCTTATGACTAAAGTTCATACTCTGGGAGCCATCGAGCAAACGCATACGCGTGAAGAAATTCGTGATGGCCCGCAATCTATCCATGCCCTGCAAGTCCTCGTGCCACGTCCCAGGCTCGTTACCGTACATACGGCGAAAGAACTCGACATAGGAAATAGCGCCCTCGCCCCGCATAACACGCTCTACTTCCGCCGCACGTTCCTCGGCCTGACGGTGGGACCACATAGGCGGAATACCCGCATGCGTCAATACATGTTGTTGGTCCGCAGAAACATAAAATAAAGGTTGCTGACGCAGCCAATGGCCAAGCTCCTGTACATCATCAGCTTGCAGGAGNTCATCTAGGGTATCGGATCGATTTGGCGAATGGCCGCCAAACAAGATCGCTAAGAAGTGTAGATCGTGATTACCCAGAACTATGCGGCATTGGTCCGCCATAGCGTGTAGCCGACGGAGGACACTNAGGGAGTCCGGTCCGCGATTAATCAAGTCTCCAGCGAGCCAGAGCTCGTCATCGTCACCGAACCCAATTTTTTCCAGCAGCGCTGCTAGTTCGCGATCACAACCTTGGATATCACCAACCGCGTAGGTAGCCATCTGGGTTAATTCTCCACTACCGCGAGCTCAATGCACCAGTTCAGANACCGCAAGACTGAACTGTGGGATCGCAACATCAAANTGTTCGCCTGCATCAGTGACAAATTCGTAATGTCCCCGCATNACGCCTACNGGCGTTTTTAATATGGCGCCACTGGTATAACGGAATCCTTGCCCGGGCTGGATGCGTGGCTGCTGACCGACAACACCCGGGCCATGAACTTCCTCAATTTCGCCCTGACCATCAGTGATGACCCAATGGCGGTTAAGTAACTGGCTCGCCTCNCTGGCGTTGTTTTCGATAGTGATGGTNTAGGCGAATACATAGCGTTGGCCACTTGGATCCGATTCCTGCGGCAAATAACGGGACTCTACNGTCACGCGCACGCCATCCTCNCCCATCTCCGCACCCGAGCCATCAGTTGTTTTACTCATAGCGATCCAATTCCTTCTGCGGCATGTTCATCCACCCATTGNGCGATCTCTACAAATTCAGCAACGCCAACATCATCCGCACGCCACTGCGGCTCAGCCACCACCACCGACCAATCAATGTTCAGTGTTTTCAGAGCATTCGACAAGCGCTTGCGGCGCGCGGAAAACGCTTGCCGCAGCACCTTATCCAAGGTGGATAATCGCGCTGGTAAGTTTATTTGNGCACGCGGCTGCATACGCACCACCGCGGAATCCACCTTAGGTGGCGGGCTGAAGCTCCCAGGCGACACATCAAATAGTCCCTCCACCTCGGCCAGCAATTGCACCATAACGCTCAGTCGGCCCCAGGCTTTGGTGCTCGGTTGTGCACACATCCGCTCGGCCATNTCTTTTTGCAGCATAAAGTGCATGTCGCGAATGCTTCCGGGGGCGCTGTGTGCGTAGAGGATGAACTTGAGTATCAGTGGCGAAGAAATGTTGTAGGGCAAATTACCCACCACCCGCCATTCGTTGGCTACNGGNCCCAATAGTTCCTGCANATCAACCTGCAAAATATCGGTATTAATGATTTGCAATGCGGTAAAGCGCTGCTGGAGTTCCGGCGCCAGATCCCGATCAATCTCGACGGCGGTATAGTGGGTGCCTTCTGTCGCCGCCAAATATTCCGTCAGTGCTCCTGTACCCGGGCCGATTTCCAGCACTCGCTGCCCCGANTTCAAAGCCACCGCATCAGTAATACGCTGCAATACCTGAGCGTCGTGCAGAAAGTGTTGGCCGAAGCGTTTACGCGCACGCATTAGCTAAAGCGCTGCTTGGCGAGCTGTTGCGCGGTCTCTAGGGCCTGCACAAAACTACCGCTGTCAGCATTACCGCTTGCGGCTAAATCAAGGGCCGTGCCATGGTCCACTGAGGTACGCACGAAGGGCAGACCCAAGGTTACGTTGACGGCACGACCAAAGCTTGCAAACTTCAACACCGGCAATCCCTGATCATGAAACATCGCCATCGTGGCGTCTGCCTCCGCCAAATACTTNGGCGTATANAGGGTATCTGCGGGCAATGGACCGATTACGTTAATGCCGTCGTGCCGCAGTGCGTTACAAACGGGTTCAATTATCTCGATCTCCTCGCGACCCAGATGCCCGCCCTCACCGGCGTGGGGGTTAAGCCCGGCNACTAAAATCGTCGGCTTGGCTACTGCAAAGTCGCGCACTAGCGCGGTATGTAAAATTCTTAACCGACGCTCCAATAACTCTTTATCCAGAGCGCTTGCAACTGCAGCCAATGGTAAGTGGGTAGTCGCTAAAGCGACCTTCAAATCATCGCTCATCAACAGCATAACCACATCGTCTGCAGCTGCGGCTTGGGCAAGATATTCTGTGTGGCCGCTGAACGGCAGACCCGCGTCATTGATTACTGATTTCTGCATGGGGCCGGTCACCAGTGCATGAAATGTTCCACTCATGGCGCCAGCTATGGCGTGATCTAAGGCGGCTAATACTGCTGGGGCATGATCCGGATTAAGTTGTCCTGGTTGCACCCTGCTCGGCAACGGTATGTGGATTACCTTGAGGGCCCCTGAAGCAGCAGGGCGCTCAAGATCGTCGTGGATTTGCAGTGGTAGGCCCAGCGANTGCGCNCGCTGGCGCAACATATCGGCATCGGCGACTACAACCCANGGCATGGCGTGCTCGGTCTGGCTTTGAGCGTATTGAATTACCAGATCAGGGCCAATGCCCGCTGGTTCCCCTGGGGTGACGGCTAGCATAGCGTCTACCCCAACCGACCAGAAAAATTGGCTTTAGGCATTCGGCAATCGAATTTCGACAAAGGCTTCATCGCGCAACTCTTTCAGCCACTCTTGCCGCTCTTCTTCGAAACGTCTGTTGTGCAACAACTCTAATGCCATGTTACGACGAGCTTCGTCGCTCATATCTTGTTCGCGGCGGCCCTCTACTAACAGCACATGCCAGCCAAACTGACTNAGAAAAGGCTCACTGAAAGACCCTGCCTCTGTGCGCTGCATAACCTCGGCAAAAATGCCGACAAATTGATCTTCTGTTGACCAGCCCAGATCACCGCCATTAAGAGCGCTGCCGGGGTCCTCTGAGAACTCAGTCGCCAATTCAATAAAGTCGCTACCCTGGCCTAGACGCCGGTGCAAATCTTGAATGATCGCTTCNGCTTCACTGGGCGATCTTATTTCTGATGGCCGCACCAAGATATGCCGAACCTTGGTTTGCTTGGACTTCTGCACCCCGGCACCACGCTGCTCAAGAAGCTTGATGATGTGGATCGAGCTGCCACTAAGAATCGGCTGAGCAATGTCGCCGACACTCATCTGCATCACTGGCTCAGCAAATAAGCTGGGCAATTCACCNGCCTTGCGCCAACCCATATCGCCACCTTCCAACGCAGAGCTGGCCGAGGACTCNGCCATCGCCACAGGGCCAAATTCGGCACCTTCGCGCAGNTTTGTCACGATATTGTTGGCTTTCTCCAACGCTTGGCGGACGACTTCCTCGGACGCATTTTCGTCCGTTGTTATCATAATGTGGCCGACACGGTATTCGTCCGAAAACAGTTGCTTGTAATAGGGTGAGTTCAGCAACCCTTGAACATCTTGCTCGGTAATTGATATCCGCCGACCGACCAAGGCGCGCTGCAGGCGGCTAACCAGCATTTCTTCGCGGATATCTTCGAGGAACTGNCGAAAGTTATTGCCATCCGCAACCAACGCTTGACGAAACTCTTCTACGGTTTTGTTATTGTTCTGCGCAAACTGTGCGACCGCACGACTTAGCGTTTCATCATCAATGGTAAGTCCACGACGCTGGGCCTCTTGCCGCTGTAAATTCTCCAATATCAAGCGTTCCATTATCTGACTGACTAGAACGTCATTAGGTGGCAGGCGGGTACCGCTTTCTTCACTGGAACGTCGCACCAGATCAATTCGGTCCAGTAGTTCACTGGCCAGCACTACATCGTCATCCACTACTGCGACGATGCCATCGAGCTTTTGATATTGAGCCGCAACAACGCCCGGCATGGATATAAAAGCCAGCGCACTTATGACAAGTATGCGACGGGGCAGCTTCACTGCTGAGACTAAATTTTCTAACGACTGTCTTAAGGACATACAGCTAACCTTTGGAATTATAGTTTATGCAAGGCCATGATGAATTTTCGCGGTTTGCGCTCGAGGCCAAGCGGTGCCTAGTGTATCTCAGGCTGGGGTGACGGATACAGTAATCAAAGCCCAGACGTAACGTGGTCATAGCCTCGGACTCCGCGGCGTAACATGGCATCGATATTCGACCCGAAACCGCCTAAACCTTTTAGTGTCAATTCTAGCGCCACACCACTATTGGTGCGCAATGAATAGTCCGCATTACCCGCAACACTAACCGGCAAGAAGGCGGAACTACGCAAAGCTCGGGTCAACACTAAGCGACCGCGAACACAGCAATCATCGTATTGTAACCCCACGAAGCCTTCGACGGTACGCGAGCGCTGCAAGTCATAGTGCCAGCGCGCCAACAGCGATAGGCGGTTTGACGCCGGCCAAATTGTGGAAATTTCGATCTGCTCCACGGCTTCATCAAAATATTGGGCAGACGCCAAACGTTTACGCGCACCTAGAGTAACCATGCGCCGCTGATTAAGACGGTAATGTAAAGCAGCGCCCAGTTCTTGCCACTGTTCTGACTCGCTACTCCATATCTGGTGGCTATCGAGCTGCCAACGTGAGCCAAAACGCAAATTAAACTCACTGACCAGCGCCTCAGTGGAGACCGGCTGCTCCACCGCTCGAGTATCACGCAACCCGACACGGGCCTTGTCTAGATAAAAGATCTTACCAAGACTGTAGCTCGCATATTCTTGGCCACTTGCCCCTGACAACAAGCGGCTACTCAGACCCAAGGTCACTTGGTTGGCATCGCTGACTCGATCCAGGCCTACGAAACGCTCCTTGCGAAACAGTTGGCTGTAGCTCAGGGGCATATTGGTCGTATCAAAGATCGGCAGCGCCGATTGATCAGCATAGCCCTGACGCAGGTAGAGCAAACGAGGCTCTAACGTTTGCAACCAGTTGCGGCCAAGCCCCTGAAAGTAGCGGTCGAAATACAATCCAGCATCCACATTAAAGTAGCCGACCCCGCGCGTGGGTGACGCATCGGCCAAGGGCACTTGCATCGACCGCAAATCCTGCTCCAGCTTATAGCTAGTGTACTTGTAGCCACCGGTGCTGGTAAAAAAACCCGCGGGCCAACGTTTGCGATAGGAAATTTCCGGTTGCCAGTGCAGGCGCTCGCCATAAACGCCTTCGGTTAAATCTTGCTGCTGCGGTGGTATTCCCAGCGGCGCAAAGAATTCATCGCTGGTTTGCTCAAAGCGTGCCCAACTGCTCTGCACACGCAGTTGCCAATGCACCCCTATACCTCGCTGATAATCGATATCCAACTGCGGTGACCGGCTATAAGTAGGCAATGCCAGTTGATCTAGGCGTTGGAAGCTCTGGTGCCAAAGCCGTGCCGTTAGGCCCCCTTGTTGATAGTGCATCTCAATTCGGCGCTGTAAATCTGCTGGGTTAGTCGAATCAAAAGTGCTGTTGCGCGATAAGTCGAAATCCATATTCAGATCACGCAGGTAATCCCGGTCACTCAAGCGCGAATAGTCGGCATAAGTGCGTAGTCGACCAGCGCTGCCCCTATGCCGCAGGTTTACATACCAGCGATCCGCTGGAGTAAATGCTCCGAACCGCTCAATGCCGCCAAATTGATCGTAACGACGACGACTCATAATGCCGTTATAGATTCCATCGTCAGCTAGCAGCCCACCTTGTATCTGGGTCATTTGCTGCGACGTTAACCAGCGGCCTTGAGCTGCAAAGCCAGTACCGCGGTTACCAATCCACTTAGGCTTTAGGGTGACGTCGATGTTCGGCGCGATATTTAGGTAATAAGGAACGCCTATGCTGGCGCCCTCTTCGTCGTCATATCCGACCGTTGGCACTAAGAAGCCACTCTGGCGCGCCGCCACAGACTCATCGCCACTGCCAAGTGGCAACTTCAAATAAGGCAGATAAATGAGCGGTACTGACTTGACCCGTAATACCGCACCGCGGGTAGTCACCGATTCAGAGTTCGCTGCAACGGTGAGCTGCCGAGCACTCAACGACCAACCGTCGTCTGCCGGTGCACAGTAGGTAAATTCACCATCATCAATGGACAACTGACCTGATGCGTTGCGCGTTAATCGCTGTGCTTGCGCCCGCAAACCGCCCTTGGCGAGCACGAGCTCCGCCTGCTCTATCTGCAGTTCCTGTATATCCGTTTGCCATTGGGCCCGGCGCCCCTGCATGACCATGCCCGGCTGTTCGAGACGTAAACCCTGATTAAATGCAATCGTAGTGCCCGCATCTATATCTACCGCCGGCGCACTAATCAGCATGTCTCGCTGTTGGATTTCTACCGCCCCAGAAAGCGCCATACGCTCGTCCCAGGCGCCCATCAGCTGATCCGCAGAAACACGCAATTTGTTGTCCAGTACGTTGCTAAAGGTCTGCTGTGGCTGAACATAAGTGCCGGCACAGGCGCCACTGGAGCGGTGCACGCTAGGTATAAATAACTCGGTTGCCAGCCCATTGCCTTGGCTACTCGAAGATGCAAAGGCGGCTGCATTGGCACTCATGGCATATGCGAGGGCAAAAATTAGCGCCCAAGCTGCGATGCGGTAGTGACGGGAAGCGATCATGGGGCGCAGTCTCGCCTAATCTATCCTGATTTAGCAATGGAAAGACATCACAGCAGCGCAAAACCAAGAAACTTTATTCTCTGCTATCTCCACAGCGGGCCTTTATACTCCGAACATGCATGACCCATCTGCTCTATTTAATTGGTGTGCCTACATCATTCAGAACCCTAACCTTGGCTTTAATCCGTTAGCCGTTGAGGCCAGCCATCGGCACTTTTATCGCCTGCACTCTAATACCAATCCAAGTCAGCGCTGGGTCGCCATGGACAGCCCACCAGAGCTCGAGCAAAACCAGCAGTTTTTGACCATGGCCATGGTCTTTGCTGATCATGACATCCCCGTGCCGACCATTATCGACAAAGATATGGACCGGGGCTTTATGCTTATGACCGACTTGGGGGAGTTGGATCTTGTCCAGGCATATGCATCGCCCGTCGAAGACGCGGCGCTACGCGCCGCAGTGGAAACCTTNATTAAACTGCAGGATGTCCAGTCTCCGCACATACCGCCTTATGATGAGGCGCGCTTAACTANGGAATTCGACCTCTTTGCAGAGTGGGTGCTAGGCCAACTGCTCGGAAAAACTGGTAATGACCTAGCCGCNAAATACGCNATNGCACTGANCCNAGCTAAGAATGCCTGTATCGCGGCGATGCTCACGCAACCACAGGTTTGCGTGCACCGCGACTACCACTGCCGCAATGTGCTGTTTAACCATGGACAAATCGGCGTTGTAGATTTCCAAGATGCTCTGGTTGGACCCGGCCTNTACGATATCGCATCACTATTGCGGGACTGCTATTACCAACACGACGAGCAAGCCNTCGACTATTGGCTAGACTATTTNCTGTCNCGATCAGCGCACTTCAACACAAACGATTTCGCTGCAACAAAGAGCGCCTTTGACCACACAGCAATACAACGACAGATAAAGGCATTGGGCATTTTTGCGCGCCTGCATNTACGAGACGCTAAGGACAGTCACCTGCGCTGGATTAAACCAGTGGTTCACAGCCTAATTACCAGCACTGCCGCCTACGAAGACACCTTTGNGTTAAGTCAACTGTTAGGTGAAATATTGCCGCAACTAGATGACCCCCTCGGGGCCAGATCATGAAAGCAATGATTCTCGCTGCTGGCCTGGGGCGGCGCTTGGCACCATTAACGAATCGAACGCCTAAGCCNTTGTTACCTATCGCCGGAGAGCCACTGCTGGTTCGACAAATACGCCAACTCAATCGGGCTGGCTATAATGACATCGTCATCAACCTGCATCATTTGGGTGAGCAAATTACGGCCACTCTGGGCGATGGCAACGGCCTCGGNGTAAACATTCANTACAGCCACGAGGATATATTGTTAGACACTGGTGGCGGCATCGTTCGAGCGTTACCGAAACTCGGCGATGCGCCCTTTATGGTNCTCAACGGCGATATTCTTACCGATTTCGATTTTACTGATCTGCCGACNGCTTTNACTCCTGACACGCTCGGNCATCTGGTGGTTACCGAAAAGCCAGCAAGCCGCGACCATGGCGACTTCAACGTCGGTAATCAGCGTATTACCGAGCGCGGCGACGATTGGGTGTACTGTGGTATCGCCGTCTTGGACCCAANGCTTTTTGTAAATGCGCCACAAGGAGCCTTTTCACTGCGCGACATTTACTTTGCTGCTCTGGCAAAAAACCAACTGAGCGCGCAGATTCATGCTGGGCACTGGACTGATATTGGTGACTTGGANGAATACGCTGCAGTCCGCGATGGCGGATTCGAGAAAAAATAGCCCGCTACGACCCAACCCTCGGTTACACTAGCGCTCTTCGCAACGGGTGCTCATAACTATGAATCACTGGATTTGTCCCTCTATCTTGGCCGCTGATTTTACTCGTCTTGGCGACGAAGTACGGGCGGTATTAGATGCCGGTGCCGACACTATTCACTTTGATGTAATGGACAACCACTACGTACCTAATTTATCCATTGGGCCACTGGTATTGAGTTCGCTGCGCAAAGCCGGCTTTGACGCCGTCATCGATGTGCATTTGATGGTTAAGCCGGTGGACCGATTGATCGGCGACTTTCTGGAAGCCGGCGCTGACTACATCACCATCCATCCAGAATCGACCGAGCACTTACATCGCAGCCTGACCCAGATTAGCGAGGGCGGCGCNAAAGCCGGTATCGTCTTTAATCCCGCAACACCACTGGATNTCCTCTCTGAGGTGATAGATCTCGTAGACTTGGTACTGATCATGTCGGTCAACCCGGGTTTCGGCGGTCAGTCGTTCATCCCAAGTAGCTTGGACAAATTGCGTCAAGCCCGAGAGCTTATCGATGTCAGCGGGCGAGATATTCGATTGCAAATAGACGGCGGTATCAAACCTGCAAACATTGGCGATGCAGCTGCTGCTGGCGCCGACGCTTTCGTAGCGGGTACTGCAATCTTCGGCCAAGAAAATTATGCCGACGTCATCNGTGCGCTNCGCACGAATATCGCCGCAGCCAACGCCTCGTGAGCGAGGCGCGCTATAGGGCGTATCTATTCGACTTAGACGGAACCTTAGTAGACAGCGTACCCGACATTGATCAGGCCCTAAATCACGCCCTGGCGACGGCAGACCTACCACCGGTTGCGGAGTCGCTGACCCGTCATTGGATTGGCCACGGTTCNCGCACACTCATTCAACAAGCGCTACAGCATCATCAGCAACCCGCGGATACGACAGCCATCGATCAACTCATTGGGCCTTTTCTCAGTCACTATAAGGCTAATATCGCNGTCCACAGTAAAATTTATCCGCAGGTACGCGAGACTCTAAGCACCCTACAACAAGCCGGCAGCAAGTTAGCCGTGGTTACCAATAAACTGACGGAGTTAAGTGAGCCGTTACTGAAAGACATTGGGCTGTACGACTTTTTTGATCTNATCGTATGCGGCGATACTNCNGNCCAACCCAAACCCGCNGCGGACCCCATCGTGCTGTGNCTNGAGCATTTTGACCTTACGCCANCGCAGGTATTAATGGTCGGCGATTCAGAAACCGATGTACTAGCCGCCAAGGCAGCCAATGTAGATGTGGCCTGTGTGCGTGACGGCTATAACCATGGTGTCGACGTGACAACCCTAGATCCGGACTTTGTTATTACAAGCTTTGCCGAATTGCTCGTACATTGAACCAAGGACACTCACTCCACATCCTAAAAAATGCGTGGTAGCCTTCGCTCACGCGAGTTTTATGCACCTGGAAAAGACATGTTCGGCCGAATAAATCGAGCAAATAAGAGCGACCGCTCATTGGAGCGCTGGCGAAGCTGATTATGCTTTCGCCCCAAAAACGCTCCGCTAAATTTTTGCTTACAGGCCCACTATGACTTCAACATCGCCCAGCTATCGACGCGTTCCGATCGTTCACGAAACCCTTGCGGATTTAGATACCCCGCTATCGGTTTATCTGAAACTCGCCAACAGCCCATATTCCTATTTGCTGGAGTCGGCACAAAACGCCGGTGATGACGGAGAAAAGTGGGGACGTTATTCGATCATAGGCCTACCCGCCCGTACCATTATTAAGGTCACAGGTTCGCTAGTGGAGGTGATCAGTGATGGCGAGATTACTGAATCTATACAGACTGACGACCCGCTGACATTCGTAGAGGAATTCCAAAAGCGCTTCGCGGTAGAAAATATTGAAGGTCTGCCCCGATTCTTCGGCGGTCTAGTGGGCTATTTCGGCTATGACACGGTGCGGTATGTGGAGCCACGACTGGCCAACAGCACGCCCGAGGATACTCTGAAAACCCCTGACATTATGTTAATGGTCAGCGAGGAAGTCGTTGTTTTTGACAACATTCGCGGCCGCATGCAGCTGATCGGTCTGGTTGACCCGGATCAAGATGGCGCTGCCGAGGCCATGCAAAGACGTCTGCAAGAACGAGCGGAGCAGCTGCAGTCGCCGATCCAAGGTTTAGCACAGGGCGGCGCCAACAAGCGTATCGAGGAAAGCGATTTTGTTTCCGAATTTGGCGAGGCGGCATTCCAAAATGCAGTAGAGAAAATCCGCGAGTACACGCGTGCCGGGGACGTTATGCAGGTGGTCCTTGCCCAGCGTATGTCCATTCCATTTAAAGCGCCGGCGGTCAACCTTTACCGGGCCTTACGCAGTCTCAATCCATCACCCTATATGTACTTTATGCATCTGGATGAGTTTCAGATCGTCAGTTCTTCGCCAGAAATCTTGGCACGACTGGAAAACGGCGTGATTACCAACCGACCACTTGCAGGCACTCGCCGTCGCGGCCACGACCACGCTGAGGACCTTGCTCTTGAGGCTGAACTCAAGGCAGACCCCAAGGAAATTGCGGAACACCTGATGCTCATTGACCTTGGCCGTAACGACGTCGGTCGGGTCTCCGCCCCGGGCTCGGTCCAGGTCACCGAGCAATTTGTCATCGAGCGTTATTCCCATGTGATGCATTTATCGTCCAACGTAAATGGCAAATTACAGGCAGGCAAAACTGCCATGGATGTGTTGCGGGCAACTTTACCGGTGGGCACCCTATCCGGCGCACCAAAGGTCAGAGCCATGGAGATTATCGACGAGCTGGAACCGGTTAAGCGCGGCATCTACGGTGGCGCCGTTGGCTATCTATCTTGGAACGGCAATATGGACACAGCAATTGCCATTCGCACCGCAGTGATTAAAGACGGCAAACTGTACATCCAGGCAGGCGGCGGCATCGTGCACGATTCAGTACCACGTCTGGAATGGAAAGAAAGCCTGAACAAAGGACGAGCAATTTTCCGAGCTGCAGCGCTAGCCGAAAACCAGCTCGTCGATCCAAGCGACGAAGCACGGTGAGAGGAGCGTAAGATGATTTTAATGATCGATAACTACGACTCTTTTACCTACAACATCGTGCAGTACTTGTTGGAACTTGGCGCAGATGTGGTAGTGCACCGCAATGACGATATAGACCTCGACGGCATTGCAGCACTTAAACCCGAAAAAATTGTCATTTCACCCGGTCCGTGCACGCCCAACGAGGCGGGTATTTCCATGCCGTGTATCGAGCATTTTGCTGGAACGATTCCGATTCTTGGTATCTGCCTAGGCCATCAAAGCATTGGCCAAGTCTTTGGCGGCAAGGTCATCCGCGCTAAAGAGGTCATGCACGGTAAGACATCGCCCATCCATCACAATGCAGCCGGTGTCTTTCGTAATTTAGCAGGCCCTTTTACCGCCACTCGCTATCATTCCTTAGTGGTAGAGCAAGATTCCCTGCCCGAGTGTTTGGAAGTTACCGCTTGGACTGAAGCCGACGGCCAGATCGACGAAATCATGGGCCTGCGCCATCGCGAACTCGCCGTTGAAGGTGTGCAATTCCACCCAGAATCAATACTCAGCGAGCATGGTCATGCGCTGCTGCAAAATTTCCTGCAAAGTGCCTGAGCATAAGAATTAGGGGACAGCATCTATGGACATTCCTGCCGCGCTACAACATATCGTCGACGGCCAAGACCTTAGTCAGGAACAAGCGACTCAAGTTTTTCATACCATAATGTCCGGCGCGGCAACGCCGGCCCAAATAGGCGCATTGCTGGCCGCCTTGAGAGTCAAGGGGGAAACCGCTGAGGAAATAGCCGGTGCGGCGATGACCATGCGCGAACTTTCAACCAAGGTTGAGATAGATGTGCCGCACTTAGTAGATACCTGCGGCACCGGTGGCAGCGGCCTCAAGTTATTCAACATTTCCACTGCTGCTGCATTCGTGGCTGCTGCGGCAGGCGCCCATGTTGCGAAACACGGCAACCGTAAAATGACCAGCTTCAGCGGCAGTGCGGATTTGTTGGAAGCAGCCGGAGTGAGTTTGGCGCTAAACCCAGAGCAAATAGCCCGGTGCATTAGCGAGGTCGGGGTTGGCTTTTTGTTCGCTCAGGCNCATCACAGTGCAATGCGATTTGCCGGCCCGGTACGTCAAGAGATNGGCATTCGGACGCTTATGAATGTTCTCGGCCCGATGACCAACCCNGCCGGAGCAACACGTCAGGTCATTGGTGTTTTTAGCCCAGATTGGCAACAAAAAATGGCGGAAGTACTCATGCTCTTAGGCACCCGCCATGCCATGATTGTACACAGTGATGGGCTCGACGAAATTCGTCTGGATGCTGACACGACAGTAGTGGAGTTGCAGGACGGGGCGATTAGCACCTATACCATCAGGCCGAGGGATTTGCCCATATCTACCCATAGTACTGCGGCCATAGAGGCNCTAACGGCCCAATCCAGCGANCAAAGCTTACAACTGGTGCGTCAGGCACTGNCGGACGAAAGCTCGGCGGCAGCTGATATNGTCAGCCTAAATGCGGGNGCTGCGATTTACGTTTCCGGTGTTGCAGACACTCTTGAAGACGGCGTCGTTATGGCCAAAGATGCTATAGCTACCGGACTTGCGCGCGAGCGCCTGCAAGAACTTGCAGCCACCAGCACTCTCATGGCCGAGCAAAACGGCGAATCTGGCACGTTATGAGTAACATCCTCGAACAAATTCTCGCGACTAAACGTCAGGAAGTTGCCCACCGTCGTACCTTGGTGCCCGAACGCCAGCTCCTCGACCACATTAGCGGTGCACACACTCCACTGGGCTTCGTTGACGCTTTGTACCAGCGCGCTGATCAACAAAAGCCAGGGGTTATTGCCGAAATCAAAAAAGCCTCGCCCAGCAAAGGCGTTATACGGAAAGACTTCGACCCTGTTGCTATTGCAACCAGCTATGCGGCTGCGAACGCGACCTGCCTATCGATACTAACCGATGAGCAGTATTTCCAAGGACACGACGACTACCTCCGTGATGTACGCCAAGCCGTTACGCTGCCATTACTGCGTAAAGACTTCACCATTGATGCCTATCAGGTCTATGAGGCCAGAGCTATGGGCGCGGATTGCATATTGCTCATCGTCAGTGCGCTGACTTCAGGGCAGCTCCAAGATCTTTATGCTCTCGCGCAATCACTGGGCTTAGACGTTCTAATCGAAGTACACGATGCTGACGAACTGGCTACGGCCTTGGCCTTGCGACCAGGATTGATTGGCATCAATAACCGGAATCTGAAAACGTTCGAGACCGACTTAAATACCACCATCGATCTATTGAAAGATATTCCGCCNAAGGTCGTTGTCGTTACGGAGAGCGGAATCAGCAACACAGACGACATCAATCGTATGCAGTCACATGACGTACATTGTTTTTTGGTCGGCGAGGCATTTATGCGGGCGGCTGACCCAGGGCATGCACTGGCNGAGCTGTTTGGCTAGTACGCTATCAACGGGTNCCGTGCACAACCATGGTTTTGCCGCGCACCGAAATTAAACCCTCGGACGACAGTGCCCTGATGGCCCGACCGGCCATTTCTCTAGAACAACCAACGATATTGCCGATCTCAAGCCGCGTCACCTTAATCTGCATACCTTGAGGATGGGTGACTGCATCCGGTTGCTTTGATAGCTCCATGAGCGTGCGGGCGACTCTGCCTGTTACGTCCAAAAAAGCCAGATCACTGACTTTTTGTGTNGTGCGCACAAGCCGATTAGCCATCTGTGTTGCTACCGTAAAAATCAAGTCTGGATGCTGCTGCGACAGTGCTCTGAACCTAGCNTAAGACAACTCTGCCACCTCGCAGCAACATTTAGCCTTCACNCCAGCACTGCGCTGGCGGCTTTTTAAGAACATTGGTAACTCACCAAAAAATTCCCCAGCGTTTAGATAATCTAAAATGATTTCTCTGCCGGCGGCGCCGTCAATGTGCACTGACACCATGCCGCGCAGCAACAAAAACACCGAGTCGCAATTTTCACCGCCAAAGATAATGGTGCTACGGGGCTGAAATTTGCGCAGATTTGCCGCCGCGATAAAAGCTCGAAGATGAGGTTCCTCAGGCTCATACCGTTCACCGGGAATTATTTGTGCGTAGCGTTCCTGCTCGGGATCAAATTCGGCAATGCCGTCGTCCCAGCTGACCAATTGATCAAACAAATGGCCGCCGTATTCGGACTGCTGACCTTTCAAAGCCTGCAACATTTGCGTTGATTCCATGACTGCGGCGGAATCCCAGGCCAAGGAGATATCGTTGGATTGAGAGAAGGAGGTCTCAATATTCAACGGATCTGCATCGGCCGTGACATACATCGATTCGCGTTGCGAACTTCGATCACTGTTTGGTTTCATCGAACCACACCTGCACCACTTATTCGTCAGCCATGCTAGCTGCGCTTAGCAAATCAGGTAGGGGGCGTTAAGACGAACGGTAGCAATTCGCTCCTAGACGGTGGCTTATAGGCCCCTAAAGACCATTAGTTAGATTCTGTAGCTGCTCTTGGTCATTATCTTTGCGGCCAAGCTCATACCGCGTTTGAGCATCGCTGGGAATTCTTCGCCACCCATTTCCAAAGCGTGGGCGCCATGACGTGCTTCGTCAGCACGCATGGTCTGCAAAATCGCACGGGTCTTTGCATCACTTTGCGGAATTGAATCTAAGTGTTCATTCAGATGCTCTACCACCTGAGCTTCGGTAGCTTCGACAAACCCAAGACTGATTCGGTCACCAAGCAGCCCCGCGCCGGCACCCAGCACAAATGACGCTCCGTAAAATAACGGATCTAATACGCTGGGCCGGGCATCGAGTTCTTCTAGACGCTGTGCGCACCACGTCAAATGATCCTGCTCTTCGGCAGCCGCATCCAATAACGAGCGCTGGGCGACCGGGTCACGCGCAGTCATCGCCTGGCCCTCGTACAACGCCTGGGCACAGATCTCACCAGTATGGTTTACCCGCATCAAACCGCCGACGTGACGCTTTTCCGCGTCGCTCAGATCTGCATCTTGAATTTGCTCTGCGGGATTTTCGCGCTGGACTGTACGGCCCCCTGTTAAGGTCTTAAGTGCTCGATCGAACCCATTAATAAGGTGATCTACAGCATCGCTAGGATTTCTTTGTGCACTGCTCATGCGCTTTCCAAAATATTCAACAACGAACGCTACTGTCGATCGATGGCTCGATAGCCAATATCCTTGCGAAAGTAACGATTACGCCAGCCAATTAAATCCAGCCGTTCATAGGCCCGGGCCTGGGCAAGCGCCACATCCTCGCCTAAGCCTACAACACACAACACCCGTCCCCCTGCAGTAACGATGTCGGATTGTTGCTCGCGAGTACCGGCATGAAAGACTTTTGTATCAGCTAACTCTTTATCTAGACCCGTGATTATGTCACCAGTCTCATAGGCTGCTGGGTAGCCGCCAGCAGCCATTACAACACCCAGTGCTACCCGCTGATCAAACTGTAACTGCAGATCAGCAAGTGTACCTGCTACTGCAGCCTGGCAGGCCTGCAGCAGATCGGATTGTAAACGCATCATTACCGGCTGCGCCTCAGGATCACCAAAGCGGCAATTGAATTCGATGACCTTGGGGTTACCTTCGTCATCGATCATTAGTCCAGCGTACAGAAAACCAATATATGGTGCGCCATCTTTCGCCATACCTGCCAATGTTGGCTCGATGACATCGCGCATAACCGTCGCATGTACTTGCGCAGTCACTACCGGGGCTGGAGAGTATGCGCCCATGCCGCCGGTGTTTGGTCCTTTGTCGCCATCGTCTCGGGCTTTATGGTCTTGGGAGGAAGCAAACGGTATTGCGTGTACACCATCGCAAAGACAGATAAAGCTGGCTTCTTCGCCGGCTAAGAATTCCTCAATAACGACTTTATGGCCGGCCTCGCCAAATACATTACCGGCTAGCATATCGCGTACCGCCGCCAAGGCTTGCGACTCGTCAGTCGCGACCACCACGCCCTTACCGGCGGCGAGCCCATCGGCCTTTATAACGATCGGTGCACCTTGCGCACGCACATATTCACTGGCTTCGTTGATGTCAGTAAATGTGGCGTGGGCCGCGGTGGGAATACCGTGGCGCTGCAGAAAATCTTTACTGAAGGCCTTCGACCCTTCTAACTGAGCTGCAGCCTTACTCGGACCAAAGCAGGGCAATCCTGCAGCGGTAAAGTCATCGACTATGCCAGCAACTAAGGGCAACTCGGGCCCAACTAAGGTGAAATCTACAGCTTCGCGCTGAGCCAATGCCAGCAGACCCGCGCAATCATCTGCCGCCACATCGACGTTACGTAGACCAGGCTCGATCGCGGTGCCTGCGTTTCCCGGCGCAACCAGCACTTCATTCACTCCGGCACTTTGCCGCAGTTTCCAAGCTAACGCGTGTTCGCGGCCACCACTGCCGATTACTAGTATTTTCATCTATTCACCCAGAACGTTTACGGCACCCATGCGCCGCGCTATTAATGGCGGAAATGCCGAATACCTGTGAAAACCATCGCCAGACCGTGTTCATCCGCGGCGGCGATAACTTCTTCGTCGCGCATAGACCCGCCCGGTTGAATAACCGCACTTATACCTGCCTCTGCCGCAGCATCTATGCCGTCCCTGAACGGAAAAAATGCATCTGACGCCATCACTGCACCTGGCACACTCAGCCCCTCTTCTGCCGCTTTCAATCCTGCGATCTTCGCGCTGATGACCCGACTCATTTGGCCTGCACCAACGCCGATGGTTTGCGCATCCCGCGCATAAACAATCGCATTAGATTTAGTGAACCACGCAACCTTCCATGCGAAGTGCAGGTCTGCTAGTTGCGCGGCGGTGGGCTGAACTTTTGTGACCACTCGCAGGGCCGCATCGTCAAGGCAAGTCTCATCTGCATCCTGCAGCAACAAGCCACCGCCAACACGTTTAAATTCCATGCCACGCCCCGCACTACCGCGCTCACCACAACTAAGTAGACGCACATTTTTCTTCTGCTGGGCGACATCAACCGCCTCGGAATCAACAGTGGGCGCAATTACGACTTCAACAAACTGCCGCTCAAGGATCAGGCCCAGAAGTTTTGCATCCAGTGGGCGGTTGAAAGCTATGATGCCTCCAAATGCGGATGTGGGATCTGTGGCGAAGGCTTTTTCGTACGCTTCCAGAAGATCGTTGCCTAGGCCTACCCCGCATGGGTTCGCGTGTTTCACAATCACACAGGCGGGCTCGTCAAAAGCGGCAACGCATTCTAATGCGGCATCCGTGTCGGCGATATTGTTATAGGAGAGCGCCTTACCTTGGAGCTGGGTATACCCCGCTATCGTACCCTCAGGACTTGGGGTCAGGCCGGCACCACCTATCTCGCGGTAAAAACCTGCGCGCTGATGCGGATTTTCGCCATAACGCATGTCATCTATTTTTTCGAAGGTTAGCGTCAGTGAATCCGGTAACGGCTCCTCTGCCCCCAGATATCCCGCCACCGTCGCATCGTATTGCGCTGTATGGCGGAATGCCTTAAGCGCAAATTGACGTCGCATCGTCTGGTCTACTTTATTTTCACGCAGTGCATGCAAAACCTCAGAGTAATCGTCAGGGCTTACCACGACCAAAACGTCGGCATGGTTTTTCGCTGCAGCTCGAACCATTGTTGGCCCACCAATATCAATATTTTCGATCGCCATGGCATCGGTACAATCTTGCCGAGCAATCGTTGCAGCAAAGGGATATAGGTTAACTACCACTAAATCGATGGGGTCTATGGACTGCGCCGCCAGCACTTCGTCATCAATACCCCGCCGCGCTAGGATGCCGCCGTGTATTTTCGGGTGCAGGGTCTTTACCCGCCCGTCCATTATTTCCGGCGAACCGGTATGTTCTGATACTTCGGTGACTTTTATACCGGCCTCAAGCAATGCCTTATAGGTCCCGCCCGTAGACAATATTTCAACATCAGTGTCAGCTAACGCTTGGGCAAAGTCGGTTACCCCAGTTTTATCTGAAACGCTGATCAACGCTCTGCGAATTTGCAGTGCCATGTAGATCTCCTAGCAAGAGAGTGAATTTACCGCCAACGGAGGTTTCGCTTTTACCCGTTGTTGCTGTTCTAGAATCGTCGCTTCGGTGAGCGCGCTAAGCCATGTTACCTGGGCAAAGGCAGTATCTAGCCGCATAAACTCAGGAACTAATGCAGTGGCATCTAATCGCTGCAGGTAGGCTTGTATATGTTTACGCGCAATCCGCACACCTTGCTGGAGGCCATAAAATCTGTGCATATGGTCCAGGTGTTCACACATAATGGCTAACCGCTGGGGCAGGGTCGGCGCGCCAGCACCGGCTAACTCCTGAAAAATCCATGGCTGCCCGATTGCACCACGCCCAATCATTATGCCGTCTGCACCACTCTGAGCCAGCGCCTGCGCCGCACTTTGCGCATCGTCAATATCGCCATTAGCGAATACGGGGATGGATAAATCTCTGCTCGCTTCAGCGACCGCGGCGAAGCGCACCGCACCTGCAAATTTACAGGCGCGGCTGCGGCCATGCATGACTACCATCCGCGCACCTGCTTGCTCTGCAGCACGCACTGCCTCTGCACCTATTCGGTCGTCGACAACTAACCCAGTACGAGTTTTTATCGTCACTGGAACAGTAACCGCTGCGGCGACGGTCTCGACAATGTTGGCCACTCGATCAAGATCCCCAAGCAATGCTGACCCTGCAGCGCGGCGACATACCTTTTTCGCCGGACACCCAAAATTGATATCGATTAGCGCGGCCCCTTCATCAACCAGACGGCGCGCCGTTTCCGCCATGACCGCCGGTTCATTACCCGCCATCTGCACCGCCGTCGGCGCCGCACAGGGCAGAGCCTCACGGCGCAGCTGACTTTTTTGGGTGTGCCAAAGATCCAGCTTAGACGCGACCATTTCGCTCACCATGTGCCCAGCTCCAAACCGCCACGCTAGGGTGCGGAAAGGCACATCGGTCAGTCCAGCCATAGGCGCCAATGCGATACGGTTCCGTAACTGCATAGGGCCAAGACTTAATGGAGAATGAAGAAGTGACTGGATCATATTCAGGGCAAAAAAATAGGGCGGTATGATACCGCCCCCGTTCGCAAACCAACAGCCGCGGCTGCGACTGAAGTTACATTTTCATTTCGTAAAAACACAATTTATTACCGTCTGGGTCACGCACATAGGCGCCGTAAAAAACGGGCAGTCGCTCCCCTGGCTCGCCTTCATCTGTGGCGCCCAGTTCTAATGCCTTAGCATACAGCTTGTCGACACCGGCGCGGTCCCCACCCGGAATCGCAATCATATTGCCGTTACCATGATGGGGAGCTTGTTCATCATAGGGAATACAAACAGCTAACATTGGAGCACCAGGCCCGGTGCCATAAAACTTAATGCGATCCTGGCCAAATAATTGCTTTGCACCTACCTCGGCAAGCAGTCCGTCGTAAAAGCCGCAGGCTTTGTCCATGTCACTAACACCAATAGTGATATACCCGATCATTTCGTTTCCCCTTACTGCAGTTTATGAATTTTTTATGCCAATCAGACAGGCCCAGTCATCTTCGATCACCGGCTTAACAAAATCAATTAGCGGATAGGCTTCGACAACACTGTCCACCTGTTGCGGCAGAATACCCGACAACACGACCCGGCCCCCGGGCTGCAATAGCGCACAGAAGTGCTCGGCCAGTTGCTGCAACGGTCCAGCCAAGATATTTGCCGCGACCACATCGAAGGGCACGAGGTCTGATTCGGTCAGTCGCTGCCAATCTTGTAGGTTGAAGACTTGCAGTTGATCGCTGTCGACAGCGTTAAATCGCGCATTTTCAGTGGTCGCCAATACCGCCTGATCATCATGGTCTACGCCAACCGCGGTGGCACCTAGCAGCGCGGCCGCGATGGCAAGAATTCCCGAGCCACAGCCGAAGTCGAGAATCCGCTGGCCAGGGCGAACAGATTCGGCCAAATATGACAAACACATCCTCGTGGTGGGGTGACTGCCACTGCCGAACGCTAATCCAGGTTCCAAGTAGAGACAGGCTATGTTCTCTGGTCGTGGATCCGCTGCACGGGATTTAGGTAACAGCCACAGCCGATCTGCAAAGCGTCGGTCAATTGCATGCTGATGCAAGGCAGCTTGCCAATCTTGTTCTGCAATAAAATCAAATTCGCAATTCTCGTGAAGTTGCGGGTCCAGCTGTTTTAACTCGGCACCGAGCTCCGCCACATCCAGATCAAGATGGAAAAATGCTTTGACCCGCACCAACTGCCAGATCGGCGTGGCGCCCGGATCCGGCTCCAGCACCACCTCATCCGCTAAGCTTTCTAACACCACAGCCACTGCACCGTGATCGGTCAACAGCTTCTCGGCCTGTGCTACTTGATCAGACTGCAGGTGCCAACGCAGTTGAATCCAACTCACGAAAGTTCAAATAGTCGGTCGCCTGTGCTTATCGGCTCCCCATCAGCGACAAGAATGGCAACAATCACCCCCTCTACCGGGGCCTTGATCTCATGCATCATCTTCATGCTTTCAATAATGCACAACACTTCGCCAGCCTGAACGGTATCGCCGACTTGCACGAAAGGCTCGGCATCAGGATTAGGTGCTCGGTAAAAAGTCCCGGCCATGGGTGCGGGAATCCATGTTGCCTTAGCGCTCGGTCGCGGTGCACTAGCTGCCGGCGCTGGTGTCTGAGGAATTGGTGCGGCACCACTTAGCACAGCACTAGGACGAGCCAAGGCGATGCGTACGGATTCGTCGCCACTGGTCACTTCCAACTCAGCCAACCCTGCCTCTTCTGCAAGCTCGATGAGCTTTTTTACTTTGCGTAAGTCCATCTAACCCTCCCGATTCTGCAAGATCGATAATGCTGCACTGAGGGCGAGTTGGTAGCCTTGGGCGCCCAAGCCAACAATCACCCCTTCCGCAATATCGCTGAAATACGATCTGTGTCGAAATTCCTCACGCTGATGGATATTCGACAAATGCACCTCAATTAATGGCACCCCAACACCGAGAAAGGCATCGCGTAACGCAATACTGGTGTGGGTAAATGCACCTGGATTGATCAAAATAAAATCTACCCCGCTGCCGGCAGCTGCCTGCACGGCGTCAACCAATTCATGCTCAGCATTACTCTGCAGGGTGGACAGCTCAGCGCCCGCCGCTCGTGCCTGCTCAGTCAACGCCTGTTCAATCTGCGCGAGTGTTTGCTGCCCATATACAGTGGGCTCCCGTGTCCCTAGCAAATTCAGATTGGGTCCGTTGAGCAATAATAATCGATAGGGTTGTTCTGCCATAAGAAACCTCAGACGAAATTTTAGGTTTAACCGAAATTATCCCATATAAGCTACTTTTAGCCGCATTTTAGCCGATTTTACACTTTATTTTTCGATATTTCGTGCCAAAACTGCTTGTAGATGCGGCACAAGTTGCTGTTCCGACACCTCCCCCTGAAGCCTAAGTTCTTCGATCTCGCTAGCATCTTGCCGAAAAAACACCAGACTGGGTGGCCCAAACAGGCCATAGTGACTGAGAAGCTCTCTGTCTAACCCATCATTGCGTGTGACATCTGCTCGCAATAACTGGAAGCGCCCAAGCAGCGGCGCCACCGTGGCAGTGGGAAAAACCTGCTCCTCCATCACTTTGCACGAGATGCACCAATCCGCATAGACATCTAGTAGTACCGGCTTCTGACTGTCGCGCACAGCCTGCTGCACGTCCGCAAGACTTTTAACGCCCCGCCACTCCAAATCCTGCGCACTTTTGCCATCCCGAGACGTATCAAAACCAAGACTGCCAAGCGGCTTCAATGGGTCGGTGCCGCCTAAACCCGCACCGACAACACACAACACACCCCATAGAAGAGCAAGGATCCCCACCACCTGCAGCCCTCTCTGACCCGGTTGCCGCTCTGAGAAAACCAATGCCCCAAGAAATACCCCGCAACCAATAAGCAATGCACCCCATAACAGCAGCACCAAGGGTGCAGGCAGCAAGCGCGCCAACAACCAAATGGCTACTGCCAGCAAGCCAACCCCAAAAGCAGCTTTCACCAAATCCATCCAACCACCAGCACGTGGTAGCCAATGCCCTCCGGTACCACCGACAATCATTAATGGCACTCCCATACCGAGCGCTAGGACAAATAACGCGCTGCCGCCTAACACCACATCGCCGGTATTCGACAAATAAATCAGGGCGCCAGCCAACGGCGGCGTAATGCACGGCGAGACCACGAGACTGGACAGAGCGCCCATAACAAAGACCGAGCGGTGGCTGCTGCCAGAAGCCACCTGAGTTTGTTGCGCCCGAGCGCGATCATCCAGCCACTGTTGCAGGGCCTGGGGCAGCGTGAGTTCATAGAATCCGAACATTGCGCCAGCGAGCGCGGTGAATATCAGTGCTGACAGGATTAGCACCGCCGGCGACTGAAGCTTGGCCTGCAGATTAAGCTCAGCACCAAACAAGCCTACCAACAACCCGACAGCGGCAAATGTCACAGCCATACCCAGGACATAGGCTGCTGATAGCGATAGCGCGCGCGGTTTCGCCAGATCCTTCCCCTGGCCGACAATAATGCTTGAAAGAATTGGCAGCATAGGAAACACACAGGGCGTAAAGGTCAGCCCGACACCCGCAACAAAGAATACCGCCAAGACTGTAATTAGACTCGCATTGGCGAGGACGTCTGCTAGCGCTCGATCTTCGCCGATGGCCTGGGGCATAGTCGCCGATGCTGGGACCTCGGTAACCGCCGAGCTAGCCAGTAGACGCCCGCCGGTATAGATAAATTGCCTTTGCTCGGGTGGATAGCAAAGCCCGAGCTCCGCGCAACCCTGATACATAACCACCAGCTGCGCGCCTTCGTCGAGGCGGGTCCCGGATAACGTTAGCTCGGCAAATTGATAGTAGACCTCAACGTCACCAAAAAATTCGTCGAACTTTTCTTGGCCAGCTGGAATTTGCAGTTGGTCTACCTTTACACCATCAACGCGCACCGAAAATTGATGGCGGTAAAGGTAATAATCAGGAGCGATATCCCAAGTGATTCGCGCTGCTCCCGAATCTGCGAGTTCTGCGCGGATTGCGAAGGCTTCGTCAACAGGCAAGAACGCTGGTTCTTGAAACGGCTGGGTGGGTGATCGCGCAAAGTCTTCAGCGGCGACAACGAGGTTAGTGAGAAAAGACGCCACGAGAACTAGCACCAACGAGACAAAACGTCGCCCCTCAACGGCGCTGCAACGTGCGCTGTTGCGCGCATTCATACTCAGTAGCCCACTAACCCGCTCGCGAAAAAAAACCATATGAATTACATTCCCGATTTAACCGAGCGCTGCAACAGCCGCTTGCTGAACCATTCGCTCTCAATGCGCCATGATAAAAGTACCAAGGATTCTAAACCACGAGGGAAAAACGCCGTTAGTTACAATTGCGTTTACTACTCTCTTTTGTTTAACGCTGATGAGTTGCACAACAGCACCTGAAGCACCACTCAAAAAGGTGCTGACTGAAGAGCAACAAAGTCGTCTGCTGAACCTCGAGTACGCCGCTTTGGACGCGCTGGAACGCATGCACTTCAGCAAGCCTTATGCCGACAGTGCGGAACAAATATTTAACCAAATGCTGACGCTCGACCCGAACAATGAAGCGGCGCAACGCGGCATCGAACAAATTGTTGAACATCATATCGACGTCGCCTTGAAGGCGTTAGCAGGTCGCCAACAGGCATCCGCTGAGCGCGCATTGGCTCATGCACGCCGCCTTGATCCCCAACATCCTTCTATCGCACCAACAGAAAATCAGCTGAACTTACTTGCAAATTCGAAATTCGTCCGCATTGAACTCCCCAGAGGCGATCTGCGGAAAGCGATACAGCCTACGAGATCGCAGCTGCGGCAGTTGCAGGCCCAGCTCGATGAAAAATTGAAGTGTCGCTTTACCATAGCGGTCAGCAGCGACGATCAAGGAAGGCTTGTCTACCAGCTGCTTAAAGAACGGCTCCAACAGACAGTAACGATGAGCGCAGCAATCATAATTTCAAGTCCCAATCGGGTGGAGGGCACATGTTTCTGACACGATTTCGGCAATTATTTACCAGCGGCGTATTCGTCTGTCTCATATTACTTGGCGTTATCGGCTGCGCACCGGCCAAACAAAACTCGGCAACCTACGACGTCAGCAATGCCAGCATTCGTACGCCAATGGCTGGGCGCACAGTTACTGCGGGCTATTTCGATTTTAAGAACAACAGCGCCGCAACCGTTACCATCGTTGGCGTAAGTGGCGATGTCGCCGCAAGTATAGAAATGCACACCATCAAAAAAATTGACGATCAGATGCGTATGCGGCCACTGCCCGAGGTTAGTGTTGCTCCCGGCGCGGAGGTGAATTTCGTCAGTGGTGGCAATCATTTGATGTTATTCGATGTCCAACTGGGCGATAGCCCCAGTATTCTGAAAATCGAGCTTGCCAACGGGGTTATTGTCGAAGCGCCGTTCCAACACACTCAACTGATCGACTCGGATTAACGAATAACGCTATGCAATGGAAATTTTGGCAACGCGGCGCGACCACTACCGATGAGATTGTGGACAAGCCTATTAAGCCATCCGCTACCGGGACACTGCTGCGCACAGCCGGTGGGGTGGTAACCGGATTAATCTTTCTCACCGGCGCGATCGGCTGGTGGTGGGATAATGAACCAAGCCATTTTGACGTCCGCGCCAAGGCTCTCGAGCATGCTGCCAGTGCTAATCAGCAAGTAGTCACAGGCTACATCACCACCACCGCGGTTATCGAGCTGGCCGACACGCTGCTGAGCAAGCGCGGCGGCTATTTGTCTAATGACCTGCTACCGCCAGGTGTATGGATGGACAATATTCCAGAGTGGGAGTTCGGCACCCTGACCTTACTGCGCGACACCGCCCGGGTTTACCGTAATGACTTCTCGCGCTCCCAGAGTCAATCAACAGAGGATCCGGATCTGGCAGAGGCAGAAGCTAAGTTCTTTTTTGACAACAACTCGTGGCTGCTGCCACAAACCGAGGATCAATACCGCGAAGGCATTGAATATTTTCAGGCATACCGAAATCGCTTGGCAAACCCACTTGAGGCGAACGCACAGTTCTATGCCCGAGCCGACAATCTGCAACAATGGCTTGCAGCGGTGGAAACACGTTTGGGCAGCCTGTCGCAAAGACTTTCTGCCAGCGTCGGCAAACGCCAGCTGAACACCGATCTCGCCGGCGATAGCGCCGCCAGCCAAGCGACTCAGAGTCCCCAAGAGCAGGTGGTAAAAACACCATGGCTGCAGATCGATAATGTCTTTTATGAGGCACGCGGCTTTACCTACGGCCTTATCCATATGTTGCACGCGGTCGACCANGATTTTGCCGACGTCCTGGACAAAAAGAACGCGCGGGTTTCGCTAAAGCAAATTATTCGCGAGTTGGAACCGACACAAGAAACCCTCTGGAGTCCGATGGTNCTCAACGGCGACGGATTCGGCCCGCTGGCAAATCATTCATTGGTTATGGCGTCGCATATTTCACGCGCAAATGCCGCGATCATTGATCTAAGGACGCTGCTGACCCAGGGCTAAAACCGCCGCTTAGTCGGATCTGCAGGGCCATATTTTCGCCCNAATGTGTCTGGTAACCAGCCGTCACGCTGGTATCATACGCGCCGCAGACTTGCAGGGGGCTGGCTCTGGTTATTCAGAGCACCACATTTCTATGTCCTCTTGCAGACCGATACACCAATCTGTTGGGGACTTAAATGACTGATCTCTTGATATGGCCGCCATTACTTGGCGTACTCGGCATGGTTGTGGCAGTGATTATTTATATGATCGTGCGCAGCTATGACCCGGGCTCGGAGGCTCTTCAGAAAATCGCAGACGCTATTCATGAAGGCGCCATGGTTTTCATGAAGAGAGAATATACGCAGCTAGCAATTTTCGCGGCGGTACTCTTGGTCGCTATTTACTTTTCGCTTGGGTCGTCTACCGCCATAGCTTTCCTCGCGGGCGCACTGTCTTCAGCCTGCGCGGGCTGGTTTGGTATGTACACTGCTACCCAGGCCAATGTCAGAACGACTAATGCGGCGCATACTGATGGGCAAGCCAGCGCACTCTCAGTTGCCTTCTTTGGCGGCTCTATCATGGGACTCGCAGTNGCGTCACTTGGCCTTATCGGATTGGGTTCTGTCTATTATTTCTTCGGTGGAGATCCTGAAACGGCGCATCACATCCATGGCTTTGGCATGGGCGGATCTGTCGTAGCCTTATTCTCTCGAGTCGGCGGCGGCATTTACACAAAAAGCGCAGACGTTGGCGCTGATTTAGTCGGCAAACTCGAGCAGGGAATCCCTGAGGACGACCCAAGAAACCCTGGCGTGATCGCGGATAACGTNGGCGATAATGTCGGCGACGTAGCGGGGATGGGATCTGATATCTTCGAGTCATATGTAGGCTCTATGATTGCGACTATTGCCATAGCCTCCACGCTCGCAGTGGCGTCGATATCTGCTCTGGCACCCGATATGAGCGAGAGCGATGGTCGGGCAACATTGATGTTCTTACCGCTGGCGCTCGCTTCCACTGGTTTGATTTGTTCTATCCTTGGCATTGCTGCCGTACGTGCCATGTCTACCTTTGAACCAGCAAAGGCNCTTAGATTTGGCATGATTGGAACCACCATTCTTTTCATGGCAGCGGCCTATGTCCTAGTGCATATGGTTGGTTTAACCACCAACATTTGGTACGCAGTCCTGTTTGGAGCAGCAGGTGGAATTTTAATAGGGCTGATAACCGAGTACTACACGGCGTCAACTCCTGTGGTTAACATCGCNGAATCAGGCAAAACAGGGCCAGCGACGGTTATGATCACTGGCTTGTCAGTTGGCATGCAGTCGGTCGTCGGACCGCTTCTCGTTATCTGTGCAATCATCTGGGTTTCTACTGACATGGCTGGATTATATGGAGTCGGCGTTGCTGCAGTAGGACTCCTAGCCACAGTGGGCATGACCATGGCTGTGGATGCTTATGGACCCGTAGCAGATAACGCTGGCGGNATAGCTGAAATGGGTGGCTTGGGAGAAGAAACCAGAGCCATCACTGATTCTCTTGACGAACTGGGTAATACCACAGCGGCTATGGGCAAAGGGTTTGCCATCGGTGCGGCTGCACTCGCAGCACTGGCAATCATTGCAGCGTTCGTCGAGGTACTGACCTTGGAAAGAGGCGGCGACTTTGTCCTGCACATTGGTGATCCAAATGTTCTCATTGGCCTATTTATTGGTGGCTTGGTCCCATTTTTGATTGCCAGCATTACTATGACGGCAGTGGGCGATGCTGCCATGGATATGATCGAAGAAATCAGANGGCAATTNCGCGAAATCCCCGGCCTTATGGAGGGCAACGGCTGAGCCAGATAATGCCAAATGTGTAGACATCGCGACGGCCGCGGCATTGANGCGNATGCTNTTACCCGGCGTGATCGCAGTGGCTGTTCCGCCCGNGGTCGGTTTTACTTTGGGCGCAGAAGCTCTCGGAGGAACTCTTGGGGGNGGATTGATCGGATGTGTTCTACTCGCTCTNACCATGGCTAANGCGGGTGGTGCTTGGGACAACGCTAANAANTACGTNGANAAAGGCAATCTGGGNGGCAAAGGATCTGATGTCCATGCCGCAGCNGTTGTCGGCGACACCGTAGGCGACCCCTTCAAGGACACCTCTGGCCCATCGATGAACATCCTCATCAACGTGATGGCGATTGTTAGCTTGGTGATCGCGCCACTGTTGGCCTAGGATTTTCCAAGCCTACAAAAAGGGGGCCATGGCCCCCTTTTTTATTTGCCTTAACTAAATTAGCTGGACCCGCCGCTACCATTGCTCCGGCAACTTCTTAGCCACCCGCTGTTGCCTAAGCCGTACATATTCTGGCACGCCATTTTTATACCTCGGGTAGTCTTCTCCAGCGATCAAGGGCCGCAAATAACGCATGGCNCGAGCGGTTATATCAAAGCCGTCTTTACTGATGTAACTCTTNGGCATAAAGCGCTCTACATTCGCGACTTTTGACAATTTGGCTTCGCCAATTTTCCAGCGATAAGGCGAATCATTGGTACGTACGATCGTGGGCATAACCGCAGTCTTACCTGCCACGGCCAATTTGACCGCCGCTCGACCCAAGGCATAGGCCTGTTCCACATCCGTCGCAGAAGCAATGTGCCGAGCGGCACGCTGCAAGTAATCGGCTACCGCCCAGTGGTGCTTATACCCCAACTTAGCAGTGATCATATTGGCTATGACTGGTGCCACACCACCCAACTGGGCATGACCAAAGGCATCCTTGGCCGCGCCNGACTCACCAACAAACTTGCCGTTGGCGAATCTAACGCCCTCGGAAACGACGACAACGCAAAACCCTTTTTCTGCAACAGTCGCCTTCACCCGGCGCAAAAATTGCTGCCGATTGAAGGGTACTTCTGGCAGCAAAATAATATGTGGCGGATCTCCTGCTTGGTCACGGGCTAACGCACCCGCCGCCGCAATCCAGCCCGCATGTCGCCCCATCACTTCCANNACGAATACCTTAGTTGATGTAGCACACATCGACTCAATATCTAGGGCAGCTTCCTTTGTCGATACCGCAACATATTTGGCAACCGAACCGAAACCCGGACAACAGTCCGTTACCGGTAGATCGTTGTCCACTGTCTTCGGCACCCCAATACACTGCAGCGGGTAACCTAGGCGCGCACCAAGNTGTGACACTTTATTCGCTGTGTCTTGAGAATCGCCACCGCCGTTGTAGAAGAAGTAACGAATATTGTGCGCTTGGAATACTTCAATTAGGCGATGGTACTCGCGCGGGTCCTCTGCATAAGGCTTGAGTTTATAGCGACACGAGCCAAAGGCCCCACCCGGGGTGCTGCGCAGGCCCGCAATGGCGCGTTTGCTTTCTTTCGAAGCGTCAATCAGTTCCTCATTCAACGCTCCCACAATGCCATTAGCACCGACCAAGACCTTGCCAATAACATCTTTATGCTCAGCAGCGGTTTGTAATACGCCACAGGCTGTCGCATTAATAACAGCGGTAACGCCACCAGATTGGGCATAAAAGGCATTTGCCTTGACCATAGGATTCTCCTTCAAGCAGCGTTCATTCGCTGNGGGCAGAATTGTCTGCGATTCCGTAAACTTGTGCGACAATTTCTGCCCGATTTAGGCGTATCTTCATGAGCAAACATCTCTATTTCCTCGGCATCGGCGGCACTCTGATGGGCAGCCTTGCACAGCTCGCGAAGCAAATGGGGTATACGGTCAGCGGCAGCGACGGCGCCATCTATCCTCCCATGTCAGACCAGCTTGCCCAAGCTGGTATTCGTGCCTTTGAGGGCTTCGACCCGGCGCAACTTGATCCACCCCCGGATCAAATCATTATTGGCAATGCTGGTCTGCCCAGAGGCCATGCCGCCGTTGAATACATTCTTGAACGCAACCTTAGCTACACTTCCGGTGCCGAATGGTTAGGCAGCACCGTATTACGCGATCGCTGGGTGCTCGCGGTTGCTGGAACCCATGGCAAAACCACCACTGCGAGCATGCTCGCCTGGATTTTAGAGCAAGCCGGTCTAAACCCTGGCTACCTAATTGGTGGTGCACCAAACAATTTCGAACAATCCGCGCGACTTGGCGATGGTCCCTTTTTCGTTGTTGAAGCAGACGAATACGACACCAGTTATTTTGATCGCCGCTCAAAGTTTGTACATTATCGCCCGCGCACGTTAATCGTGAACAACCTCGAGTACGATCACGCCGACATATTCCCTGATATCGACGCGATTCAAGCCCAGTTTCATCTGCTTCTCAGAACCGTTCCCCAGGGCGGCNTAGTNGTCGTNCCCAGTGATGATGAAGCGGTCAATGAAGTGCTGCACCAGGGTTGCTGGACGCCANTAGCTAGAGTNGGCANNAAGGCGCCGCGTAAACCCGNTGATCATGATAACGGCGATTTATGGTCCGCCACCCAAGGTGCAGCTGGGCCTGGAAAATTCGAGGTACTGCTGAACGACGTCAGCCAAGGATTGATCGAATGGTCTTTGAAAGGCGCCCATAACCGCAGTAATGCGCTGAATGCGATTGCTGCTGCGCGTCATGCTGGTGTACCCACNGACGTATCCATCAATGCCTTAAATAAATTCAGNGGTGTTAAACGTCGCATGGAAGTTATTTTTGAGGACACTCATACAGTCATTTATGACGACTTTGCCCATCATCCAACTGCTATCCGAGCNACTCTGCAGGGCCTTCGCGATAATGCCAGCTCAGACGAAATCATTGCCATTATCGAGCCCAGAACCCACACCATGTCTCTTGGCACTCTACAAGCCGACCTGAGTACCTGTTGTGCTGCGGCAGACCGCGTCATTTGGTTTCGCGGCAGCAATATCAAATGGGATCTTCAACAACTCGCAGCCGACTGTGTGGTGGAAGCCAAAGTCGAAGACAACACCGACCAGCTAATCGAAAATTTGTTGCAATTGCCAAACCTAGAGGGCGGACGCAAGCGCCATCTCGTGATCATGAGCAATGGCGCCTTCGACAGTATCTATAGCAAGATCGTTGCGAGCTTTAGCGCTCAAAGCCAGTAACGGCCATAAAACACTTTAACGGGGGCTATTCGTGTTAACTGAAAAACGTATTGTAATTACCGGCGCGGGCAGCGGTATCGGCCGCGCCACCAGCATTCTCGCCGCTGGCTATGGTGCAAAGATTGTATGTGTCGACCTTAGCGACAGTGTTAATTCNACTGTAGAAGAAATNGTGCACAACGGNGGCGCGGCCACAGCAGTGCAGGCAGACGTCAGTGACGAGACTGCCGTTGCAGACTTTATTGCGCAATGTGTGNCCCTCTATGGCGGNATCGANGGCATTTANGCGAACGCTGGAGTATCTGGGGGGCGCAAAAGCCTGACCGAATTAACCGTAGAGGACTGGCAACGCACTCTAGCCGTGAATACCGTTGGCGTNTTCTTNGCNATCAANCACAGCGTGCCGCATTTCGTGAATCAGGGACAAGGTGCNATNGTCTGNACCGCNTCAGTTGCTGGCCTGCGCGCAAATGCGGGCGGCGTNGATTATTCNGCCAGNAAGGCTGGCGTTATCAGCATCGTTCAGACCACCGCATATCAACTCTACGGCACTGGCGTGAGAATAAACGCAATCTGCCCAGGCCTTATTGAAACTGGCATGACCAAACCGACCTTCGATCTCGCGCGAGAACGTGGCAAGGAAGACCGCATTGGCCAAATCAATCCTGCAAAACGTTATGGCCAACCCAGTGAAATCAGCGAAGCTGCGTGTTTTTTACTGAGTGACCGNGCGTCTTATGTCAACGGCCAGGCNCTGCCCGTTGATGGCGGTTTGTCAGCCTCCCATCCCTGGGTCTTTCCGAGAACCTAAAATAGCGTCTCTGGCATCTCCATAACCGCAGCAGACTCTGCCTTGATGCTTTGCTCTAGACCCAGGGTCTGGGGCAATAGCCGGGCAAAAAAGTATCGAGCGGTTGCACGTTTGGCATCGCCAAATTCATTCTGCGGCGCACAACTGGCCATACGCGCCCACAGCCAGGCACACAGCGTGAGCCCAACGAAATCCAAGAAATCTACAGAGACTGCTCCCGGCAGGTTGGGATCTTGCTGGGCACGCGCGACCACGGACTGAGTTACCGCATCTAGACGCTGACAAACGTCGGCTAACGGCTCAACAAACTCCGGCGCAACTGTGGTAGCGGTAATATCACCGAGCAGATCTTGTAGCGTTTTGCCACCGTCACGCATGATCTTGCGACCCACTAAATCAATCGCCTGGACACCATTCGCGCCCTCATAAATCTGACCGATCCGCGCGTCGCGGACGATCTGTTCCATGCCCCACTCTTTGATATAGCCGTGGCCACCAAGTACCTGCTGGCCAAGCACAGCACAGTCCAACCCTCGATCCGTTAAAAACGCTTTAACCACAGGTGTAAGCAACTGGCCAATACGCCCCGCCCGCTGATCACCCGCATACTTCTCCAAGTCCAGTTGCATGCCCACGTATAAACCCATGGCACGGCAACCCTCAGCATATGCGCGTTGGGTCAATAACATGCGCCTGACATCCGGGTGCACTAATAACGAGTCCGCTACCGCATCAGGGTTCTGCGGCCCGGCAGGCGCACGCCCCTGCAGGCGCTCCCGGGCGTAATTGGCAGAGTGCTGGTAGGCCAGTTGCGCGGCACCGAGTCCCTGCAGGCCGACGCTAAGTCGCTCGTAGTTCATCATTGTGAACATGGCCGCGAGACCCTGGTTTTCTTCGCCAAGCAAAAACCCTTTGGCGCCATCGTAGTTGATCACTGATGTGGCACTGCCCTTTATGCCCATTTTGTGTTCCAACGAACCACTGGACCAGCCATTGCGCTCGCCAACACTGCCATCATCGTTCGGCAGGTACTTCGGCACAATAAATAGAGATATTCCCTTACTGCCGAGTGGCGCGTCCGGCAATCTGGCAAGGGTCAAATGCACGATATTTTCTGCCATATCGTGCTCACCGCTGGTTATAAAAATTTTCTGCCCGGTAATGGCATAGCTGCCATCGCTTTGCACCTCGGCCTTGGTGCGCATGATCCCAAGGTCGGTGCCTGCATGAGACTCAGTCAACGCCATGGCGCCGGTCCACTCACCAGAATACAGCTTCGGTAGATATACGCTCTTTTGCTCGGGTGAGCCGTGGGCATCTATACATAGGCATGCCCCCACAGTCAGCGTGCCGTACAAATAGAGGCTGCTGTTCGCCGACCAAAACATCTCCTCTACCAGGCAACCAAGGCTTTTCGGCATACCCTGGCCACCAAACTGAGGATTGCCAGATAGACCCAGCCAGCCGCCCTGGGCCAGCTCAGCAAACGCCGCGGCAAAACCAGTAGGAGTAGTGACTTCACCGTCCTGCCACTGACAGCCCTCTGCATCGCCGGACTGATTTAATGGCGCCATTACCTCAGCAGCAACACGCCCACCCTCGGCAACAATTGCCTTGACCACGTCCGGTGACAAATCGGCAAAGGCTTCGATTTTGCTCCAGGCGCTTTGTACGTCAAAAACATCATCCAGCAAGAACTCGATGTCCTGCTGCTGTACTTGGTATTCCACTGCTTTTCCTTGCTCGCCTGAACCCCGAATTGTGGTCGCAGACATTATTTCTCCCAGTGACAAATTCTAACCATAGCGCGCAGCTTGTTCTAACCTTTAGTACACCAGTTAGGACATGTCTAATTGTGGTGGATGTTTCGGCTGTACAAATGGGTAAGGCGTACCTAATTTTCAGNCATGGCCNNATAGCGTGGANCTCGCGCTCATTTACCCTAGCAGCGCCTAACCAGCNTAGAATCNGAGNCAACACAGCTCCCATGCGTATAAGTGATATTAAGCGCGCTGCTCGTTTCGCGACTGACTGTGTNGTTGGCGACANCTGCGTGCTNTGCCAANTNCCACTAANCCCCTATNGATGGCACGACCCATTGGCTCTTAACAGTCATATGTGTCCCTATTGCAGAACTGCCGTGGCGCTGAATNCTAATTCCTGCCAGCACTGTGCGCGGCCATTGCCTGACGGCCAGCGCATCTGCGGACGCTGCATTACAGCACCACTTGTGGATATGGCCTTGGCGCCGGTACTGCACCAACACTGCGGTGCCTATTTGGTTCATCAACTAAAATTCCATCGCGGCGAGCGCGAGGCTTCGGCGTTAGCGAGCTTTTTGCTCGCTGCAGTTCACCAGCGCTACCCCAATACAAACGCCCTGCCAGATCTGCTTATTCCGGTGCCCATCGCACCTTGGACCCAATTGCGGCGCGGCTACAACCCATCTGACTGGTTAGCGCGCCCCTTACAGCAACAGCTTAAGGTTGCTGTAGCCAACGATTTATTGACCCGCAAAAGCGGACCATCCCAACGCTCGCTGACACGGCAGCAACGTCTGCGCTTGGCCACAAACACCTTCACGCTAAAGTCCAAGGTCGCGCCTAGGGTTCTAGATCTCCGGCATGTTGCCATTATCGACGATGTGCTCACTACGGGTGCCACGGTGGCGGTACTCGCCGGCACCCTGAAGCGTGCCGGCGCGGCACGAGTCGACATCTGGTGCGCAACGCGGGCCTAACAGCAGATCTGACCCATATGTTAGATGCTGCTACAGTGCGGTTATGCAGCAATCAGCACCGCCACCATACGAAAGCCTTACGCCAGACGCCATTCTCGATGCTCTAGAAAGTATCGGCCTGCAACCTAATGGCAGCCTGCTGGCGCTCAACAGCTATGAAAACCGGGTGTATCAGGCAGGGTTGGAAGATCAGGGCTTTGTTATTGCTAAATTCTATAGACCCCAGCGCTGGACGGATGCGGCCATTGCCGAGGAGCACGACTTCACACAGCAGTTAGCAGATGCCGAATTGTCGGTTGTAAACCCTATGGCCATAGGGGCAAGAGCTACTCAGCCCCAGACGGTGTTCGAGCACTTGGAATTCCGCTTTGCAGTGTTCCCACGACAGGGTGGGCACCCTCCCAACCTGGAGAACCTCGATGACCTTGAAGTCCTCAGTCGGACGATCGCGCGGATGCACGCCGTCGGTGCACAACAGCCATTTCAACACCGACCGCAAATAAACGTACAGCGTTTCGGCCATGCTAGCCGCGACTTTCTGCTTACTAACAACTTTTTACCCGCTGAGATGGAATCAGCTTATGCGTCCGTGAGCGAACACCTGCTGCAGCGCATTGATCCGCTGATGGCTGACGCACCAAATATTCGTATCCATGGCGACTGTCACATGGGTAATATTTTGTGGCGCGATGAGATCCCGCATTTCGTCGACTTTGACGACTGCATGATGGGGCCACCAATTCAAGATCTGTGGATGCTCCTGAGTGGCGAGCGCCACGACCAAACTGCGCAACTAGCAACAATTCTGGATGCCTATAACGACTTTTATCCCTTCGCCGTAAATACGCTGAACTTGATCGAGCCACTACGCACACTGCGCATCATGCATCACGCGGCCTGGATCGCGCGGCGCTGGAACGACCCTGCCTTTCCGCCCGCGTTTCCAACTTTCGACAGCGTTAATTATTGGTCTAAGCATGTTTTGGAATTACGTGAGCAACTCGCCCTATTGGACGAACCGCCGTTAACCTATCTATAGCCGAAGGCAGCGCGCCCCGAGCGCGTCAGCGATTAACCATCAAGACCTAGTTCGCGCCGATTAACGCAGATGTTAGCGTATTGCTGTAACAGAAATGGTCGCTCGAAATCAGCGCAGTCGCTTAACTGGGACTGCAGTATGTTCATCGCTTTTGAACCCACCGAGTGCTCCGAGGCCTGACCCACCAATACCGAATCGGCATAGCGGTTGGTGGAAAATACTCGAATACCTCCGACGATAGCCTGATCTAAACGCTTAGCGAGGTCCTCAACATTATTGCAATCATCACCAATCGGCGCATTGAAGTGTACGTGCACCCGGCCTTTTTCACCCACGAGGCCTTGAATCATACTGTGTAGATCTTCTTGTTCGCCCTTGGCGTAGTGACCATTGCGATCAATCGCAGCCAATTCACGCGCCTTTGCCGGACCACAGGGATCGATTTCGTAAGACAAAGATACTGGCACTAGGGCACCGTTGTTGAGCAGACTTGCCATGGGGTCAGGTTGCTTGCGATGGGCCAATAACAACATTTTTAATAACGCTGGATCAGTGCGATCAAAGCCATCTTTCGCTCGACCCTGGCGTTGCGCGATCCACACCGAGACATGTTCCTGCAGACTATGACGGATGTACTGGCTTGTACGTGTCATAGCACGATAACCCGCGCGTGCACTGGCTAAATCTCGCTCGACAACGAAACTTTTATTCAACCGCATTAGGTCCGCAGCTAAGGGGTTATTGAGCAAATTGTCCCCTACCGCCATGCGGCAGGTCTCGTTACCCGCCCGCAGTATGAGCAGATTGATCAAACTCGAGTCCATGACGATATCGCGATGATTCGAGATAAAGAGATACTGTCGGGTCGGATCTAAATGCTCCAATCCGGAAACCGTCAGGGCGTCTGTGGAGTTGTCTACCAACTGTTCAAAATACTTTGAGACCAGCCGCTGAACATCGTCGACATTACGCAGGTTACGCACGCTGAACTGCAACACCAATTTCGTCAGCCACGGGGCAAAAAAACGCTGCGCCAAGAAATTCGGTAAAACCAAATGCTTAGCCGCCGCCGCAAGCTGCGAAGAGCGACTGATCCGCGCCAACACATCGGGAACTTCGTGATCTCGATACGGCCGGATTGGATCAAAATCCATCACATCTATCTTTTGCCTAGAGGTGGTCGCCATAGGGCTCTGAAACCTTTTGCTAAAGCGCTAGCGTACCACTCATTGCGGCGGTAACCCCTACCCAGATACCCATAACCAGAATCAACCAGAACGCCGCTCGTTTTAACGCTGCGTCGCTCACCGGTGGTGCAAGCACATGACCAAGCCAAGTGCCCACCAACACCACAGGCAACGCCAGTAGGGCAACACCTAGCACCGCTTCCGTAAGTTCACCGCGCCAACCGACCATTACCGTACGGGAGCTGGTAACCAGCAAAAAACTCGCGAGCAGCGTCGCTCTAATTACGTTTAGCGGCAGCGGCTGACTGAAGCCGAAAAGCCCAAGCACAGGGCCACTGGCAGAAAACATACCCCCGAGGGTGCCGCCACACAATCCAGTGAGCCAGGCCACCCAGGATGGGGAGACACGCTGTAAAGGTTTTGGTTTGAGCAACATCCCCAGTGCACCTAGGGTCAAAAAAACACCCAAGCAGAGCTCTAATAGCCAGCGCGCATTGGCGCCAAGTTGATCGAGAAAATACAGTCCCAAGGCAAGGGCTGGCAGTTGTCCTGCTGCGAGCCAGCAAAAAAGACGCCAATGCACGTGTTGGCTCTGACCCCAAAGCGATAGAGCCGAGTTGGTAAGACTGAGAATACTTACTACCGCAGCTAAGGTTTCAATTTCCAGCAACCGCAGCCCGCCGGCTACCGCAACAATAAGCATGCCCATCGCAAATCCAGCGACCGCCTGGATATAGCTACCAAGCAGAGTGATCAACAAGAAAATAATTAGCGCAGGAACGTCCACGAACCCATTGTGCCACAGCTACCGGCAAGCAACGCTCACACACCGACCACACTGGGTCTGCTATCGTTACTGCGCACTGGTATCGGAGGACGCATAGCATGGATTTCTCTCTTACAAACAAAACGGCTCTTGTGACAGGCAGCTATCGGGGCACGGGCTTCGCAATTGCAAAGACGCTATTGGCCGAGGGGGCGAACGTCTTGGTGCATGGAATAACTGCCGAGCAAGCCAACGCCGCTGTATCCGAGTTAGCTGGCGGCACACCTGTTTCTGGAGACATAAGCGCTCCAGCAGGCTGCCAAAGTTTGCTCGAGGCCTGTGCCGAACACTCAATCCAAATTCTGATCAACAACTACGGCGGTGCCGACCAGAGCACCTGGTTGGACAGCAATGCTGACGACTGGCACAGCGCTTTCGAGAAAAACGTATTGTCCGCGCAGAGATTAACCCAGGCCTTGCTGCCCAGTCTGTTAGCTAGCCCGTGGGCACGCATCATCAACATAGGCACAGTTGGCTCAACCCGGCCTAATTCCCGAATGCCTGCCTACTATGCGGCAAAAGGCGCCTTAGCGACCATGACGATGAGCCTGGCAAAAGAAGTTGCCGGCAGTGCCATCCGAGTGAATCTCGTATCACCCGGCATCATCCTGACCCCCGAGGTCAAAGCCGCCTATCTCAAACGCGGTCAAGCTAAAGGTTGGGGAGATAATTGGTCAGAGATCGAGGCTAGGGTGGCTGCAGACATTCCCACTCGACACATTACTCGACGCGACGAAGTCGCAGCTCTGGTTGCTTTCTTGTGCAGCGAACAGAGTAATGCTATTCACGGCCAAAATTTGCGCATTGATGGCGGCCAGCTGGACATCCTGACATGACCGCACTAAACGAAAGATTCATTGGCGTGGCGCTGACGCTAGGCAGTATCTTTATCATCGACCTAAATCAGATGACCCCCATGCATCAGCTTTGGTTGCCTCTGCTGTTGGCGACGGGCGCCTACTTTATGACTCAGTCGCTAATGGCAGTGGCAATCGCCTGCGGCACTTTGGCCTATATTCACATCAATAGTGCATCCCCGTTCTGGGTTGAATCCACAGCCTATCCAATCATCGTTCTGCTCAGCGTCGCGGTAATCATGGTGACGCTGATAGGGCGTTTTCGCCAACGTATCGCGGCCACCCATGAAGCCCGCTGGGCGCAGCGTCGCGACACAAATAAAGACAATCCGTGATGAGGCTGGAATCCACCGATGCAGTGTTATTCGACTTCGATGGCACGCTGGCGCCAAACCTAGACTTGGCGGACATGCGCCGCCGGGTTGTTGAGCTGACAGTTGCAGCGGGTGTTCCGGAGGATATTTATACCGGTTTGTACATTGTGGAGGTTATCGAGGCCGGCGCTGCATGGCTCGCCACACAGTCCAGCGCGGACGCAACTCTTTACCAACAACGCGCACATCAGCTGATTCTAGACATAGAACTGGACGCAGCGCGCTCAACACAGGTCTTCCCGGGCATCAAAGATATGCTCACCCAGTTACGCAGCTGTGACATCAAAATTGGCATTGTTACGCGCAATTGCAGGGCCGCTATCGAGACAATATTTCCTGATCAAGAGCATTTCGTGGACGCGATTCATGCGCGCGATGACGTGGCTCATCTCAAACCTGATCCGCGCCACCTGATGACTAACCTACAAGCCTTAAAGGCACGCCCAGACAGCAGCATTATGGTGGGAGACGGTGCGCTGGATATGCAGGCGGGCAAGGCGTTAAACATGCACTGTATTGGTGTGCTTACCGGCAGCAATGACTCTGCGGCACTGCAAAAAGCTGGGGCAGATCGGGTACTGGCCAACTGTATGTCCCTGCACGAGATATTGATTTAACAGATTGGCTTTCTAACGTTCT
>NZEI01000070.1 GCA_002690405.1 Gammaproteobacteria bacterium
CCTGTTTCAATCAAGGTCTCTGGCCCGAGTGGAAGTGGATATGTCTGACCAGCCTTACTACGCGATTTTAACAATGGTTTTTGCAACGGAAGGCGACATACGCATCTGGCGCGACAAGTTGGCGACCTTCAGCACGCCCGAGGCCATCGGCTATCTGAAGTCACAGGGGCAAAAGAGCCTGAGAATAGTTGAAACGCGCGAAAATGGTGTGATCAAAGCATGTTGTATCTGGGAGTATGAAAACGCCAAGGCGCGTGAGGACTGTCAGATCTACTGGTCAAAATGGTTCGAGTTTGAAGGCGAGTTCGTTGCAAAAGGTGGATGGTTGCGCGGCGAAGAAACCTTTGCCTGGTAGCACATATCCAGATGCGCCGCCCGCCAGTGGCAGCTGCGGGCTTTCGCGGTGCCTGTCCATCTGCTAATTTGGGTTTACATTGGAGCAACAGGATAAATTGTGATCCTGGGCAGTGGTTGAAAAAGGCCCGCCTCACACGCAGCACTCTGACTGTATATATTATCCGCTTCCGCCATGATCTTTGGCCTAAATCGGCTTTTCACCGTCTGATGTGCGAATAGCGCATGACAAGGCGTGCTGCATGGGCTATGCACTGCGCACCTCCGGAGGTGTGCGCGAGAGGGCGCAGGGCTGCCGGCTTTGTGCGCCATTCGGTGCGGTCCCCGTCGGCAGGGTGATGCCGGCCCCCTGCAAGGGCGAAACAGGCCCCCTGGAAGGGCGAAACAGGCCGCGCCAGACAGCTGGCACCTAAAGGATTTTTCTTATGACCNACCCNCGTAACGCGCCCGAAAGCGGCGATGCCGACGGCTTTGACAGNGACCCATTTTTTGAACTGGGGCTGGCACCGACCATTGTCGATGATGCTGCGGCGGCTGGGTTGATCAAGCCGACACCTATCCAGACACAGGCCATTCCGGCCATGTTGGAAGGGCGTGATCTGATCGGCCTTGCCCAGACAGGCACCGGCAAAACAGCGGCCTTCCTGTTGCCGCTGCTGCATCAGCAGCTGGAACGAAAGAAGGCCAAGGATGTAAGGCGGACAAATACGCTGATTCTTGCGCCCACGCGTGAGCTTGCCTACCAGATCGCAGAAAGCCTCAAAACGCTATCGGCCAGTCTTAAGCTGCGCTATCTCGTTGTCTGCGGCGGCGAGCGTTATGACCACCAGATCAGGTCGCTGAAAAAAGGGGTCGATATGATTATCGCCACCCCCGGGCGTCTNGAAGACCTGCAAGCCCGTGGGGCCGTAAAGCTGCAGGATATCGCCCATTTTGTGCTTGATGAGGGCGATCAGATGATTGATCTGGGTTTTTACCCGGCGATCAAACGCATTCTTTCGATGTTACCAGAGACACGCCAGACGGTGCTGTTTTCGGCCACCATGCCGGCCGAGATGAAAACACTGGCCGAGGGCTTTCTCAGCGACCCGCTGACAGTCAAGGTCGAGAATGCTGGCAAGACGGTGGATACGGTAAGCCAGCGTGCCGTGCTGGCACAGAATGTCGACAAGCGTGACCTGCTGCTGCGCGAGCTGCAGACGATTGATGACGGGCAGGTTCTGGTATTTGTGCGCACGCGGATGCGCGCTGACCAGCTTGCAGAGTGGCTTGGCAAGCAGGGTGTCGGCGTTGATGCGCTGCATGGTGATATGCGCCAGTATATCCGCCAGAAGGTCATCCGGAAATTCAAGTCGGGCGCGTTGCAGGTGCTGGTAGCGACAGATGTTGCTGCGCGCGGGATTGATATGTCCGGTTTGCGGCTGGTCATCAATTTTGACCTTCCCGAAACGGTAGACACCTATATTCATCGCATCGGACGGACGGGACGTGCCGGGCGCAAAGGTGAGGCGCTGTCCATCTGCGCTGTTGTGGATCAGGAAAAACTGGGCGCTATTCTTGCGCAGGTTGGACAAAGGCTGGCGATTACCGATGGTGACGGCAATCCGGTTGAGGATTTTGTGCCGGAACGTGCGCCGCGTGCCCGCAAGGGACGCGGTCGCCCACCGCGTAACCAGCGTACCGGACAACGTGCCGGACAACGGACCGGACCACGTAATGGGCAACGTGCCGGTCACCGCACCGGGTCACCTACTGAACAACGCGATGATGACCGTCCACAGCGGGCGCGGGTTGGCAAGGCCGGGGCAAAGCCGTTCAAAGATGCCGCAGACGCCCCGAAAAAGACAAAATCGCCTCAGGCTAAGCCGGCAAAGGGCAAGCCGGCCAAGGGCAAGCCTTATAAGGACAAGCCACACAGAGAAACATTCGACGGGGATAAATCCCGCGGGCCCAAATCAAACGGGGGCAAATTCCGCAAAGATAAATCCAGCGGGGGCAAGTCCCCACAGCGCAAGCCGAGGGAAGATGCCGCCTTTCAGGCCGGGGCGCATCAGGCAGCTGATAAAAAACCGCGCGCGGATAGATCCACCGTATCAGGCGGCAAGCAGGATCAACCATCGGCACGTCAGACGCTGACCAAGGCCCGGCTCAACAAATCCCGCCGGCCGGGTAGCAAGCCGCATGGCAAAGCCGGGTCTGGTGCAGGTGACAAGGCAGCACCGCGTCCGGCGAAAAAGATCAGGCCGTTCCGTAAATCCACCGGTGCGCCGCAACGCGGTCGTGGCGGCGAGGGACGGTTGCGTCGCCGCAATGCGGGCTGACCCAAACCGGAACAGAATGCCAGCGGCGGTAGGCTTGACCGGAAAACCGGTCTTTGCGACTCTGCAATCTGGACGTGACGTCTGTGAAATCTACGTCATCTGCGCGGGGTAGAATATTGCCTGTTGTGACATTCCATAACGAAACACGCCTCCTTCGCATATTGGCAGCTTCCTTGCTTGTCTTGGCGATGATGGTGACGGGCGCGGCGCTGGCGCAGACATCCAGTGACACAGACACCTCTCCGGTCGTCGAGACGGGCAGTGATACCGATAGCAGTGAGATCGATAGCGGTGAGACCGATAGCAGTGAGATCGATGTTGGCGATGATCAGGCGGAACGCTCGGCTGGCGACCGGCGTGTCGCGGCGCTGGTCATGCCGATACAGACCGGCAGTACCATGCCGGCAAATGCCCGCATGGCGGGGAATGGCTGGCGGTGTCTTGACGGTTACCGGCTTGCCGATGGAACAGATGGCGCCCCGCCTGCCTGCACTGCGGTTCAGCCGCCTGCATATGCCGTGAAAGTGGCCAATGGATGGGCCTGTGTCAGCGGCTATGTCCGGAATGACCAGTCATGCATCCGTATTACGGCGCCAAGCTATGGTTATATCCGCGACGGCGCTGTGATCTGCCATGCCGGGTATGCGCTGGATGACAGCGGTGCCTGTGTGGCGTTTTCCGCACCACCCAATGCGATGATCCAGGGCAACAGCTGGGTCTGCCGTGCCGGCTATGAGCGGGACGGAGAGGGCTGTGTTGCCATCGCGATGGCCGCCCAGGGTGTTGTGCGTGGAAATGAATGGCAGTGCCGCGCCGGATATCGCCGTGTCGAGGATCAATGTATTGCTGTCATCGCACCGGCACATGGCTATGTTCAGGGGAATGGATGGCAATGCTATCCAGGATACCGCCGGGACGGGGATGAATGCGTAAAAGTGGTGGTGCCACCACATGCCACGCTGCGCGGGGATCGCTGGCAATGCAATACGAGTTTCAAGCAAGATGGCGATGTCTGTGTTGCACTGGTCGCGCCGGACAATGGCTATGTCCAGGGCAGTTCTGTCAAATGCTTTGCCGGATTTGCCAGCGGGGAAGACGGGACCTGTAACCGGATTGTGGCACCGGCAAACGCAACCGTCAGGAATGACCGTTGGACCTGCAATCCCGGCTATACGCGGACAGAGGAAGGTACCTGCAGGCGTCTTTGACAGCGCGGGCCTGGCGGTCCGGATCAGGACTGAAGGCTGGCAAGATGATGTTGCAGCGCGTCCTCATACCGGCTTACCCCCTTATATGCACGTATCTGCGGCGACATGCCGGCCAGCATTGTGGCCAGATCGGCAAGTGCCCCGGGAATATGTGCCCATTTCAGAACCGGTTCGATGTAGGTCCGTATGGTAAAGAGAATCTGGCCAGTTTCGGGCAGTTTGCGCAGCGTCTGGCTTTCCATCCGCACGAATAGCCTTTGAATTCCCTCGCCAACAGCAACAGGGGCGCTCAATGCGCGGTCAGGGGTGAACAGCTCGGGCGAGGTCACCACTGACCAGTTCCAGCGATGGCTGATAGGTCCTGTTTGCATATTGGTAAAGAACCGGTCCATCGGCCGTTCCAGTATGTCGGCATAATGCGGAACGGGCTCGTGAATGGCCGCCAGTGGCCTGCCCATTTTGTCAGCAAGTCGCCAATGGGCCGGAAAGCGCAGGGCCGCCGCCACAAGCACCCATTCAGGCAAAGCTTCCTCGGCACCATCGCGGCGGCGCGGTGTCAACAGTAACAGATCCTCCGGCAGGATGCGGGCGGCCGCTTCGAGGGGATGAATGTGATCAAGGGGTTTCGGAGGATCGCCCGGATGATGATCCGTCAGATTGTCGATCACCATTGCCAGAACTTCGCGTGCGGCATGGTGATCGGCATCTGTGGTGGCGAATACCTCGGCATGCTGCGAATCAAGAAGGTGGTTTGCCAGGCGAATCTGCGCGGCGCGGCGATCCGCGTCTCCAAAGGCATCTTCATGGGGCAGCCACGCCTGTGCGTCACGCGCCCGTAATCCCAACTTGAATTTTGGGCCAAGCCGTTGCCACGGGGCCAGATTGTCATCGAGGCGCACCATCTTTTACCCATCTCACGCCAACTGCTGATGACATCAAGTTTGATCGGCCCGGATGATATTTGCAAGTGGCCGCGGCCCTGTCTTACGGGCGCATGGCTTGGTTGGGGGACCAGTCTCACACTGCGAGACCGGTCAGTTTGGCGGCGATCCGGTGGGCGCGTACAGCATTACCATGCCGGATGCGGGTGCGGATCTTGCTGGCGAGGCTGTCCGTCAGTCCGGGTGTCAGCAGCTTATGGCCTTTTTTGATTGCGTTATGGTGCGCTGTCACCGCCCACATATAGGCCTCGCCAAGATTGGGTTTTGCCCCATTTTCGGCGGATAACAGGACAGCCAGATTATACTGGGCATTCAGATGGTTTTTCACACCGGCGATGCGGTACATGGACAGCGCCTTGTCGATATCAACTTTGGTGCCGATCCCGCGCTCATATTGAAATCCCAGTTCGAAGATTGCACCGATATGTCCTTGTCGCGCGGCCGCGCCAAACATGTCATGCGATTGCGCCTCGCGGATGGCCTTTTGACGGGCGTCACGTGCGGCGGCGGTGTCGAGCGCTCTGATGGTGTCGGTGTCGAACATGTCAGTCGACAATTCCGCCCCGCGCTTGGCCAGGATCAGTCCCACCGCATATTGTGCATGTGGCGACCCTGATGCGGCAATCGGCTCAAGGATGGTATAGGCCATTTGCACATGCCCTGTCCGTAACGCCAGCATGCCGCGCACCAGATCCGTCTGGGCGGCCTTGCCCTGAAGTGTTGCCTGTGGTGATGGCTTGTGGTGTTGATGGCATATCAGCAGCAGCACTGGCAACGCCAAGCGCGACCAGCACGGCGCACACAACGAAAAGGTTGCCAAGGATCACATGGAGCCGCCGCAAATAGCGACGTGACGTGCGGATCAGGATGAAGGGTGTGAAGCGGCTATCCATATCTGTCTCCAAACATTAACTGTGCTGCTGTCATGGATTGTCCAGCAGCGTTGGAGACAGGCTAGGAAGAGACTGGTTAATTATTGGTTAATCACTAAAATAAAATGTGCTTCTTCACGGAAATGTGAAGTAACGGCACATGCCGCATGCCCGCTTTGAAACCTGCTGGCATCGCAGGCCGGTTTGGGTTGACACTTGCCAGGCTTTCGCCTACATATCCGCCCTTGTCCGACGCCGCATGTGTTGGCGCAACGCCCGTTGCGACGACGTATATCGCCGCCGGAAATTTCAGTGTCAGCGAGAGACCGAACCCATGGCTGTTCCAAAGTCCAAAATCACACGCTCCAAGCGCAATATGCGCCGCGCCCANGATGCGCTCAAGAATGATGCCTATGTCGAGGACAAGACAACCGGTGAACTGCACCGCCCGCATCACATCGACCTGAAGACCGGCATGTATCGTGGCCGTCAGGTCATGAAGGTCAAGGAACGTTTCTAAACGTTTTTGCGTCTTGTACGGCACCGCTGGCTGGCGGGTCATGTGTTGGAATCGTGATGGATAATAATCTGGCGAAATTCTCTATTGGTGCGATCGTTCGTCATCGCCTGTACCCGTTTCGCGGGGTGATTGTCGATGTCGATCCTGAGTTCGACAATACCGAGGAATGGTACGAATCAATCCCGGCCGAGCTGCGCCCGCACAAGGACCAGCCCTTTTATCACCTGCTGGCCGAAAACTCTGACAGCTACTACACGGCCTATGTCAGCCAGCAGAATCTGGTCCTGGACGGTGAAAACGGGCCTGTCGGCCACCCTGATCTTGAAGATCTTTTCGATGGCATGGAGGGTGAACGCTACACCCTGCGCCGCGAGGCCTGTAACTAGCCTGCCACCTGCTTCATATCATTCTAGTCAGTGATCAATTGCGTGGTTGCACCAGTTGATACAATGACCGGATGCGTCTGCTGGCGCTCGTTTCGCATAGCTTTGGCACAACCGCGTGGATCATGGCTCCGGCTGCCGCCATCATTAATTGCCCAGATACCCGCAATGCAAATCTCTGATGCTGCAAATAGGTTTCACCCACGCTACGCGGGTGGTCCAGAAAAAGAATATCTACCGGATTTTTCATGCGTTCCCGAAGCTCCTTTGCAGTGAAAAGAACACGCTGCACTCCCCCGCAACCGTTC
>NZEI01000009.1 GCA_002690405.1 Gammaproteobacteria bacterium
CAATCGCAGCCAAAAACTCTCCCAAAGCCCCTAAGTCTTGCAATGACAAAATCATTTCCTCCCAGTCTTGTTCAATAACATCAGCCTAAATAGAGCACAAAAATTCGGCCAAAACAGCTGACGCGGCAAACAAGCCTTAGCGCCGTTGCCAAACACACCACTAACAGGCAGTCTTTCCTGACTGCCCGACATTAGTTTTGGAAGTCGTGTATGAAACACACAGGTATGTGGATATTCCTGAGCGGGGCGCTACTGATCTTCACCACCGCACACTCGGCAACCCCACAGTCCAAGGATCTCTCTTTTGACTTGCTCAAAGCGAGCGCGGTGCCCACCCGAGAGTTCACACCGGGTGACCGGCCCAACGTTCTGTTTATTATCGTCGACGACCTCAATCTGGCATTGGGTGCCTACAACCAATCAAATCTGCGACCCCATTACGCGGGGGCCATAACCCCTAACATCGACCAGTTGGCCGGCCAAGGTGTGCGCTTCGAACATGCCTTTGTGCAAACGCCACTGTGCAATCCATCCCGCGCTTCATTACTGAGCGGGCTTCGACCAGCGACCCTCGATGTCTATGACGGCGCGACATGGCCCCGTCAAAAGATCGGTGACGAATTACGTATGCTCCCGGAGCACTTTAATGACCATGGCTACTTTACCGCCAGAGTCGGCAAGATCGGCCACAATCTCTATGAACACGCCATAAGCTGGGATTTCTCAGGCTTTGCTGCGTCTCGCGAACCCTCGTTGCTCTTACACTTTCCCGGCTACTTGCCAGGCCACGATCTGTCCGAAGTTCGCGACAATACCTGGACTAAGGAATCTGCACAGGGCATGTCACGCGCCCAAGTCTTAGCGGCAACGGGCCGTCCGTCGGGCTTGCCATTATCTTGGCGAGCTACACATGAATCACCACGTATGACACCCGACGGCACCACTGCCAATCGCATTGTTCAATTAATGGCACAAAATCGGGACAGGCCATTTTTCATCGCAGCAGGATTCCACAAACCGCACCAACCCTGGGTCGGGCCAGCCGCGTTTTTCGATAGACACCCTTTAGACAGAATAAAGTTACCACCCACTGCTACAGGCGACACTGATGACATTCCAGCACCAGCAGCAGAAATCACCGCAGACGACACCGCCCACACCGAGCAGCAACACAGACAAGCCATTGCCGCCTACCATGCCATGGTGACCATGACCGACACATACGTGGGTCAGTTATTGGACGCACTGGATGAACTTTCCTTATCCGACTCAACCATAGTTATTTTTACCAGCGATCATGGGTTCCATCTGGGCGAGCACGGCGGTATGTGGCGCAAACGCTCGCAGTTTGACGAATCAATTCGTGTGCCGTTGATCGTACGGTTACCCAAAGCCACCAACGCCGGCTCAGCCGCCAAAGGCCTAGTCGAGCTAGTGGACCTTTATCCCACTCTCGTCGAGCTGAGCGGACTGCCTCAGCCGGACCATGCGCTGGAAGGCAGCAGTTTTGTGCCACTACTGAAAACACCAAACCGTGACTGGAAAACAGCAGCGTTTGCCGAATCCAAACGCGAGGGCTACCACGGGCGTACCCTGCGCACCCCAACTCATCGCTATACCGAATGGGCGCCGCTGGAGGGCAACGGCCGCACCCTGACAGAGCTGTATGATCTGGTTGACGACCCATCGGAATTTCACAACTTGGCAGGTACCCCACAGCACGCAACACTGGCGGCGCTTTTGTCAGAGCGCCTGAATGCAGGTTGGCAGGAGGCGCTGCCGAGATAACCCAAGCCGCCTTGAAGCTTTTGATTCTTAATGGCTCCGCCTGCTGGGCTCGAACTAGGCGGACGACGGCAGACGTTCGCACGCTGATTAACTCGCGCACGCGCATCCAATACCGGGATTACATAGTAGAAATGGCTCCGCCTGCTGGGCTCGAACCAGCGACCCGCTGATTAACAGTCAGCTGCTCTACCAACTGAGCTAAGGCGGAGTGGTCGTATGATNATGTGCTGAGTTGCCTCAGCGCTCAAACGAGGGCGACAGTTTAATGGCGTGCAGCACAATTGCAATACTCTCGTGGCCACGCTTTTGCCAAATATTGCGCCCTAGGCGCTTATCTGGCCGATCCGCTGCGCCGGTATAGCCGCTGCAGCTCTTTGGTCTGGCCGTCTGCCCTGACGGTGATTTGCACTCGCAGTTGCGTATTGTTGATGAGCTGATAACGCTCTAANACCCGCATNTCNTTNGTCGTAGACTGTATCAATAGGTCATTGCGCTCCCAGCCTGCATATACTCGCCACAACCCNCGTTCACGNTGGCCCCAAGTAACATCGCGGTAGACNCCCGGCCANTGTTGCACCCCCATNGAGTCGCTGCCTTGTTCGATCTTGAGGCGTTTTGCCTTCAACACCTGAAAATCCTGAGCGATGAATACCAGACCAGATCCTCGGCTAATGCGCTGGATTTCATCGCGCACGGTTTCGTTGCGCTCGAGCCTTCGTGAGGGCCGGCCTTTTAGCCCGTCAGCGCTGTCTGAAGCTGCTGTATCCAATTGCCATGTTCCAGACAAGTTGGTGGGCTGAGCCGGCTTCGACTCGAGGTTTAAACCCCCACAACCACCCGCAATNACGGCGCCAATCAACATNGNTAGCCAAGCGATCCGATGACGCTGGCGGGCAGAATTTGGCACNTCAGTGCTCANTTTTTGGAGGGTTGGNAGCATGGTTTGNNTNNATATNTGGNCGATTTATTTNGGGCCTATGGCGCGTANAAANTGCTGCTGGTGCTGTAATACGGAGCTGGCTTCACTGACCAGATTATCCATGATCTGCGCAACCGGCTTTACCTCGTCGAAGTAGGCAATGCTCTGGCCTGCGCCTGAGTGTATCAACGGNTCGATGTCGTGTTCTTCTATCGCGCCCAATANGTCACCTACCAGCACGTCTTGCATNGGCATTTTCAGCGGCTTTGGCGCGTCCTCGGCTTCCCAAGCCTGGCTCCACCCGGTGCGTACTTGCCTGAACGGTTTACCACTTTCTGAACGGGTGATCACGGTATCTGCACTGCCCGCCTCTTTTAGNTTGGCAGTATTCACTGGATGCATNTGGCCCTGATGTTCGCTGGACAACAGCCACGCAGTGCCGAGCCATACNCCCTGNCCACCCATGGCAAGTGCTGCAGCGATATGCCGCCCAGTGGCAACACCACCAGCCACCAANACGGGCACGTCTCCNGCTGCATCGACAATTTGCGGCACCAGAGAATAGGTGCCGATAGGACCAGTATGCGCACCCGCGTCGTAGCCCTGGGCCACAATGATCTCTACCCCGGCTTGGAGCGCCCGGGGCACNTGATGGGGGCTGCCAATNAGCGCCAGCGTGGTTTTACCCCGGTCTTTAGCTTCTTCTACCACGTCTCGCGGCGCGCCAATACCGCAGGCCATCATGTCCACATCGGACTCCATAATCACACGGATCTGTTCCTGTTCTATTTCTGCGGAACGAATAAATCGCGTGCGCATCCCCGGCGCGCTGGCTGGAGGCACCTCATAACGGTCAGTGAGTTGTTTAACAAAGTCTCTATGTTCCTGGGGAATCTCGGCTTCTATGGCGTCCCGGGAGTTGTGGGTAGGCATGCCAGGAGGCAGCACTAAGTCCACCCCAAAGGGCTTGTCTCCCACTAGGGCACGGATCTGTTTTAGCTCTTCTTTGATCTCATGGGGAAAGCGGCGGGTAGCGCCGTAAACACCATACCCTCCGGCGTTGGTAATAGCGGCGACCACTTGCACATCATGGGCAAATCCGAAGATTGGGACATCGATTCCCATGCGTGCACACAATGGTGTCCAGACTCTGTTCATACCGCCCCTCCATGGCCCTATGGGATTTACTATAGCGCCAAACAGGGACGGTCGAAATGTTGCCGCCGCCGTTAATTTTTTTCCGCGAGACTGCGCTTCGCGGCCCTGCTATTCGCAGCTGCTGGGCGCCCACTGGGGGCATAAGAAATCCGCGTTTTATTAGCACTTAATACATGCGGCCCAATGCCTCTGACCTGGGACAACTCGTCGTCATTGCGGAAGTCACCCACTCGTTCACGATAAGCCACAATCGCTTCAGCCCGACGCTGCCCAACACCTATAAGACGCTCCTTAAGTTCTTGGGCAGTGGCCGTATTCAGGTAGACAAGCTCTGGGGTCTCTGTGGCAGCGCTGCTTCGCTCTTCGGCGGCCTGCAGGCTACAACTGATGAGCGCCAGTACTATAAACACACCAACTAACCAAAAATTTGCGAGCCTNGCTTGCGGCCTTGCGGGAATGGGCTTGCTGCTACAGATTGAATCGGGGATTAAGTCGACTACGAACATGAAACATCTCCTTTTTTNGATGTTTCACTAGCTTAGTGCTCGCGCGCNGCCCACCTAGCGGCCCATGACGCACTGGGCAGTAGGCCCTTAGCTCGTTGGTGCTTAAGTGTTGTCTGTGGCCTGTTGAGCCAATTGCTGCTCTGCTTTCGCCAAAGCTTTACGCAGGCGTCGATTAGCAAACCGATAACGAATATTCAGCCAACTGCCGTACAACACGCCAAGTAGGATGCCGATCACCAAAGCGCCCAGTAGCCACCAAAAGATACTNAGGGTAAANGGGGTTTGCCATATGGCGAATGTGAGTGCGACTTGTTCTTGGTTGACCGCAAGCGCGGCAAACAGGAAGGCTGTGGCCATGGCCAGGAATAATGCGATGGATTTAAGTCCGTTCACTGTCTTCCTGGCNGCCTAAGGGCGCGATTAGACGTTATCTTGGTTGGCGTCCGCTGACGAGGGCGCTGACCCTTGCTCGCTGCTGTCTGCGTGCAGGGAGGCGTTCACCCGATCACGCAACTCTTTACCGGGCTTAAAGTGCGGGACATGCTTGCCTGACAGCCCCACAGACTCGCCGGTCTTAGGGTTGCGCCCTATGCGCGGTGCACGATAGTGCAGTGAAAAGCTGCCAAAACCGCGTATTTCTATACGGTCTCCAGACGCTAAGGTCTGGGACATCTGTTCCAACATCGTCTTGACCGCAAACTCAACATCTTTGCTGTTAAGTTGCGCATTGGACGATCGCGCCTGTGCAGCAACGATGCGTTCAATCAATTCCGACTTGGTCATGCTGATGTCTGTCATCACCTAACCCTGCACTCTGCTCCAGTTACAGCTTATTCGTCTTCGTTTTGGTTCATCTGAGCTTTGATCAGATCACCAAGAGTTGCAGGCCCAGAACGGTCGCTCTCTTGTTTCTGATGATCGCGCACAGCCTGACGCTCTTCTTCCACATCCTTCGCCTTGATAGACAAACCGATGGTGCGGTTCTTGCGGTCAACGTTGATGATCTTAACTTCTACTTCATCGTCTACTGCAAGTACAGAACGCGCGTCTTCAACCCGATCCAAGCTGATCTCGGAAGCCTTCATGATGCCAGTTACATCTTCAGCCAGCTCGATAACCACTTCTTTAACGTCGGTTTCGATGACCTTTCCTTTAACGATGGTGCCGCGGTCATTTACTGCGGTGTAATCGCTGAACGGATCCTGATCTAACTGCTTGATGCCCAGCGAGATACGCTCTCGCTCTGGATCCACGGACAAGATGATAGTTTCTACCTCTTCGCCCTTCGAGTAACGACGAACAGCAGTTTCACCCGGCTCATTCCATGAGATATCGGACAGGTGTACCAATCCATCGATACCGCCGTCGAGACCGATGAAGATACCGAAGTCGGTGATGGACTTAATGTTACCGGTAATCTTTTCGTTCTTACCGTGGCTGACGCTGAACTCTTCCCATGGATTCGGTCGGCATTGCTTGATACCCAAGGAGATACGACGACGATCTTCGTCGATGTCCAAAACCATCACCTCGGTCTCGTCGCCAACTGAAACCACCTTTGAGGGGTGAATATTCTTGTTGGTCCAATCCATTTCAGAAACGTGCACTAGACCCTCAACACCGGATTCGATTTCAGCAAAGCAGCCGTAGTCGGTGAGGTTGGTCACAGTAGCGGTTACCCGCGCACCTTCTGGGTAACGACGAATAATATCGACCCATGGATCTTCGCCCAGTTGCTTCATACCTAGGCTGACGCGATTCTTTTCGCGGTCGAACTTNAGAACGCGCACGTCAACTTCGTCTCCCACATTAACCATTTCGCTTGGATGACGAATACGCTTCCANGCCATATCGGTAATGTGCAGTAAGCCGTCNACACCACCAAGGTCAACGAATGCACCGTAGTCAGTCAGGTTCTTAACAATACCTTTAACGTCCTGACCTTCTTGCATTGACGCCAGTAACGCATCGCGTTCGTGGCTGTTCTCTTCTTCAAGGACTGCGCGCCGTGAGACCACTACGTTGTTACGCTTCTGGTCCAACTTAATCACTTTAAATTCTAGCGGCTTACCTTCTAGGTGAGCGGTTTCGCGCAATGGGCGAATGTCCACCAGTGAACCGGGCAAGAAGGCGCGNATGTCGTTAACGTCGACTGTGAAACCGCCTTTAACCTTACCGTTGATAATGCCAACCACTACTTCGCTCTTTTCGCTGGCCTCTTCGAGTTGCTGCCAAGATTCGGCGCGGCGAGCTTTTTCACGAGATAGTCGTGTTTCTCCGAAGCCATCGTCTACCACTTCCATAGCAACCTTCACTTGGTCGCCTATGCTGAGTGTGCATTCGCCTTCTTCGTTGAGAAATTGATTCTTTGGAATGACCCCTTCTGACTTGAGGCCTGCGTGAACGATGACCCAATCGTCATCTATATCTACCACCGTGCCGGTTACGATGGACCCAGGTGCCATCTCGATGGTTTGTAAACTTTCTTCAAATAGGTCGGCAAAAGATTCGCTCATAAGTGTGGTCGGCGTGGCAGCAAGGGCGTGTCAAAACGACAGTGTGCGCAGCCGTCTCTCCGTTGGTTAGTTAATGTTATGTGCACAGCGCTTTGAAGCGTTGTTGGCTCCGCGTCATTCGGTGATTGGACGCAAATGTTGAACACTTGCGAGGTTCCTTACCCCAATCGCAGCNGCAGTAGACTTGCTTGTTATAAAAGTCGCTGCTTCGCTGCCTGCATAACCGTGGTACACACCTCTTCTATAGTCATCTGGGTGCTGTCGATTAGCAGCGCGTCACTTGCCGCTTTTAACGGCGCTGTTGCACGTTCTCTATCTCGCGCATCTCGTTCTTCGATCTGCTCGAGAAGGTCGCGCAAACTAACACTCAAACCTTTGTTTTTCAACTGGTTATAACGTCTTTCCGCACGCGCCTCGGCGCTCGCATCAAGGAAGATTTTGAGCCCCGCATGGGGGAAGACTACCGTACCCATATCACGCCCATCAGCCACCAAGCCAGGCGCTTGGGCAAAGTTGCGTTGCAGCTCTAAAATCGCCGCGCGCACTGCCGGCAGCGCCGCTACCCGAGAAGCCATTACCCCTATATCTTCGGTACGAATTTCGTCAGTAAGGTCTAGTTCATNCACCCGNACACGACCGTCTGGGAACGCGATATCCANAGATTGAGCNAACTCGCACATGGTTTGCTCTTGCTCAACATCCAAGCCGCGTCGCACGGCNATTGCNGCAACAATGCGGTACAANGCNCCGGAATCCAGCAAATGCCAGCCCAACTCGGCGGCCATGCGAGCGGCTAAGGTACCCTTGCCTGANCCACTGGGGCCATCAATGGCCAANACCGGTATGGATTTATTCATGACCATTCGTCTTCGTTGAGGTTTTTTTCTGCACAGCATTGCGCAAATGGGCAAGACCTACCGTGCTGTCGTTGTTCTCAATGGCGGCAATAAGCTCCTGCAGATCATCACCGAACTGACGCGCACTCTCGATCACCGAGTCTTTGTTTAAGCGCAGAATGCGCCACCACAACTCCGGATCGGCACCAGCAATGCGGGTGAAATCGCGAAAACCACCACCAGTCAACCCAGTATGGGACGGGGTCACCCGCTGCATAAAGGCGAAGGCCAACAAATGGGGCAAATGGCTGGTCACTGCTAGGGTCTGATCATGCTCTGCGGGGGACATGACCTGCACCCGAGTACCCAGACGCTGCCAGAATTCCTCGGTTTGGGCTTGCCGCTGCCCATCACCCTGAGGTAACGGTGTGATCACTACCGCACAGCCATCAAACAACTGAGCATCGGCACCAGTGGGACCACTTTTTTCCGAACCGCTTATGGGATGACAGGGCACAAAGTTAGTCACTGGCGATGCGGCTGTTTGCACCGCTTCAACGATGGGCGCTTTAACACTGCCAACGTCAATGACCGTGGCGGCATGATCTGCGAGCTTGAGCACCCATTCAGCAACTAAATCGCTGGGAACGCACAAGGCGCACAGGTCAGTATCGTCAGGCACTTCAGCAACAATCTCATCCACTAACCCTTGTGCTAAAGCGTAATTCGCCGATTGTGGATTGGATTCAATGCCAATAATGCGCTCGGCAAGACCTTTGGCCCGCGCGGCTGCGGCTAACGAACCACCAATTAGTCCAACACCGACAACCACAAGGTTGCGTACGGTCATATCAAGCTGACCCTAGTGCTGCGAGTGCGGCTAAAAATCGTTCGTTTTCTATCGGCAAGCCAATGCTCACGCGCACATGATTAGGCAATCCATATTCGGCGATCGGCCGCACGATAACGCCTTGCTGCAACAGTTCGCCGAATACGTCAGCACCTGCTCGACCGCTGTCGAAGGCAACGAAATTGCCCACAGACGGGATGTAAGAATACCCCTCGGCTGTAAGCCCTTGGGTAATCTGGGTCATGCCCTGCTGGTTTAGTGTACGACTGCGCTGCAAGTAATCCTCATCTGCTAACGCGGCTAGGCCAGCGGCCATGGCCAAACCATTTACGTTAAAGGGCTGCCGAGCGCGGTTGAGTAAATCTGCAAATGCTGCACTGCTGACACTGTAGCCGAGACGCACCGCGGCCAAACCATAGATCTTGGAAAAGGTGCGGGTCACGATGAGGTTAGGGTATTTATCGAGTAGCGCTATACCATTGCCGTAAGCTGGTTCATCCACGTATTCAAAATACGCCTCGTCCAGAACTACCCATACATTTGTAGGGACTTGCTGCAAGAAATTCTCTATCGCGGCCTCTGGAACCCAAGTGCCCGTCGGGTTATTCGGGTTGGCAAGAAACACTACCCGAGTGCGTTCAGTCACTGCTGCAAGCATTGCATCCAAGTCAGCGCCATAGTCTTTCGCTGGCACCGTTACCAGATCACCGCCGCAGCAGGTCACCGCAAGTCGGTATACCACGAAGCTATGCTCAGCAATGATGGCCTCACTACCTGGCTGCAGGGCAACTCGCGCAATCAGATCCAATACATCATTAGAACCATTGCCCAAGGTGATTTGCGTGGTATCTACCCGCAATCGTTCAGCAAGCGCCTGTTTTAGCTCATAACCACTGCCATCGGGGTACCGCGGTAATTGCGTGCTTGCCTCGGCAATAGCATCCGTGACTGCTTGCGAGGGACCCAACGGGTTTTCGTTACTCGCAAGCTTAACGATATCGTTGATGCCTAATTCTCGGGCCAATTCCTCAATGGGCTTGCCCGGTTTGTAGGGCTGAAGGGCGGCTATACGCTGGTTAACATTATCGATCATGCAGGCACCACAGTTTTTGGATAGGACCCCAAACACCGCACTTCCAACGCCACATCACCGATCGCTTCGATCACACTGGTGGCATTGGGGTCAGACTGGTGACCATCAAAGTCGATAAAAAATACATAGGACCAGTCACCAGACCGCGCAGGCCGGGTTTCAATTCTAGAAAGGCTGATGTCAAAGCGCTGGAAGGGCTCTAGTACACGTAACAATGCGCCAGGCTCGTTGCGGACAGAAACTAATATCGACGTCTTATCACTGCCGCTGGGNCCTACNTTCTGGTTGCCCAGCACTAAGAAGCGCGTTTTGTTGTCCGGGTGGTCCTCAATGCGCGTTGAAAGCATACGTAATTTATAGCGATCCGCCGCCATCTCTCCNGCAATTGCGGCCACACTCGGATCGGCAGCCGCTTGGCGCGCNGCTTCGGCATTGCTTGCGACCACGACCCGGGGCACGCCCGGATGGTGTTGGTCGAGCCAACCCCGACATTGGGCAAGACTTTGCGCATGAGAGCGAATTTCGCGAATCTCGCCCTCGGCAGACTCCAAACGCATAAGCGCGTGGTGAATAGGTAGTTCCACCTCTGCGCAGATGCGCAACTGGCTGCTCAGAAAACAGTCTAGGGTATGATTGACCATGCCCTCGGTGGAATTCTCCACCGGCACGACACCATAGTGCACCGCNTGGGACTCCACTTCACGGAACACTTCATCAATCGAGGCCATGGGCTGNGTGTTGGCGAAATGGCCNAATTGCTTTACNGCAGCTGCTTCCGTATANGTGCCCGCCGGCCCAAAGTAAGCTACTGTCAGCGGCTGCTCTAAATTCAAACAGCAGGAAATAACCTCACGAAATAATCCCGCCACATCTTGGTCGGACAGTGGCCCAACATTATCGCCCTGCAAACGGCGCAGTATCTGCGCTTCGCGCTCGGGTCGATAAAATACTGGCGCTTGCTCAGTCGGCTGACCCTGCTTTATTTCGCCCACCTCTAAAGCACACTGGGCACGCTCGTTGAACAGCTTTAGTAGCTGCTGGTCAATGGCGTCTATTCGCTGCCGTAACGGCTGTAGCGCGTCGTCATCCGTGCTCATTTTCAAATTCGCTCATGAAACTCACTAACGATTCTACCGCAGCCATGGGTACCGCGTTGTAGATGCTTGCGCGCATGCCACCCACACTACGGTGCCCTTTGAGATTAAATAGTCCTCGTGCTTCGGCACCACTTAAAAATGCTTTATCTAACTCCGCATCGGCGAGCGTAAATGGTACGTTCATAGTTGAGCGCACCGCCTCATGGACCGGCGCGGTATAAAAATTACTGCCGTCTATGGCATCGTAAAGCAGCTTCGCTTTAGCCGCATTGTGCTCCGCAATGGCCTGCAACCCCCCTTGGGCTTTCGCCCAAGCAAATACCAGNCCGGCCAGATACCACCCNTAGGTGGGTGGTGTATTTGACATGGAGTCGGCATCGGCTTGTACGGCGTAATCTAGGAAGGTCGGCGTTTCGGTACGCGCATTACCGCACAAATCTTTACGGACGATGATCACNGTGAGCCCAGCGGGNCCAATATTCTTTTGCGCACCGGCATAGATCANACCGAATCGATTNACATCCACGGGGCGCGACAAAATATCCGACGACATGTCGGCAACCAAGGTACCCGGGCTTTCAGGAAAGTCTTTAAACTGCACCCCACCAATAGTTTCGTTAGAACAGATGTGCAGTAACTTAGCATCAGCTGACAATTGCCAACTNGCCGGGTCGGGAATGTGATCGTAGTTNCTGTCACTNCTGCTTGCAGCGACATTAACTCGACAGTACTTACCGGCCTCTTTAATCGCTTTTTTCGACCACGCACCNGTNTCGATAAAGTCCATAGTGTCGCCAGGCGCGGTCAGATTTAACGGAATNCCGGCAAACTGTCCGGTCGCCCCGCCCTGTAAAAACAATACATGGTAATCGTCGGAGATACCCATTAACTCGCGCAAGTCGGCCTCGGCACGGGCGGCAATATCGACAAAGATGGAACTGCGATGGCTCATTTCCATCACCGACATGCCACTACTCTGGTAGTCGAGCATTTCTTCTGCAGCCTGCTGCAAAACTTCGGTCGGCAAGGCTGCCGGTCCGGCAGAAAAATTGTGAGTGCGATGCACTATTGTCTCCACGATTCTAGTTGTCAGTTGGGTGGTTCTCGCGCTTACTGTCGGTCAGGCTAGTCGTCTGCATCCGCCGAGGTGTCGCTGTCTACTTGGCTGTCATCTGTCGCCGCCGAGCCTTCATCACCGGCCTGCTCGAGGGTTTGTTCAGCAATACGCTCAACGCTGTTGAGCACCTCATCTTCTTTAAGATTAATCAGACGCACGCCTTGAGTATTGCGACCCACAACAGATACACCATCCGAATCCGTACGAACCAATGTACCGGTATTCGAAATCAACATAAGTTCGTCGCCACTGAACACCTGCACGGCACTGACCAATTGCCCATTACGCTCACTGGTTTGCATGGCGATTACGCCCTGCGCACCGCGTCCACGCATGGGGAAATCTGCCAACGGTGTACGTTTACCAAAGCCGTTTTCGCTAGCGGTCAGCAAGTAACCTTCTGCCTCGGGAATAATCAGTGAGATCACCCGCTGCTGGGCAGCTAAACGTATACCCCGCACGCCTTTGGCGGTACGACCCATGGCTCGAACATCGGATTCNTTAAAGCGCGCAGCCTTGCCGGCACTTGAGCACAACATCACATCACTGCTGCCATTAGTAATGGCTGCGCCGATGAGGGTATTGCCTTCTTCAAGATCTAACGCGATAAGGCCACTTGGGCGCGGACGCGAAAATTGTTCTAACGGCGTCTTTTTCACCGTGCCGTTCGCTGTTGCCATAAATACAAAGTGATCACTGGTGTATTCGGCAATCGGTAAAACCGCGGTNATNCGCTCATCACCGGCCAATGGCAGCAAGTTGATCATNGGCCGGCCCTTAGCACCGCGACTGCCTTGNGGGATTTGGAATACCCGCAACCAATAAACCTTGCCCTGATTGGAGAAACACAATAGCGAATTATGCGAATTGGTAATNACTAAGTGTTCAACAAAGTCCTCGTCCTTTACCGACGTTGCGGCCTTGCCGCGACCGCCGCGACGCTGGGCCTGGTAGGTATCCAGCGGCTGCGTTTTGGCATAGCCTTGATGGGAAATCGTGACCACCAATTCTTCTTCGGTAATCAGGTCTTCGTCAGAGAGATCCTGTTGACTGGCTATGATCTCGGTACGACGCTCATCACCGTAGGTATCACGAACGTCTATCAGCTCCTCTCTAACCACACTGATCAGGCGCTCATAGGAGCCAAGGATATCTAATAGGTCGGCGATTTCATCAAGCACGCCCTGATAATCCTCCATGAGCTTGCTCTGCTCCATGGCGGTTAGACGATGCAGACGTATTTCCAAAATGGCCTGGGCCTGCTCTTCGGTTAGACGGTACAGATCACCAGTAAAACCAAAGTCTTCACTCAAGGCTTCTGGTCTACAGGCGTCACTGCCAACGCGCTCAAGTAATTCAAACAGCGCAGGCGCATGCCAACGCTTCTCCATTAACGCTTCGCGTGCATCCGCAGCCGAGGGCGAACTCTTAATTAATTCTATGACCGCGTCGATGTTCGCGAGGGCTACAGCCTGGCCTTCTAAGATATGGCCGCGCTGACGCGCTCGGCGCAGCAGGTACAAGCTACGGCGGGTTACCACTTCCTTGCGATGTTGCAAGAACGCTTCCAACATTTCCTTCAAGGTTAGAAGCTTCGGCTGGCCGTCAACTAAGGCCACACAGTTGATACCGAATACAGTCTGCAATTGAGTTTGCGCGTAGAGGTTATTCAGCACCACTTCGCCAGATTCCCCGCGGCGCAACTCAATCACTACCCGCAGCCCATCTTTATCCGACTCGTCGCGCAATTCTGTAATGCCTTCCACGCGCTTTTCTTTAACCAGCTCGGCGATCTTTTCTATCAGCCGGGCTTTATTCAGCTGGTAAGGAATTTCTGTAATGATGATCCGGTCGCGTCCAGACTTATCGGTCTCCACATCTGCCTTGGCGCGCACATAAATCTTGCCACGGCCGGTGCGGTAAGCCTGCACAATGCCTGCACGACCGTTAATCATCGCACCCGTTGGGAAATCTGGGCCCTGGATGTACTCCATCAGCTCATCTACAGAAATTTCCGGTTGTTCCAACATCTGCAAACAGGCGTTGGTTACTTCGGTGAGATTGTGCGGCGGGATGTTTGTGGCCATGCCAACGGCGATACCCGAGCTGCCGTTGACCAGCAGGTTGGGCACCCGGGTGGGCAAAACTTCGGGCATGGTCAGGGTATCGTCATAATTATTGACGAAATCCACCGTGTCTTTATCTAGATCGGCCAGCAGCTCCGAGGCCATTTTGGCCATGCGCACTTCGGTATAGCGCATCGCAGCAGGCGGGTCGGCGTCAATGGAGCCAAAGTTGCCCTGGCCGTCCACCAGCAGATAGCGCATGGAGAAATCTTGGGCCATACGCACGACCGTTTCATAGACCGCGCTGTCTCCGTGGGGGTGATACTTACCAATAACATCGCCAACCACACGAGCGGACTTTACGTAGGGGCGATTATGGGTGTTATTCAGCTCGTTCATGGCGAACAGAGCCCGTTTATGCACCGGCTTCAAGCCGTCACGCACATCCGGTAGTGCACGCCCAACGATCACGCTCATGGCGTAATCTAGGTAGGACTGCCGCAGTTCATCCTCGATATTTACCGGGGAAATATCCCGACTATCGGGTGGCAAATCAGGGGGCAACGTATCGGACATAAATCTTGATCAACGCGGTTAAAATCAGCCCAATATGTTAACACAAGCGAGGTTATTTTTCGCTTAAGAATGACCTCCGCGGACCCACGGCTGCGGCTGCTAAAACACCTACTCTGGCCAAGACCACGCCCGCGCAGGACGCTATACTTGACCCATGCAAACCCCAGAATTTCTTCTCAGCGCGACATGGTTATTGCCCATCGCGCCGAACAATATTGCGCTTACCGATCACGGCGTTGCGGTAGGCGATGGTCGCATTACTGCAGTGGCACCCATCAGTGATTTGATACAGCAATTTCCTGACTGCGCGCATACGCACCTGCAAGATCAAATTTTGCTGCCGGGGCTGGTCAATGCCCATGGACACGCAGCCATGAGCTTGATGCGCGGTGTTGGCGCCGGCCTGGCTCTGCAAGAATGGCTGCAGGAGGCTATTTGGCCCTTTGAGGCAAAATACATGGACGCCCAAGCGGTGGCTCTGGGCACTGAACTGGCCCTTGCCGAGATGCTGTTGTCGGGCACCACTACCCTTGCTGACATGTATTTTTTTCCAGAAACCGTGGCGCGCGTTGCCCATCAAACCGGCATGCGCTGCCAAATTACCGCACCGATCATCAACTTTGCCACGTCATGGAGTCGCGACGCCGACGACGCACTGCATAAAACTATGGCGTTATACGACGAGTATCGACATCACCCACTGATCAGAGTCGCGTTCGGGCCGCATAGCGCTTATAGCCTCGAGCGTAAACATCTGAATCAGATTGCCATGTATGCAGACGAGCTCGAAGCGGCGGTGCAAATTCATCTACACGAAACCCAGCGCGAGGTGGCCCAAGCCCACGAACAACTTGGGCACGGCCACGTCGAGTTGTTGCGCGATACAGGATTACTCGGGCCACGGCTGCAAACCGTGCACATGACCCAATTGACCGCAGCAGAAATCGACATGGTCGCTGCCGCCAAAGCCAGTGTGGTGCACTGCCCAACCTCGAACATGCAGCTGGCTAGCGGCACCTGTCCAGTNGCCGAACTGCAGGCCCAGGAAGTTATCGTCGCCCTTGGCACCGACGGTGCCGCATCAAATAACACCCAGGACCTTTTCGCCGAAATGCGTCTGGCCGGTATGCTGGCAAAACATAGCAATGCCGACCCCACCCAAGGCCAAGCTAAGGATATGCTGCAAATGGCAACCTTAGANGGCGCTCGCGCACTCGGCCTAGAACAAGACATCGGCTCANTGGAAGTCGGTAAGAGTGCCGACTTAATTGCCATTAATACCCAGCTAGCGAATATGGTTCCGATTCACGATCCTTTCGCAAGCCTTGTGCACAATAGTAGTGGCTCGGCGGTCACCACCGTCATGATTGCCGGCAATACATTGGTCAGTGACGGACAATTGCAAAAGATTAACATCGACGAGCTGTGTCGNAAGGCTCAGCGCTGGCAACTGCAACTCAGCTAGCCTTTCCACACCCTCGCCACGCACCGCTATTCAGGAACAAATATGCAANCCGAAGCCAACGTCGACGCACCGGAAATTGAAAAATTTGATGCATTGGCCCATCGCTGGTGGGACCCAAATGGCGATTTCAAGCCGCTGCACGACATCAATCCCGCGCGGCTCGACTATATTCGCCAACGCACAGACCTAAACGCCGGCCCAACCGTTGATATCGGCTGCGGCGGCGGCATTCTCAGCGAGTCAATGGCCAGCGCTGGCAGCGCAACTCTGGGCATCGACATGGCCAGTAAAGCTCTCGGGGTCGCCAAGCTACATGCTCTAGAGGCGGGCGTTGACATTGAATACCTAGAGTCAACGGCTGAGCAATTAGTGCAAGACCGCGCCGGTGAATTCCGCACAGTGACCTGCATGGAGATGCTTGAGCATGTCACAGCTTACGCAGATACCGTGAAAGCCTGCGCAGAGCTTGCACAACCCGGCGGCGATTTNTTCTTTTCNACNATCAATCGCAACCCAAANTCTTATGTCATGCTAATCCTAGGCGCAGAGTACGTTTTGAATATTTTGCCGCGCGGTACCCATGAGTACAGCAAATTCATTAAACCAAGCGAACTAGCACAAGCGTTGCGCGACGCCGGTTTGGATGTGCTGGACATCAGTGGCCTGCACTACAATCCACTCACCCGCAGCTGCCGTTTAGACAACGACACCAGCACTAACTACATCGTGCACGCACGCAAGCCTGCTTGAGAACAGAACTTCTATGACCCATAACGCGATCGAAAACTACCCTGAATTAGACAGCGAAATAGCAGCGTGGCCCTCGTTTCTTGACAATGCGCTGGCTCCTAGCACCCTAGTCGGTAAACGCATTGTGGTCACCGGCGCCGGCGATGGCATCGGTAAGGCTCTCGCCAAGTCGTTAGCGTGCTTCGGCGCCGACGTCATATTATTAGGCCGAACCCGCACGAAATTAGAGGCGGTTTTCGATTGGATCAAACAACATACGTCCACCGACCCTGTAATCGTGCCCTGCGATTTAGCGCAATTGGATACCGACACCGTAAGCGCTTTGGCCGAGTCAATCAGCGGCCACTACGGCAGCCTGCAAGGCCTCGTGCACTGCGCGTCCATGCTGGGGCCGAAGATTCCGCTGGTGCATTACCCCGCCGACCAATGGCAGACGGTGATGCAGACTAATGTGAATGCGGTATTCATGTTGAATCAGGGGCTGTTCGACTTACTCGATCAGGGCGACCCCGGCTGTGTGATTCATGTTTCGTCCAGTGTCGGCATCCAAGGCCGTGCCTATTGGGGTGCCTACTCGGCATCAAAATTTGCCTTGGAAGGTCTCAGCCAAATTCTCGCTGACGAAACCGAAACAGCCGGAAAAATACGCGTTTATAGCGTTAACCCCGGAGGCACTCGCACCGCTATGCGGCGTGAGGCTTATCCGTTGGAGGATCCGCAAACCCTACCAATCCCGGAAAAGCATATGGGCCTGTTTTTATTCTTGCTCGCGGGGAGCTTAATACCTAACCTGATCAAGCATCCTCTGCCTGCTACCGGGGCACAGTTGGACGCCCGCTCATGGCTGACTTAATTAGCGCTCCGGCAAATCTGGGTAAGGCACCAAACAACTGGTTTTAGCTACTTTTGAGCGCTTGAGCCGCTGCGCGGCCTGAGAATCCACACTTTTGGCCGTAGGCATCCGCAACAACTTATATAGGCGGCGTATGTCGTCCAACTGCATTGACGCCCACTGCCCCACGGTTAGCCACGACGGTAAAATCACTGGCCCATAACGGACCCGCTTGAGCCTGCTGACCGTGGCACCCACGGCATCAAATAAACGTCGGACCTCGCGGTTCTTACCTTCCATCAGCGCCACGTGGTACCAAAAATTATTTTCGCTGCCGTTGTAATAGCGAATATCAGAGAAGCGCATTTGTTCGCCTTCTACTACCACCCCACTAAGCAGTTGCTGCAATGCGTCGTCATCGAGCTTGCGGTTAATCCGTACGGCGTACTCCCGATCCATCCCAGTAGAGGGGTGCATTAATTTGTGGGCAAGTTCGCCATCATTAGTAAGTAGCAGCAAACCTGTTGTCGCCATATCCAAACGGCCCACAGTTATCCAGCGCCCCTCTCGTAAACGCGGCAACTGATCAAAAATAGTCGGCCGCTTCTCCGGATCACGGCGACTGCATACCGTGCCACCGGCCTTGTTCAGCAACAAAATTTGCGGCGCATTGGCGCGTCGATCACCGAGTCTTTGACCATCAACTTCAAGTTGATCCGCTGCCGAGACCCGCTGTCCTAGATGCGCGAGAGTACCGTTGACGCTGACACGACCTTCGGTAATCCAGTTTTCCATCTGGCGGCGCGACCCGAGTCCTTGCGCCGCTAATACCTTCTGCAGTTTTTCACCGTCGCCTTGGTCCGCTTGCGATTGCTGGGGCGCCACGCTACACGTCCTCAGCGGGTGCGGCGTGTTGCACTGCACTGCTGTCGGTTGCTTCAGAGTCTGCAGGCTGCCCTGCGGTAATGTCGTCTGCAACTGCTGGTTCTTCGGGGCTCTCGGCCACTTCCTCAGCCACAGTGTCTTCCTCAGTGACTGAATTTTCTGCACTCGCGGACGCTGCCTTGGCGGCCGCCTCAGCTGCGGCTTTTTCAGCCTCGATAACCGGCTCAATCATTTCGCGTATTTCATCCAACGGCGGCAACTGATCCAAGCTGCGCACTCCGAAATAATCTAAGAACGCCTTGGTCGTACCATAAATCGCAGGGCGGCCTGGCGCTTCGCGCTGTCCGACAATTTTTATCCACTCTCGTTCCAACAGCGTGCGCATAATATTCTGGCTAACGCCGACGCCACGGATTTGCTCAATATCACCACGACTCACCGGCTGCTTGTAGGTAATGATCGCCAGCGTTTCCAACAACGCCCGGGTATAGCGCGGTGGTTTTTCGTCCCACAGCCTACTGACCCAGGGACTCAGATCTTGGCGCGCCTGAAATCGATAGCCCGACGCCACTTGCACCAGTTCAATGCCTCTTTCGCTATTATTTGCCTGCAGATCTTTGATTACCTGGCGAACTTTTTTACGCCCCTCTTCTGCACCCAGTTCGCCATCGCGAAACAGCTTAAACAGCCCATCCACTGTCACCGGACCCTCGGCCGCAAGTAACGCAGCTTCAATGATCTGCGCGACTTTTTCGGCCGCTAATTCTTCAACTTCTGTGCTCACGAAATATCCTCCTCCGCAGACGCATCTTGACCGGAGTATTGAGCGTCGATTGCCGCAAAGTCAGCCAAAGGCCCACCCTGAACAGCACCAGTACCTGCGCGCACATGGATTGGCGCAAACGCTTCAGCCTGCTGGAATTCCAGCAGTGATTCACGCACCAGTTCCATGATTGCCAAAAATGTGACCACAACACCGAGCCGCCCTTCTTCCACCGCAAATAATTCTTGAAACGGCACAAATTCGCTGGTTTGTTTAACCCGATTGAGTATGTTGCCCATGCGCTCACGCACCGATAACGGCTCTAGCTGGATTTCATGCTCAGTGAACATTTCTGCACGGCGCAGCACGTGGGCCATGGCCAGCAGCACTTCACGGAAGTCCACATCAGGGTCCGCATGCTGACGCACAAGTTCAGGTTTGTTCGCCCCGGCGACGAAAAGTTCCCTTTCTACCCGGGGTACTTCATCGAGGCGTTCGGCACCGGTCTTGATCTGTTCGTATTCCTGTAGGCGACGAATTAACTCGGCACGCGGATCGTCTTCTTCGTCATCTGCCTCTGGACGCGGCAACAGCATCCGCGACTTAATTTCTGCCAACATCGCNGCCATCAGCAGATACTCGCCGGCCAGNTCCAGCTCTAAGGCCTGCATCAATTCGATGTATTCCATGTACTGGGCAGTNATTACTGCCACTTTGACATCCAAGATGTTCAGGTTCTGACGGCGGATCAGGTACAACAGCAGATCCAGCGGGCCCTCGAAGGTATCAAGGAACACCTCCAGCGCCTCTGGTGGAATATACAAATCGGTAGGTAACTGTTTGACCGATTCGCCAGCGACCCAGGCGATGGTTTCTTGATCTTCTTGTCGGGCCTGGCTCAGATGGCTTGGGGTTGCCGCTCCTGGGTGGGCTTCGGTTTCAATCTCTGCTTCCATGCTAGTGCTCCCGCGCTAGTGCTTTCGCATCGTGGGTAAAGACCCCACAGATTTAGCGATGACTGATGCCAATGGCCTCACGCACATCATCTAGAGTTTCCCGAGCAATACTGCGGGCCTTTTCCGAACCTTCCTGAATGATCGTATTGACCAGATCAGCGTCCTCATCAAACTGCTGTGCCCGCTGCCGAATAATCTCTTGCTCTGCATTGACACTGTCGATCAACGGGCCCTTACAATCTATGCACCCCATGGCGGCGCTACGGCAGCCTTGTGCGGCCCATTCCAGTGTTGCTTTGTCTGAATACACCTGATGCAGCGCATATACTGGACACTGTTCAGGGTCGCCCGGATCTGTTTTGCGCACCCGCGCGGGATCCGTCTGCATAGTGCGGATTTTCTGCTCAACCGAGTCCGGCGCTTCACGTAACGAGATGTAGTTATTATAGGATTTGGACATTTTTTCGCCGTCCAATCCGGGCATCTTTGGCTGCTCGGCAAGCAGCGATTGCGGCTCTGGCAGAATGATACGGCCATTGCCTTCGAGGTATCCAAACAATCGTTCGGCATCTCCGATGGACAAGTTTTGTTGCTCTGCCAGCAGCGCACGGGCGCGCTCCAGCGCCTCAGCATCACCGCGCTCGACAAACTCGCGGCGTAAATTCACATACAGCCGTGCCGCCTTCTTGCCCATCTTCTTAATCGCAGCCTCGGCATGCTCTTCGAATCCGGGCTCGCGCCCGTATACATGATTGAAGCGTCGCGCCACCTCGCGAGTAAGTTCAACGTGAGCAACNTGATCAGCGCCAACAGGTACCCATCCCGCNCGATAAATTAGAATGTCGGCTGCTTGCAGCAACGGATAGCCGAGGAAACCGTAGGTGGCCAGGTCGCGATCCGACAATTTTTGTTGCTGATCTTTATACGACGGCACCCGTTCCAACCACGACAGCGGTGTGATCATTGATAACAACAAATGCAGCTCTGCGTGTTCAGGCACGCGACTCTGCACAAATACCGTAGCCGCACCCGGATTTATCCCGGCGGCCAACCAATCCACCACCGTGTCATAGGTAAACTGTTCAATACTCTCAGCGTGTTCATAATTGGTGGTCAAGGCATGGTAGTCCGCTACAAAAAAGTAGCATTCGTACTCATGCTGCAAGCGCACCCAATTATTTAACACGCCATGGAGGTGGCCGAGATGCAAGCGGCCGGTCGGCCGCATTCCAGAAAGCACCCTTTGATTCGAATCGTTGCTGCTCAAGCGAGCGCCCTAAACAAAAATAACTCGCCCATTATAGGGGCAGCGGCCATTGGATGGCAGAATTTTCCACAATTGATGGCGCACAAATGCCGCTAAACCAATTCACCGACCCCTTGGCGCACCACCTCTACCTCACCTTGGGTCAGATCCACTACTGTGGAGGGCTCGATTCCACACGCGCCACTGTCCAGCACCACCGCGATCTGGCTCTTTAACCGCGCGACGATCTCGTCGCCCTCTTGCAAACACGTTGCATCGCCGGGTAAGCGCAGGGTACTGGTGAGCATCGGCTCCTCCAGCGCTTCCAATAGTCCCTGGGCAACCGGGTGATCTGGAATGTGCAGGCCGATCGTCCGCTTCTTCGGGTGCACTAAGCGTTTTGGCACTTCCTTGCTGGCAGGCAATATAAATGTAAACGGCCCCGGCGTATTACGCTTGAGCAGCCGATAATCCGCATTCTCCACTCGGGCATAGGTGCTGAGCTCGCTGAGATCGCGGCAGGCTAGGGTGAACTGATGATTCTTTTCCAGCTGCCGCAGCTGTATGAGTTTTTCCATCGCCGCCTTGTCGCCGACATGGCAGGCTAACGCGTAGGTCGTATCACTGGGATAGGCAATCAATTCGCCCTGATGCAGCGCCTGGGCCGCAACTTTTAGCAAACGCGCCTGAGGGTGAGTGGGATGAACATCTAGTCGCTGAGTCATAGTCTCTCCGAAGCCGGATCTTGGATGATCGCCAGCGTAAATTCCTCTACCATGCGCTGTCACATTTGGATCAGCTTCATGCAACAACTTATCGACTACGCTGCGGTCTTAGCCTTCCTTATCGCATATTTTGTCAGCGGCGACATCTTTATCGCCACCGCGGTTTTAATGATCGGCGTCACCCTGCAACTCTTGGCCTACAAACTTTTGCGTAAACCCATTGGTAACGAGCTAAAACTCACATTCTGGGTCAGCATGGTGCTTGGAGGGTTAACTCTGATTGTGCGCGACGAAGCCTTTATCCAATGGAAGCCCACTATCATCTATAGCTTATTCGCCGCCGCTCTGTTGGGGTCGCTGTGGTTCAACAAAGTATTTTTACTGCAAAAACTATTGGGCAAGGCAATGACACTGAGCGATGCCAATTGGACTCGCCTTACCTATGGCTGGTCCATTGCATTCCTCAGCTGTGCCGGCCTGAATCTNTGGGTGGCCGAAAATTTCTCTATGGACGTCTGGGTAACATTCAAATTCGCCGGACTCATGGGCCTACAGCTGGTATTTATTGTGCTCACTGTTGGCTATCTCGTCGCCACCGGCGCATTGTCGGAATCGGCAATCNACAATCCTGAAGCTAACGATTCTTAGAGTAGGCTGATGACTGTACTGAGCGTTAACCTGAATAAAATTGCGCTATTGCGCAACTCACGCGAAGGTCAGCGGCCTAGCGTAATCGAGTTTGCACAACTGGCCATCGCTGCAGGTGCCAAAGGCATTACCGTCCACCCACGGCCAGACCAACGGCATATTCGGGCCACCGACGTGCCTGAACTGGCGACCATGTTGCGGCGCGACCACCCTGACATCGAATTCAATATTGAAGGCAATCCTCAGGCCGCCGCGAACGGCGACGGCTATCCCGGTTTTATTGAACTAGTCACAGCTGCCAAACCGGCCCAAGCCACCTTAGTGCCTGATAGTGATGACCAGCTGACTTCGGATCACGGTTGGGATTTATCGGTAGCGCAACCCCAGTTAAGCGCAGACATTGTGCAGTGCAAAAGCGCCGGTGCCCGGGTCAGCTTATTTATGGATCCTGTGGTTGAGCAAATGGCTGCGGCCGCCGAGCACGGCGCCGATCGGGTGGAGTTTTATACCGGACCCTATGCCCAACTGTATTGGCAATACGGACAGGATGATCCGCGTACTCAGGCGAGTTACCGCGCATTTGCCGAAGCGGCGGAGGCTGCTCTTAAGGTCGGTTTGGGCATCAACGCTGGCCATGATCTAGACCAACAAAACCTGCCGTTGTTCGCCAACTTGCCCGGACTTGCCGAGGTTTCTATCGGCCATGCAATTATTTGCGAAGCGCTAAACGACGGTTTCAGTAAAACAATCGCTGCCTACGTCAGCATCCTNAACGACACAAACAGGGGCNACGGATGAGCCTANTGACGCTATTCAGAGCCACAACTAGGCCAACGATGTTACTGGCCGGATTCCTCTGGNCCCTCCACGGGGTTGCTCACGCCCAGGANAANCCCCGGGTTAGCTTGGTGACAAATAAAGGGGCTATTGAAATCGAGCTATTGCCTAAGTTTGCGCCGAANCATGTCGCAAATTTTTTGTCGTTGGTGGAAGAAGAGTTTTATGTGGGCTTAGTCTTCCATCGAGTGATTCCTAATTTCATGATTCAAGCCGGCGGCTATGACGGCGACCTGAACTACAAAGCGAGCGAGCGCCGCGTCGAAAATGAATCGTTTAACGGTTTGAAGAATAAACGCCTCACCCTCGCCATGGCGCGTTTGAACGATCCAGATTCAGCAGATACCCAGTTCTTTATAAATGTGCGCGACAATCCACACCTTGATGCCCAGCCAGGCCAACCCGGCTACACCGTATTCGGCAAAGTCGTTGACGGACTGGACGTCATTGAAACGATTGAACTCACAGATACCCATCTACGCATGGGTATGGTCGCGGTGCCGGAAGAAACGATCACTATCGTCGCCACAAAATTGCTATAAACCCGATCAACGGCACTGCCCGAGCACCCATCTAATACTCGATTGAGTTACAATCGCGTTTTTTACCAATTAGCTAATCTCTATGCGTACATTTCTTATCGCCTTGGCCAGCGCCCTCCTGCTCACCTATATTGTGGTAGAGGCCATGAGCAAGTTTTTTCCGAATCAAGACAATTATCTGGCCCTGGCGGTAGCGGTAGCGGCCGCTCTGTTTATTAACGGCCTCTTCAATGCTCGACTAGCGGCTTCTGATACAGGCCCCAAACGCCAACGCAATGGGGCGCGAAAAGACACTCGTAATTCACGCAGTAACCGCGCCAGCAAAGGTCGACGCAACAACGATGAAAAACGCGGCCGCAACAACTCAAACAGTAATGGTAAAAGCGAAGCCAACAGTACCGCCAAGCCAGACTCCGCCAATAAACGCAAAGCCCCACAAGCCAGTGGACCAAGCGAGAATGGCACGGTGAAATGGTTCAACCGCACTAAGGGCTATGGCTTTATTGTGCGCGAATCTGGCGAGGAAATATTCGTCCACCAGCGCTGCATTGTTGGCTCCAACGAAGGCCAGCGCGCTAACCTGAAGGACGGCCAAGCCGTATCCTTTGTTGTGGTCAATCACGACAAAGGCGTGCAAGCAGATCAGGTACGGACTCTCGACTAGTCCAAGCAATATCCTATGCATATAAAAGCGCTTCTAACCCAGCAGATTGAAGCTGCCTTTGCCGATCTGGGCCTGCAAGGCCCGGCCGTAATCCAAGCAGCCAGTCGACCCGAATTCGGCGATTATCAGGCCAATGGCGTAATGGCTGTGGCCAAACGCGCAGGCCTCAACCCACGCGACGTTGCTACAGACGTTATCGCCAAATTGAGTGGCGACTCAGACTTCGCTGCCATGGTTAGTGCCATGGAGGTGGCTGGCCCTGGCTTTATCAACATCACGCTGGCGCCAAGCTTTGTCGCGCCCTCGTTAGCTACTGCCATCGATACTTGTGCGACCGCACAAACCGTGGTGGTCGATTATTCCGCGCCCAATCTGGCAAAAGAGATGCACGTCGGCCACCTGCGCACAACCATTATTGGCGACTGTGTTGTTCGGGTATTAGAAGCATTGGGCCACACCGTGATTCGTCAGAATCATGTCGGCGATTGGGGTACTCAGTTTGGCATGCTGCTCACCTACCTCGAAGACTCGGGCAATGCCTCCGACAAATTAGCTGACTTAGAGAATTTCTACCGAGCCTCTAAACAACGCTTTGACGAAGATGAGGACTTCCGCGAACGCAGCCGCCGCGCCGTCGTGGCTCTGCAGTCGGGTGATGCCAACGCGCTGCAACAGTGGCAACAATTTATCGACATATCTATGTCGCACTGCCAAGACATATACGATCGGTTAGGCATCACCTTAAGCGCCGATAACATCATGGGCGAAAGCGCTTATAACGATGACCTAGCTGGCGTCATTGACGCACTGGATAGCGCTGGGTTACTGCAACAATCAGATGGTGCCGACTGTGTATTCTTAGATCAGTTCAAAAACAAAGAAGGCGACATCCAGCCCGTGATCGTGCGGAAATCGGACGGCGGTTATCTTTATGCCACCACCGACTTAGCGGCGATATCGCACCGTGCCAAGAGGTTAGAGGCTGACCGCGTGCTGTATTTCGTTGATGCGCGACAGTCACTGCACTTTAAGCAAATTTTTGCTGTNGCTCGGGCTGCAGGTTTTGCNCCAGAAGCTCTACAACTGGAACATCTNCCCTTTGGCACCATGCTGGGCAAAGACGGCAAACCGTTCAAAACCCGCCAGGGCGGCATCATTAAACTCGCCGATCTATTGGATGAGGCGGAACGCCGNGCAGCAGCCNTGGTTCGTGAGAAAAACCCCGACATNGAGCCCGGCCAGCTTGCACAATTGGCNAAGGTTATCGGGCTCGGTGCTGTTAAGTATTCCGATCTGTCGAAAAACCGTACCAGCGATTACGTATTTGATTGGGATCAAATGCTNAGTTTTGACGGTAATACAGCACCTTACTTGCAGTACGCCTACAGTCGTATTCAAAGCGTGCTGCGTAAAGCTGAGGTGGATCCAGCNCAGTTGCCGCGCGAGGCTATTGCCGAAGATGAACCGGAACGCCGCTTGGCGGTATATATCGCCGCTTTCAATGACGTGCTGCAACAGGTTGCTGATGAAGGCTATCCACATTATCTATGTGCCTACCTATACGAGCTGGCAACACGATTCACCACTTTCTATGAGCANTGTCCGATCCTGGGCAGTGACGATGCCCAGCGAACTCGGCGTCTGGTGCTTGCTAAGAGTACCGGCATCGCGCTNCAGAAAGGCTTAGATCTATTAGGCATCGACGTCGTCGAGCAAATGTGAGCGCNAGTGCAATGTTTCAATTGCTGATCTCTAGCGATGAACTGGCACAACACATCGATACCGTGCAACTTTTGGACTGTCGAGCCAAACTCGGCGATCCCGCTTGGGGCGCAAATGCTTTTCTCCGAGGGCACATCACCGGCGCACGCCATCTAGATCTGGATACCGTGCTCTCGGTAGCGCCAAATGAGCATGGCCGCCACCCGCTGCCAACCCAGCAACANTGGCTTAATCAGGTGCGCGCTCTAGGCTTACGTAATGATGCGCAAATTGTGGTCTACGACGACGCTGGCGGCAGCTTTGCTGCCCGCGCGTGGTGGATGCTGCGGTGGTTAGGCCATGAGCATGTTGCTGTACTCGACGGTGGCCTCGGCCAATGGCCACATGCCTTGCAGACCGGCGCAGTGACACCNGCTGAGATCAGCAACTTTACTCAGCAAACGCCTTTAACCCGGCTATACAGTAGCGACCAAGTGTTGAGCGCAATACAGCAACCGTTAAATATGCGGCCGCAACTGGTGGACGCGCGCAGCCCAGAACGCTTCGCGGGTAAAGAGGAACCTATCGATCCGGTAGCGGGACATATTCCGGGTGCAATCTGTCTACCCTTNAGCGCTAACCTCAATGCCGACGGCACATTCAAAGCACCAGCAGCATTGGCGGCACGCTTTGCGGTACTCGCTGNCAGCGACAATGTCGTATGTTATTGCGGCTCTGGGGTTACCGCCACGCATAANATTCTTGCCGCGCGAATCGCAGGNCTGCCAGAACCCGCCCTCTACGCCGATTCTTGGAGCGGCTGGATCACCGACCCAACAAGACCTTATGCAACCCTCGACGAGTCGTGAATCCTGAGGCTATCGAACCCGCGCTTTTNAANTGGCGNGGCAATCAGCCCTTTGCGCCGCGCTACGACGATATTTATTACAGCGATGACGGCCTCGAAGAATTCCAGCGGGTTTTTCTGCAACCCAGCTCTCTCTTAGACCGCGACGATTTAGGCGCATGCCTACAGGTGGCCGAACTGGGTTTTGGTACCGGTTTGAATTTTGCGCTGTGTGCCCAAGCACTGCTGGCACAGCCACATAAGCGCTTGCACTACATTGCCTTTGAAGCGCATCCGCTGACTGAGGCAGACTGGCTTAGGCTCAGCGAGCAACGACCGCAACCCTTATTCAAAGAACTGGTTATGGCGGCGCCGCCGCTACTGACAGGTTGGCATAGACGCAGCTTTGCTAACGGCCGGGTACATCTGAGCGTATATCACGGTGATGCCTTGACCGGCCTGCATGATCTTAATGAGCGCCAGCAACAACCTATCGACGCCTGGTTTCTTGACGGCTTCGACCCGCGGAAAAATCCCGCCATGTGGCAACCCGAGGTACTCGCCGCGATCGCCGCATCCTCGATTACAGGAACCCGNGTGTGCACGTTCACGGCATCTGGCCAAGTGCGCCGGGGTCTCGCCGAAGTCGGCTTNACCATGCGCAGGGTAGATCAGCGGCCACGCAAACGTGAAAGTTTGGCTGGCGTTTTCAATGTCTCAAGCCAGTGTCAGCGCTTCGAGCCACCTCAGCAGGTACGAATCTTTGGAGCGGGAATCGCCGGCTGCGCAGTGGCCCGAGAGCTTGCTGATCAGGGNNTAGACGTAGAGCTATTCGACCCGAATGGTGTCGCNGGGGGTGGCTCACGCATGCAGGCCAGCGCATTGCATTGCAGGCTGCTTGGCGATCTCAGCGCCACTGCTGAATTTCGCGCCCGGGCCTATCACCACGCACGACCGCTTTTGACTNACCACCCGGCTAGCCAAGCCATCGGCGCGGTGCAATTGGCTATCACGGCTAAAGAGGTCGACAAGCAGCGGCGTATCGCCGCGNTCTATGAAACGGCACAAAGTANTTGGCTGCGGTTTTTGGACGCNCAAGCAACGCTTGACGAACTCGGCCTAGAAGCTCGCTCTGCGCTGCTGTTTAAGCAATCTGCAATCATCAACCTACCGCACCTGTGCGGCGCATTAATCGACCATCCACGGATTAAGCTTGTGCGATCANCAGGCCAGGGCCAACCGGATGTCATCGCCTGCGCCAGCGCAAGTCGCGACATGGCACCACACCTGCCCTTAGAAATCGGTGATGTATTCGGCCAGTTGAACTGGATCANGCCACCGGCCGCAGCGACGCTCGGGCCACTTAATGTCGCCATCGTAGGCAATGGCTATGTATTACCCNGCCCAGAGCACTGGGTCATCGGCAGCACCTACGAACAATCACCCTGGGATCCGGATGCGGCCAGCGCCCACAATATTNACAGCAACCGCACNTTTCTTGGTGCAGATTCCGCCCAGACAGTTCGCTATCAACGCGCGGCGCGTTGCGTCTCCAGTGATCGAGACCCGGTGATCGGCAAAGTCGNCGAGCATNTTTGGATTAGCGCCGCCCACGGCTCTATGGGCAGCAGTAGTGCACCATTCGCCGCGAGCATTATCGCCAGCGGTATCTTGGGGTGGATCGCCCCGGCATCACCGCGCGCACTGAAGAGCGTCGCGCCGGACCGATTTATCGCCCGTCAGGCACGCCGTGGGGTAAAAAAAATCGGCGCCTAGTTCTCAATCACGCGGACGTTAATAACGCTTTCNATCTGTGCGATGGCGTCAATCAAGCCCTGATCCGGTGCCTCGGACAAATCAATCAAGTTATAGGCAACATCGTCACGACTCTTATTGATTAAATCGATGACATTAATATTGCGCTCNGCCAGCACCGCAGTCATTTGCCCGAGCATGCCCGGCACNTTCTCNTTGCTCACAGCCAAGCGAAAACCTTCATGGGCTTCAGACACTACTGCTGGAAAGTTCACGGAGTTAACAATGCTGCCACTCTCGAGAAAGCGCCGTAGTTGATCCGCAGCCATGACTGCGCAATTTTCTTCGGCTTCTTCGGTGCTCGCGCCCAAATGCGGTGTGAGCAGAACTTTGTCGTGCTCCAGCAATCCAGGCACCGGAAAATCGGCAACATAACGGGCCACTTGGCCATTCTCTAACGCTGCAGCCAAAGCCGTTGCATCGACAATGGGTTGCCTCGCGAAATTCAGCAGCACGCTGCCCGGTTTGAATGCGCGCANGCTCTCTTCGTTAATCAATCCCTCAGTGGCAGGCAACAGTGGCACATGCAAGGTAACGTAATCAGCCTTGGCAAATAACGAAGGCAGATTCTGCATGCGCTCGACTTCCGCAGGAATACGCCATGCCGCATCTACTGACAGCGCCGGATCNTAGCCAACAACATTCATGCCTAAATCTAAGCCAGCTCTGGCGACCATTGAACCGATCGCACCGAGACCCACCACACCTAGAGTTTTGCCAACTAACTCACGACCTTTAAAGCGTTTCTTTTCCGCTTCTACCAACTTATTTAACTCACCATCGTCTTCTACGGCCGCCAATGAACGCACATAATTGATGCCGCCTAATACATCTCTGGAAGCAAGCAANAGTCCTGTGAGCACTAGCTCCTTGACTGAGTTGGCGTTGGCGCCCGGCGTATTGAACACGACAATACCGCGCTTGCTGCATTCGGCGACCGGCACATTATTGGTGCCGGCTCCNGCGCGCGCGATNGCTCGCAACCCAGGCGACAATTCGTCTACCCCCAACTTATGACTGCGCANCAGTACGGCATCCGCCGCATCGACATCAGCGCCGACGGCGTACTGATCTGCAGAAAAACGCTCCAAACCCACAGGAGCAATGGCGTTATAAGTTTTGATTTTGTACATGAAAAAAGCCGGTGTTTAGCTGGGAGCGGCGACGTTAGGGTCCGGTCGCTTAGTTGTCAAGAACGCACGCGACGGCATGCNCAAAATTCAAGTCAGCGCTTCAATTTCATCAACTAGGAGATCGATGGTTGGTAGGCGTTGAAATTCCGCTAATTGGGTCAAATGCTCTGTTGCATTTGCTTGCAGGCTCTTCAGCGCCTCACACAGACTCTCAGCATTCAGCGCAGATTCCGGCAAAACCTGACTGTAGCCTTGGGAGCGCGCATATTCTGCATTGGCAATTTGATCACCCCGCGAGGCCTTGGCTGACAACGGCACCAATAGGTTCAATTTCCTTAATGACAGAAGTTCGAATAACGCATTGGCACCAGCCCGAGAAATTACGCAATCCGCAGCACTGAGCAGATCGCCCCAACCCTCTGTCACATATTCAAATTCCAAATAACCGGTCTGGGCTACACCACTGACTTTGCCCGGGCCACAGATATGAATCACCGTGTAGTCGCGTAACAGCTCGGGTANGGCTGCGCGCAGCACCTGATTGAGACGATCCGCACCCAGACTGCCGCCTGTAACCAGCAAAATCTTTTTATCGTCCAAGGCCAGCGCGAGGCGCCCCTTACGTCCATCTCCCGATAGCAACTCTGGTCGGATGGGGGTACCCGTATGCACAATTCGGCCGCGAAATTTGGGCAACACGGTCTCAGCAAAGCTAATACAGAATGTACGCACAAAGGACGACGCCAAGCGATTCGCCAGCCCCGGCGTTAGGTCTGATTCGTGGGCAACAACCGGTACCCTCAACAGCCACGCTGCGAATACGAGAGGCAGCGAGACAAAGCCGCCTTTCGAGAAAACCACCCGAGGCTTGATTCGAGCCAGCAATACTANCGACTCAATTACCGCCCAGGCGACGCGCCCCACGTCTGTTACGTTTTGCCAATCNAAATAGCGCCGCAACTTACCCGCCGCGATGCCGTGAAAAGTCACATCCCGGTCTTGCAGCAGCTTTTCTTCAAAGCCACTACGGGTACCAATAAAATGCACTGCCCATTGCCTGGCCAACAATTGATCAATAACCGGTAATGCCGGCACCACGTGTCCGGCACTGCCGCCGCCGACCACGGCAATAACCCCAGAACTACTCTGATCTTGTTGCCCCGCAGCAGCCATATCAGTATCCCAATACCTGTTTGAGCAAAGGCACGGTAAGTAAACGTTGATGGGTCAAGGTGGCCTGATCCAACCGTTCTAAGTCGCGGACTAAGGTAGATAAATCTCGCGGTCCCCGCCGCAACCAATACTCTAGGACCGCATCTGGCAANTCGTACCCTTTGGTATGCGCGCGCTGAGTCAGCACTTCCGCCTTACCCTGATCGCGCANGGGCACGAGCGCAAAATGTGCGAATCCACGCATCCGCGAGTTTAAGTCAGGCAAATCGAACTCTACTCCCCGGGCTGACTGGTCATGACAGACCAACATTTCCCCTTCTACAGCATAGAGACTTTGATAGATNAGCATCAGCGCTTCTTCGTGCNGCGGATCNCGCTGCAATTCACCTAAATTATCCAATACNACAAGAGCATCGCTAGCAGACGCTAAGTTAACAGCCCGTTGAATCTGCGCGCTCGCGCCCACTGCCAGCTCTGCACAGTCCAGGTAAATCCCCTGTCGGCCAGATTGCAGCGCCGCACGGCAATAGGCTTGCAGCAAATGGGTGCGGCCACTAGATCGCGGACCACTGATCCAGATGCCTCGAAACTCAGCTTTTGGCGATCGCAGAAACGTGACCAATTCGAGATTTTCGCCGACCACAAAATTGTCCATGGTTGGACAATAGGCGTCGTCGATTGGCAACGTAAATTGCGTGCTCAAGAGCCGCTACTGCCTTCCCGAGCGGGCGCTGTAACCTGCTTACGCAAACTTAGTTGGTGCCGAGTACGCCCGCTCCAGACCACTATGTAGTGAAGACCAGAGGCGCTGCCAAGGATAGCCAACAGCCATAGGCAGTAGGGATCGACCCATTGCTCGGTGCTGCGTCCAAGGTAATCGCCCACTTGCGCCAACAGCGGTAATTGCACCGTCGCATCCGGCAACAGGTACAGCATGATTAAGATCAAGGTAATCACTTGCACGGCGGTATTAGCTTTGCTGACTAAACTCGGCTTAATTTCAAAGGGGCCAAAGGCGAGCCGATACAGCGAACCCCCAATGAGGATAATCAAATCACGACCAATGGTGAGCACCGCAAGCCAGAACGGAATATAGCCTTGGAAGGTAAATACAATGAANGTGGCCGCAACCAAGATCTTGTCGGCCAAAGGATCCAAGATAGAACCCAAGTGCGATTGCCAATTGTAGTGGCGTGCTAACGCACCATCGACGCCATCGGATATTCCTGCAATCGCCATAAGTGCCAGCGCCAGCGCAATTTCGCCGTGCCATAGAAACCAGGCAGTGGGCACCACCAGCAGCATACGCAGAATCGACAGAACATTAGGCAGGTAATGCATCAGTCACGCCACAACAAACTGGGCACGGCGGCATAGTCTTCAGTCGCCTGGGTTGCTAATCGACCATCGCGGGTCAACAACGATAACAGCAACTTCGCGCTTGCCGCAGTGCTGACATTCAACGCCATTTTGCCATCCACGATGGAGGCCACAGTGACGTCTTCAACGAACTCGAATTGACGAAAATACTTCATCATTCGAGCGTATTGCCCAATTTCCGTCACCTTATCCACGTGCAATATATGGTCAAACTGATCGCCGGCAAAAACTGTCATCGCCGGCGCGAAATAACTGGTGGCTAACTCTGTGGCAACATTTGCTGCCTGTTCGGCAGTCAATCCTGAGAAATTAATAGTGACCGGATCTAGATCTTGCGCAAAGGCGACCTGCCAATCGCCACTGTAGAGGGTCTGATCATCCACAGTCTCGGCGCGCATCCGGCCCACGATGAGTTGATTGATACCATAGCGATCGGTGGCGCGGATAAGGGTTGGTAGAAAGTTACCCCAGACGATCCCTGACGAAACCTGCAGATTATCTTGCAGATCGAGCAACGGTAACGCCACCGGCAACCCTCGCTTGCGCGCTTGGCGATGCATAGCTTGCCCAAGTTCCAGCTGACCGCCATCGCGCAGCAATGACCGCTGACCATCTTGCTCCACCACCATCCAAGCCATACTCAGGGGCCGCCCAGACCACCAGATCGGCAACCGCGCTGTTCGCACCAACTCCAATATTGCTTGCTCCTGAAATCTGACTTCCAGTGCCAGCGCTGCGCTGCCATCCTGAGAACTAGCCTGATCCGAACGAACGAATACGTACTCGCTATAAAAGCGATCAGGCCGGGCTAATGCGCTGTTGATCGGCTGGTTACGCGGAATCGTGCCCAAACCAGTAACTCGCGACAGCACCTCAAGCAACGCCTGACGCGCTGCTTGCTGACGATTGCTTTCACTTTGATCATCTACTGGCTGTTGCACCGTATAGAGTTGTTCATCGCTGATCCCTGCGATAACAGGCAGCGGCACAATCAGCAGCACGAGCACAAGCGCACAGTACCTGTACTTTGCAACAACACTGCTGGCGAGATGAGTCATAAACTCCACGAAACTTGTCTGGACAGGGCGCAGTGTAGCTAATTCCAGCTGCTATTGAGAGCACCATCTGACATTCAGATAAAGTGGTTTGTATTCACGCACCGCCCTCGCCCCTGTACACTGCGCAGCAAAATTATCGAGATCAGAGAGTGTCTGCATCCAAATCGCCTGGAGACGAGCCAGGATTGACCTACAAGCAAGCTGGCGTCGATATCGAGGCCGGAGCAGATTTGATTCGTCGCATCGCCCCGGCCGCCAAGGCCACCAGACGCCCGGAACTGCTCGGCGGACTGGGCGGATTTGCCGCCATGGCCGAATTACCGAGCGGCTATGACCAGCCGATACTGGTAACAGGCACAGATGGTGTGGGTACCAAACTAAAGCTTGCCATTGACTATGCGCGTCATGATGGAGTCGGCCAAGATCTGGTCGCGATGTGTGCCAACGATGTCCTAGTGACCGGCGCTGAAGCCTTTTTGTTTCTGGACTACTACGCCACTGGCAAGCTGGACGTCGATGTTGCAGAACGGGTGATCAAAGGCATCGCTAAAGGCTGCGACCTGGCCGGCTGCGCCCTGGCCGGTGGCGAAACTGCAGAAATGCCCGGCTTCTACAGCGACGGCGAATACGACCTAGCTGGTTTCTGCATTGGTGTTGTGGAAAAGCGCAAAATCATCGACGGCAGCCAAATTCAAGTCGGCAACAAGATCATTGGCTTGCCAAGCAGTGGACCACATAGCAATGGCTATTCCTTAGTGCGCAAAGTTTTAGAGCGTCAAGGCGTTGTGCCGAATGAAGATTTGCTAGACGACTTGTTGGCGCCGACCCGCATTTATGTGAAACCCGTGCGCGAATTGCTCAGCCAGATCAACGTGAATGGCATGGTGCACATTACTGGCGGCGGATTTTACGAAAATATTCCCCGAGTATTTACCACATCAGATCATGCCGCGTGTATTGACCTCGACAGCTGGCAACGGCCTGAGGTATTTGCATGGTTGCAACAGGCCGGCAATATCAGTGAGGCGGAAATGCTTAGCACGTTCAACTGTGGTCTGGGTCTGTTGTTAATCGTCAATGAACAAGACAGCGCGACTGCCGTGGATCTTTTGCGCGCCCAAGGCGAGCACCCCGTGGTCGTCGGCGAAATCGTCCCCGCAGGCACGCCTGGGCAACCCGGCCAGCTTGTGATCGCTTGACCCAAGAGTCCTGCAAACAGCACAGGGCTGTCAAAGCCGAGGCTTCAAGTCTTCGGCAGCGTCACCCCGGTCTGACCCTGATATTTGCCGCCGCGGTCTTTGTAACTGACCTGGCAGCGCTCATCCGATTGAAAAAATAACATCTGCGCCACACCCTCGTTGGCGTAGATCTTTGCCGGCAGCGTCGTAGTATTGGAAAACTCCAGAGTAACGTGCCCCTCCCACTCCGGTTCGAGCGGCGTGACATTGACGATGATTCCGCAGCGCGCATAGGTGGATTTGCCCAAGCAAATGGTCAATACATCTTCTGGTATGCGGAAGTACTCAACCGTGCTCGCCAAGGCGAACGAGTTGGGCGGGATAATGCACACATCGTCTTCGATATCGACAAAGCTTTTGGCATCAAAGGCCTTGGGATCCACCGTCGCCGAGTGAATATTCGTGAACACTTTGAACTGTGGTCCACAACGAACGTCATAACCATAGCTCGAAGTGCCGTAGGAAATTACTTTATTACCATCCTGGTGACGCACCTGGCCAGGTTCAAAGGGGTCAATCATCCCGGCTTCAGCTTGTTCAATAATCCAGCGATCAGACTTTATGGTCATAGTTTGTTCTCTAGTGAGTGCAGTAATTCCGCAGCGGCCATTGACGCCTGTTAATCGTCAACCATGCGAATAGTTGGTGCAGCTTGCTCACGCGTCCACAAACGCGCTGCTAAATGCCTTGCCGCGTCGCGATATAATTCGCTGGCAGCTGATTCTGGTGCCGCTCGAACAGTTGGGGTACCGCCATCCGCTTGCTGACGGATCTCCATGGACAGAGGCAACTGGCCTAGTAACGGCACCCCGAGCTCGCCAGAAATCTTACTGCCGCCACCAGAGCCAAAGGGATGGCTTATATGGCCGCAACTTTCGCAGCAGTGCACGCTCATGTTTTCCAAAATACCCAGCACAGGAATATCTACCTTGCCGAACATCTCCACCCCTTTCATTGCATCGAGCAAGGCAATATCTTGCGGAGTCGTAACAATGACCGCGCCAGCCACGGGCGCCTTTTGCGACAGCGTCAGCTGAATATCACCGGTTCCCGGGGGCATGTCGACAATAAGGTAATCCAGATCACCCCATTGGGTTTGACCAAGGATCTGCTGCAGCGCGCCACTGGCCATAGGTCCGCGCCAGACCATGGGCGTTTTGTCGGTGATCATAAAACTCATGGACATGGCTTTCAGACCGTGGGCGCGGATCGGTTCAAAAAATTTGCCGTCCTTAATGTCGGGGCGCCGGCCTTCCTCAACACCGAGCATCATGCCTTGGCTGGGACCATAGATATCGGCATCCAGCAGACCGACCTTTGCGCCTTCGGCATCCAACGCTAACGCCAGATTTACCGCTGTGGTGGATTTGCCGACACCACCCTTACCACTGGCTACCAGCACAATGTTTTTAACCTGATTAAAGGCACGGCCATGATCGGCAGCAAAGCGCAGTTCTAAGTCGACCTCAGTGACACCCAGAAACTCGGCGAGTTGCTGCTGTAATTGGGCCTGCAGTCCATGCGCTGGATATCCTAGTGTTACCGAAATCCGATTCCCCGACGCCAAAATTCGCGCGCCCAATTCTTGCCAGGTTTTGCCTAGATAGGGATCTGTGAACTCTTCGACCTTCATTTATCTGCGGTGCCCTTAATCGTCAGCGCGCTAGTGTAGTGCCCTTCGCGGGGCGGGTATAGAACGGACTGCCGATTTACAGCACCGGATGACACTGCCGCCAAGCCGTCAGCAGTCCAACTTTATTACCACTAGCCACGCAGCATCGGTGAGCAAGCACGACACTTTTGCAACAATCCACCTTATAATCTGCCCGCCCCTTGAGTCGTTCGATCAGCTAGGACCTTCATGCAACGCCAAATTTTTGTCACCAGTGCCCTGCCAAATGCCAATGGCCCAATTCATCTTGGCCATATGCTCGAGCATATCCAAACCGATATTTGGGTGCGTTTTCTGCGCATGCAGGGCCATGAGGTCGTTTATGTCTGTGCTGATGACACCCATGGCACCGCGACGATGATCAAGGCCGAGCAAGAGGGCATCACCCCCACGGAGCTCGTGGATGCGGTACGCCAAGAACACTTGGCAGACTTCAATGGGTTTTTAGTCGAGTATGATAACTATTACACCACCCACTCCGAGGAAAACCGCCATTATTCGGAGCTTATTTTTTCGCGGCTGCGAGAACAGGGACTGATTTATACCGAGAACGTTGAGCAGCTATATGACGCAGAAAAAGGCCTATTCCTTGCCGATCGTTTCGTCATCGGCAACTGCCCTAAATGCAATGCTGACGGTCAGTATGGTGACAACTGCGAGAGCTGCGGCGCGACTTACAACGCCACTGAACTCGGCAATCCGAAATCAATCTACTCCGGCACCGCACCAGAACTGCGTGAATCAGAGCACTACTTTTTTGACCTCGGCAAATATACCGATTTTCTCCGCGAGTGGACCCGATCCGGCAGNGTCCAGCCAGAAATCGCCAACAAACTCAGTGAATGGCTTGATGATGAGTTAAGGCCCTGGGATATCTCCCGTGACGCTCCTTACTTCGGCTTTACCATTCCCGGCACCGAAGATAAGTATTTTTATGTGTGGATGGACGCGCCTATCGGCTATATGGCAAGTCTGCAAAATCTCTGTGACCAGCGCGAAGACCTGAACTTCGACAGCTTCTGGAAGCAAGACAGCAGCGCCGAAGTGCACCACTTCATCGGCAAAGACATCGTGAATTTTCACGCCTTATTTTGGCCTGCGGTACTCAACGGCGCAGGGTTTCGCACCCCAAGCCGCATTCATGCGCACGGCTTCGTAACCGTAAACGGTACGAAGATGTCTAAATCACGCGGCACTTTTATCCTCGCTAAGCGCTANCTGGAACATCTAAATCCAGAATATCTGCGTTACTACTACGCCACCAAACTTAGTGATTCGGCAGACGATCTGGACATAAATCTAGACGACTTTGTACAGCGGGTTAATGCCGATCTGGTGGGCAAGGTCATCAACATCGCCAGCCGCANCGCCGGCTTCTTAGTGAAACATTTTGACGGCGAACTCAGCCCTGAACTCCATGATCCGTCACTGATGCAACAGTTCACTAATGCAGCAGACAGCATTGCTGAGCACTTCGAGCGTGGCAATTTCGGCAAAGCGATACGGGAAATTACCGCGCTGGCNGATCTGGCGAATCAGTACATTGCTGCTCACGAACCCTGGAATATGATCAAAGATCCTGAGCGNAAGGCAGATGTGCAGCCGGTATGCAGTCAAGCGCTGGAAATGTTTCGGGCACTGATGATTTTTCTCAAGCCGATACTGCCAGAGACAGCGCGCCGCGCAGAAGAATTCCTTGCTGTNGNGCCCTTACAGTGGGCAGACCTNACGACTCATTTAGGCAGCCACCGGATTAACCCATTTAAAGCCATGTTGCAGCGGATGGAAATCAAACAAGTCGAAAAGTTGGTCGATGCTCCGGAGCCGCAAGNGCCAGANCAAGCCCCAGCGGCAGAAAGCAAAACCGACGCCAGCATCAGCATCGAAGATTTCAATAAGATTGAATTACGTGTGGCCAGAATTGTTAGCGCCGAANCCGTAGANGGTGCCGACAAACTATTGCGCCTAGTTCTCGACGTCGGCGACCATCAGCGCCAGGTTTTTTCCGGTATCAAAGCCGCCTACGCCGCGGATGATCTGGTTGACCGCTTGACCGTAGTGGTCGCCAACCTAGCGCCGCGCAAAATGCGTTTTGGCGTCTCCGAAGGNATGGTGCTGGCCGCTGGGCCGGGCGACNCTGATATTTTCCTATTATCACCGGACAGCGGGGCAACCCCTGGCATGGTGGTGAAGTAAATCGCCGCCGTGACATAGGTCCAGAGCTAGCATGACGGATTTAAGTCTGATATTGCTCGGGGCCNTATTGGTCAACAACTTCGTGCTCGCGCAGTTTCTTGGGCTCTGCCCCTTCATGGGCATTACTAAAAGCTATGACACAGCCTTTGCCACAGGTCTTGCCACAACATTCGTTTTGAGTCTGGCCGCCGTCAGCACCCACATTTTGTATAACGGCATATTGCTGCCCCTCGGCCTGGAATACCTGCGGATTATCTTATTTATCGTGGTCATCGCGGGACTCGTACAGCTGGTGCAAGTGTATTTGCGCGCATCATCACCGGTGCTACAGCAACTGCTCGGAGTGTATCTGCCGCTGATAACCAGTAATTGTGCGGTGCTGGGGGTCAGTTTGTTGGCNATAGGCCAAGACTTGTCACTACTGCAAACGTTATTTTATGCCATCGGCGCTGCTGCCGGCTTTACTCTGGTCATGGTGTTATTCGGCGCCATGCGCGAGCAACTGCAACAGTCAAACTTACCTGATGCCTTCAAAGGCACCCCGATCGCATTAATCAGCGCGGGGCTAATGAGTCTCGCCTTNATGGGATTTCAGGGCCTGATTGTATGATGACCGCTGGAGCGCTAACCCCAACACTATTGGTTATCACCCTATTGACCCTGGCCCTAGCCGTTGCCCTTGTGCGCCGGCGACTACCCCATGATGAACACAGCTTGCCTAACGAAATCGATGCACTGCTGCCGCAAACCCAATGTGCGCAGTGTGGTTATCCTGGCTGCATGCCCTATGCCGAGGCCGTAGCCAACGGTGCNGCCATCAACCTGTGCCCTCCGGGCGGGCCAGAACTGGTCACCCAACTACGCGATCTTATGGGCCAAGACGCACCCCTTGAGCAGCTCACCACTGCGCAGCCAGAGATAGCGGTTGCAGTGATCGACGAGACTAAATGCATTGGCTGCGCGCTGTGTTTACCACCCTGCCCGGTGGATGCAATTGTCGGCGCTAACGGTTTTATGCATACGATCATTGCTCAGGATTGCACGGGCTGCGAGCTGTGTATNCCCGCTTGCCCCGTGGACTGCATCAGTCTGGTGAATCTACCCTCAGCAGCCGCGCCACAACCGGCAGANCTCGCAGTTAGCAGCCGTGGCTGCATCAATTGCGCNCAGTGCATAGACGTTTGTCCGCGCGGCTTAGTGCCTGACCAGTTATTTAAGCTCNCCCAAGGCGCAGCATGGTCGGCGGCAGCCGAACTTGGGCTGCAAACCTGTATCGAATGCGGACTTTGTGACCGTGTATGCCCAAGTAATATCAATTTGGCTGAGATATTTACTCAGGCGAAACGCATCGAGGCTTACCAGCGCCAGGATCGCGATCACAAAGTCGCCATCAAACAACGCTATGTGGATCACCAGGAGCGAAGTTTGCAGCGCAGTCAGTCCGCCCAACAGCGTCGCGCTGAGCGACTGCAACGACGTCGAAGGAGCCCGGCGCAAATCGATGCAGAGCAAAATCAGCAGGGGCANCGCGGGTGAANAGNATGGCGCGCAACCGCACATCGACAATCATGTATACCGTGCTGGCGGCACTGGCTCCGGGCCTCATCGCGCAAGCCTACTTCTTGGGGCTTGGCATATTGCTTAATGGCATGGTTTTGAGCGTTTTCTGTGTGCTGATCGAGGTCGGCATAGTGCTGCTGCAACGACCCACTCATTTGCGCACAGAACTGACCCGCCACCTCGGCGATGGCAGCACACTGTTAACCGCCTGGTTGATCGCAGTTTGTTTGCCGCCGGACTTACCCATTAGCGTATTGGCCGTGGCCGCCCTAGCCGCCATTGGCCTCGCAAAACATGCCTACGGAGGCTTAGGACAGAACGTATTCAATCCGGCGATGGTTGGCTACGCAGTGATTTTGTTGTCGTTTCCNGCACTGCTGGCGAGTTATCCAAACATCGGCGTCGACAGCCTCAGCGGCGCTACTTTGCTGAGCGATTTCCGCTATCGCGGCGGCACCACCGTAGCTGAATTTATGCCCAGCGTTGCCATGGCCCAGCATCAAGCCACTGTCACCGCAGGNTTATTTTTTTGTGGTGGNCTATGGCTGCTATTCCGACGCATCATTAGCTGGCGGATTCCTACTGCGGTGTTGTTGACTGTGGGTGTGCTCGCCGCGGCAACCTACGATCAGGGATCATCCCAAAGCCTCGGGTCTCCATGGTTTCACTGGACCGCTGGCGGCACTGTCGCTGCCGCTTTTTTCTTTGCTACTGACCCGGTCACACACCCTGCAAACCCTCGACATCAAATNTTATTCGGCTGTTTGATTGGTATTATTTTGTTCATTATCCGCACCGGTGCCAGCCTCCCCGACGGCATTGCCTTTGCGATTTTATTNGCCAATTGCACTACTCCACTGCTGAACCGAATACACCAACAGACGCCACGGAGNGCCCATGACTAGCGGNGCGCTGAACTGGCGCAGCCTAGTTAGCCTGGTGCTCATCGCAGGTTTTTGCGGCACAGCTCTGGTGTGGGTTAATGCAATCACCGCGCCACGCATAGAAACTCAACGTCAGGAGCAAGCGCGGGCNTTGATGAATAGTTTACTGCAGCCCGAACAACGCATTGAACTTAAAGCACTGGAGGGCTGGCGCGGAGACACCCTCAGCGCCTGTACCGATTGGTGGCTGCTGCGACTCAGCGAGAACGGTTATGCAGGCCCCATCGAATTCTTAGCCTACTGGCAAACCTTCGAAGGCGATCTACCGAGCGTGATTAAACTGCGGGTTCTAAACCATCTCGAGACTCCAGGTATCGGNGACTTTATCGACCATGAACGCAGCGATTACTTACCCGACCGAGACAACTGGACCCTTACAGAGTGGCAGACGGCAGACACACTNAGTGGCGCAACGATCACCCACAANGCTTTAAAGCGTGCCGCCGAATCGGTTGCCCAGTATATGGATGGCGACGCGCGGACTCAGTTTTGTCAGGAGCTGTTGTCAGACACCAAGGACAGTGTGCAATGAATACGTTCAGTCGTGGCGTGCTGGAAAATAACCCCGCTTGGGCACAATTGTTGGGCCTATGCCCGCTGTTGGCCGTNAGCAATAGCGTGGTCAACGCCCTCGGCTTAGCNTTGGCCAGCGGCTTTGTCTTANTGGGGTCAAATATAACCATCTCACTGTTGCGTCACCGCATACCTGATGTGGCNAGGTTGCCCTGNTTTGTGCTGATCATTGCCACCTTCACNACCATCACAGTGATGGTTCTGGAAGCTTTTGCGTTTACCCTTTATCTGCGTATCGCCTTGTTTGTACAAATCATTGTTACTAATTGCATGATCCTAGGCCGGGCCGAAGCCTTTGCCAGTCGCCAACCCGTCGGCGCTGCAGTGCTCGACGCTCTGGGTACCGCGGTGGGTTTTGCTATCGCTTTGCTGATATTGGGCGGCNTGCGCGAAATTTTGGGCTATGGCACGTTAATGCGCGAGATGGACTTACTATTTGGCCCTGCCGCAAGCAGTTGGGTGATCGACTTAACAAACACCGCGCTATTGCCGTTGGCCCTTTTTCCACCCGGCGCCTTCTTGCTCGCGGGTCTACTCTTTGCCTTGGTGCANNGTTTGGCTAAATTCCAAGCCCNCCCAACGGCTGAGTCAAGCGTTACTGCTACAAAGANCGTTGATTACGAAAAATGATCCNGCCCCAAGAGATTCTAACGTTCTGGTTTGAAGAAATTTCCCCAGCCCAATGGTGGCGCAAAAATTCAGCCTTCGACACAGCGCTGCGCCAGCGCTTCGGCGCCATACACCGTACTGCCACCGACGACGGTTTAGCCCATTGGCGTGGCGATGCATACGGTCGGCTGGCGGAGATTATTGTGCTCGATCAATTTTCGCGGAATTTATTCCGCAATCAGGCCGNAGCCTTTGCANCAGACGACATTGCCCTGCAACTGGCGGAGGACACTATTAAACTGGGGCTGGACCAAGCGTTGCCGCCGGCCAAAAGAGCATTCCTATACATGCCGTTTATGCATGCGGAGTCATTAGAGCAGCAACGCAACAGTGTTAAATTGTTTGCAACGATAGCAGAAACCGGCAATCTACGATCAGCGCACCAACACTTTAACGTGATCAAAAAGTTTGGCCGATTTCCCCACCGCAATGCAGCTCTAGGGCGGCCTTCAACGCCAGCGGAAGAGATATTTTTACGCCAGCCCGGGGCAAGCTTTTAACCCCAGGCCAAAGCAGAGTCATAGGACTAACGGATGAACAACGAAAAACGCCACACCATGCTGAGCCGGCTACAAGCAGAGAATCCGCAACCCACAACAGAGTTGCAATACAACTCCGAATTCGAATTGTTGATCGCGGTCATGCTCTCTGCNCAGGCCACCGACGTCAGCGTGAATAAGGCCACCGGCCCTCTATTTGCCAAAGCCAATACGCCAGCAGCCATCTACGCGCTAGGATTACGCAATCTAAAAGAGCACATTAAAACCATCGGGCTGTTTAATACCAAGGCCGCAAATGTCATCAAGACCTGCCGCATANTAATCGACGAACACGACAGTAAGGTCCCCGAAGATAGAGCCTTGTTGGAAGCGCTGCCCGGAGTCGGCCGCAAGACCGCGAACGTTGTACTTAATACCGCTTTCGGCCATCCGACGATTGCCGTGGACACCCATATCTTTCGCGTCTCTAACCGCACCAAGTTAGCGCCCGGCAAAAATGTGCGCCAGGTTGAAGAAAAACTGCTGAAGGTTGTGCCGGACGAATTCAAGGTCAACGTGCATCATTGGCTGATTTTGCACGGCCGTTATATTTGTGTAGCGCGCACTCCGCGCTGCGGCGCCTGCGTGATCGAGGATTTGTGCGAGTTCAAAGACAAAGTATCAACCTAGGGGTTAAATCTTTACCAACTCAACGGCACCGATGGCTTTGCCTAGAAAATAAGCACCCACCCGACGAAACCGCTCAGCACCGTCGGTTGCCAGAAACGTTACGTCACCTGAAGCCCCGGCATTATCNGACTTAAGCNCNTCTGCAACCTGCAGAGCAGTGGTTTGCGCCGAGTCGACAATTACTGCNGCGTCGCCTAACAGAGCTGTCAACTTATGCCGGAATACCGGGAAGTGNGTGCAACCCAATAGCAAGACCAGCCGCCGATGCNGAAATCCNCGCAATGCATGGCTGAGCACAGCATCAGCCACCATCCCAGACTCTTGTGAATCTTCGGCATAGCCCTGCTCCGCCAAAGTCACCCAAAGGGGACAGGCTCTGGCATAGACACTGAGATCGGGGTTGGCTGCCAGCAGCGCACGTTGATAAGTACCATCCATTACCGTGCCTTCAGTCGCCAGCACCAACACCTCAGCGTCAGCAGCGGCACTTGCTGCAGCCTGGGCACCGGGTTCAATCACACCAAATACTGGCAAGGGCGCGTATGTCTTAACTAACAGCGGCAGCGCTGCTGCAGAGGCGGTATTGCAGGCAATCACCAAGGCCTTGATACCGCGCTCGACTAAGGCGGCAGATGCCTGCAGCGCATACTCCTGCACTGTCTCTGTAGTTTTATTGCCGTAGGGAAGGCGCGCACTGTCACCAAGATAGATGAAGGATTCACCGGGCATGGCAGCCTGCAAGGCACGCAGCACAGTAAGCCCGCCCATACCGGAATCNAAGACACCTATTGGCAGTTTTGCATCAATCATGGCCTATCTCCTNGCGATACGCAGAGATCAGGCGCACTTAGGAATAATCACGCCCACGCTTGGCGCCGAGCCGCAGACGCAACGCGTTCAACTTAATGAAACCACCCGCATCACGTTGGTCGTACGCACCCTGGTCGTCTTCAAAGGTCACCACATCAGCATCATACAAGCTGTCGTCAGAACTTCTTGCTAATACACTAACCGAGCCTTTGTAGAGCTTCAGGGTAACGTGGCCGTTGACTACAGTTTGGGACTCATCAATAAGCGCTTGCAGTACCTTGCGCTCGGGCGCCCACCAATAACCGTTATAAATCAGCTTGGCGTATCTGGGCATCAGTTCNTCTTTGAGATGTCCGACTTCGCGATCCAAAGTAATGGATTCCATGGCCCTATGTCCACGCAATAGGATGGTGCCNCCGGGGGTTTCNTAACAGCCGCGCGACTTCATTCCGACAAAGCGATTTTCCACAATGTCCGAGCGCCCGATACCATGGATACCGCCCAATCGATTCAGCTCACGCAACATTGCCCCAGGACTCAGTGCATCACCATTTAACGCAATGGGATCACCATTTTTGTANGTTAACTCAATGATGCCTGGCTCATCCGGCGCATCCTCAGGCGCGACAGTCCAACGCCACATACCTGGGTCAGCTTCCTTTGCCGGGTCTTCGAGACCNCCACCCTCGTAGGAAATGTGCAATAAATTGGCATCCATAGAGTAGGGAGATTTATCGCCACGTTTGTAGTCCACTGGAATCTGATGTTTTTCACAGAAGTCCATCAACGCCTCACGGGAATTCAAGTCCCACTCACGCCAGGGCGCTATGACTTTGATGTCCGGATCCAGGGCGTAGGCCCCGAGCTCATACCGCACTTGGTCATTACCCTTACCAGTAGATCCATGAGATACCGCATAGGCTCCATTCTCACGAGCAATCTCCACCAACCGGCGNGTGATNAACGGACGCGCAATGCTCGTACCCAGAAGATACTCNCCCTCGTAAACCGTATTAGCNCGGAACATTGGATACACATAGTTCGCGACAAAGTCCTCGGTGAGGTCTTCGATATAAATCTTTTCAACCCCCATAGCCTTGGCTTTCTCACGGGCAGGTTCCACTTCCTCCCCTTGCCCAATATCTGCGGTAAAGGTAATCACCTCCGCCGCATAGGTTTCTTGTAACCAACGACAAATCACCGAGGTGTCTAAGCCTCCGGAATAAGCCAAAACGATTTTGTTTTTTTCTGCCACACNCGCACCCTCAAAATTCGGGCGCCATATTATGCGATGCCTCGGGTTATGCAAGCCGCCATAGGATGTTCAAAGGATGTCGTCTTATCCGCTCTGCCTCGGCGCCGAGATCCTGTTAGGATCTACCCATGGAACTTGCCCAACGTTTTCGCGGATATTTACCAGTCGTTTTAGACTTGGAGACCGGTGGTTTTGACCACCAAAGCAATCCGATACTCGAACTGGCCTGCAGCTTTTTGCATATGCAGAACGACCAACTGAAGATCAAAGGCCANGAGAGCTGGAATGTCGAGCCGGTCGATGGTCTGGTNGTGGAGCCTGCGTCCCTCAAGGTTACCGGCATCGANCTCGACGACCCAGACCGCAACGCGTTAGACGAAACAACCGTGTTGAAAGAGTTTTTTTCATTGGTCCGCACAGAGATGAAGCTGCACGGCTGCCACCGGGCCATTATCGTNGCCCACAATGCTTCNTTCGATCAGGGCTTCCTAAATACGGCATGCGCACGCTGCTCGATTAAGCGCAATCCCTTTCATCCATTTACAGCCTTGGATACCGCTACACTGGGCGCATTAGCGTACGGTCATACCGTACTACGTGAAGCCTGCCGACGCGCCGAGATCGATTTTAGTGAGGCGCGCGCTCATGGTGCTGCATACGACGCGGACAGAACCGCTGAACTGTTTTGTCANATCGTCAACACTTGGGATTTTCAGACCGCTTGGCTGGATTCAGCAGGCTCCATGGACTAACGNCCTAGCGTGGTTTTTGCGCNCAATTCGGCCACTTCGCACACCGCCCTAAACGATTNATTGNTCNGCAAATTTTGTCGCTAAGAATTGGCTCTGAAGCCATGCTNGAGGCACCCTGCGCCCTCAAGGATCACGGCAGTCCTTGAGTCGGCCAGCAGAGGCATANCTCATCGCAGGGCAGCAGTTTACTTATATCGGCGTTAACCAGTCATGGGTGTCCGCGGCCAAGCCCCACTGGATATCATTTAGGGTTTGACGCAAAACTTGCGCGGTCTGGCCTGGCTTACCATTACCTACTTGATATTCCTGTCCGTTGCTAATCAGGGTGCCGACTGAAGTTAAAACAGCCGCGGTACCAGACAGCACGGCCTCACAGCCAGGTTTCACCGCCCGTTCCAGCAATTCCTCCACACTCAGTTCACGCTCCTGTACGTGCATACCGCGATCCCGTGCGAGCGTCAGGATTGAGTCCCGGGTAACACCGTGCAGGAAAGATTCGTCGAGAGCTTTGGTAATAACCTCGTNGCCATCAAATAAAATAAAGTTGGCGGCNCCTGTTTCCTGCACATCCCCGTTTGGNCAAAACAGCACCTGGTCTGCATTAAGCGTTTTTTTAGCCTGCATTATTGGGCCTAAGGCACTGGCATAATTACCGCCACTCTTCACCATACCCATATGCGACGAACAGCGCGTACCATCTTCGTTGAGCAATACCCGCAGGGCAATTTCATCCCCACCTGAAAAATAGTTACCCACCGGTGACAGCAAAATGAACTGCACAGAAGTGGCTGAAGGTTCAGCCGCATTACCCACTGCAGGGTCTGTGCCCATATGGGTAGGGCGAATATATAAAGACCCCGGAGCCGCTGGTACCTGATCAGCAAATTTTGCTACCGCATCGACAATCATTTGTTCCGTTAACGCGGCATCAATAGCTGGCAGGTAAAGGAAATCGGAACTTTGGACAAAACGTTTGATATTTTGGTCCAGACGAAAAATCTTGACGCTGCCGTCCGGGTGACGAAAGGCTTTTAGCCCTTCAAAGCAGGTGCTGGAGTAATGCAGCACGTGAGCCGCTGGATGAAGGTTAAGGCTATCGCTGGGCACAAATTCTGGCGCACTCCAGCCGTTGCCGTCATTCCAGCTAATTATCATCTCATCAGTAAAAACCGTACCAAAGGCGGTCATAAGGGCAAACCTCTCTACCTACCATCCATACCGAATCCCGCCTTATCCACGATTATGTGGAATCGTCTACGGGACTACTCCGGCGCTTCGTGCTTCGCTGCAGTATCCGTGAGCAATGTCTCAAGCTCACCGGACTCGAACATCTCCGTGACGATGTCACAACCGCCGACAAGTTCGCCTTCAACCCAGAGCTGGGGAAACGTCGGCCATTCAGCATAGCCAGGCATCGCCGCGCGTATTTCAGGATTGCTAAGGATATCGACATAGGCAAAACGTTGCCCACAAGCCACCATGCACTGCACAGTTTGCGCAGAAAACCCNCACTGTGGCGCCTGGGGTGAACCCTTCATATACAAAATAATCGGGTTTTCGGAAATCTGTTGTTTGATGGTATCGATGACTTCTTCAGACATGAGTAGTTCCTATACTGTTCTGGCGTGATCACTGTCTTAGCTGTGTAAAAGTCTACCCTGTCGTTGCAGCCGGTCATAGTCATGACGAGCGCTAGCGGACTATTATCTACNATCAACTCGTTGACGCCAGTAGACCATGAACGACTTTGACCAACAGATTGATCGTCGCAACAGCCACAGCACGAAGTGGGACAAATATCACGGGCGCGACATCCTACCCTTCTGGATCGCCGATATGGATTTTGCCGTGCCCGACTTTATCCGCGATGCCTTATACGCTCGACTGGATCACCCAATTATCGGCTANACCAAACCGCCGGCCGCCCTCACAGAGGCCTTTCAGGGATGGCTACAGTACCATTATCAATGGTCGATCCCGGAAGAGTGGGTGGTATGGCTTCCTGGGGTTGTGCCGGGAATGAATATGGCCGCCCGTTGTCTCGGGCTCGAAGAAAAAGTGATGATTCCCACNCCTGTCTACTANCCATTTCTAGAGATCGCCGACAACGTCCAGCGCCAAGATGTGAGAGTGCCGCTGCTACTGGACCNAGGGCGTTGGCAAATGGACCTCGATCGCATGCAAACCCTAGTCGATGGGGTCAANATGGTGTCGATTGCGAATCCACAGAACCCCACCGGTCGTGCCTACACCCTTGCCGAGCTGCAAGCTTTAGCTGATTTTATCCAGCGCAANGATCTAATCTTGGTCAGCGATGAAATCCACTGCAATATCGTTTTAGCAGAGGAATCTCAGCATCTCCCGGTCGCCCAATGGCTACCTGATATCGCCCACCGCACCATTAGTCTGTTCGCCGCGACAAAAACCTACAACATCCCGGGCTTGGGCTGCGCNGCTGCAGTAATACCGGACGCCGACTTGCGCGCACAATTTCAGGCTCAGGAAGCGGGCTTNGTACCCGGTATCGGCCCATTGAATTTGGTCGCTTCCGAAGCCGCCTTCAATGATCGAAGCGACTGGCTAAATCAATTATTAGGGCAATTGCGTGCTAATGCGGCGAAGTTAGCCGCAGTAGCAGGGACTCGGATGACCAAGGTCGAAGCCACCTATCTGGCATGGATCAACATCGCTGATCTGGGATTAAACGACGTCGAAGCGCATTTCGAATCCCACGGCTTGGGCATCTCCGACGGTGCCCAGTTTGGTCATCCGGACTACATACGTTTCAACTTTGCCTGTCCCGACGCCATGCTGAACCAGGGTCTAGAGCGTTTAAACAAAGCCTTGAGCAATTAACCCGCGCTCATCGTGACTTGAAGATTAACCNATGCTTTAGTAGTGTTTCGCCCTTGGACAGGCGGCTTATGCGGCCTGTTGTCATTTTAAGACCCGCGCAAATCGCACATCTTGCATATGGCCATGAGCAACGTAATGAACACCTATGGGCGTCTTCCTGTTTCCTTCGTCAAAGGCAACGGCGCTTACCTGCAAGATGATAAGGGCAATCAGTATCTAGACGCCCTGACCGGCATCGCCGTATGCGGCCTTGGTCATGCCCACCCGAAAGTGGCCCAAGCACTGAGTGAGCAAGGNCAGACCNTAGTGCATACGTCTAATCTGTATGACATCCCACACCAAACCCGACTGGCAGAGCGCCTATGCGCACTGTCTGGTATGGATAACGCGTTCTTCTGTAATTCAGGCGCGGAAGCTAACGAAGCCGCNATCAAGCTGGCGCGCTTAAANGGTAATCGAGCNGGCAACCTCACACCGTCGGTGGTGGTGGTCGAGGGCAGTTTCCATGGGCGCACCATGGCGACNCTCACAGCCACCGGTAACCGCAAAGTACATGCGGGCTTTGAGCCCCTGCTTGGTGGCTTTGTACGTGCCCCGTTCGACGANATCGGAGCGATACAGGCCATTGCTGACAATAATCCGGGCGTGGTGGCAGTGTTAGTCGAACCCATTCTTGGCGAAGGCGGGATACATATTCCTGACAACGGCTACCTNCCGGCGCTACGTAAAATTTGCGATCAACAAGGCTGGCTGTTGATGCTGGACGAAGTTCAAACGGGTAATGCCAGAACCGGTGAATACTTCGCTTATCAGCACAGCAATTGCCTCCCGGATATTGTGACCACTGCCAANGGCCTAGGNAATGGCGTACCCATTGGCGCATGCCTAGCCCGAGGTGAGGCAGCAGAACTNTTTGTGCCCGGCAATCACGGCTCTACCTTTGGTGGTAACCCATTGGCTTGCGCGGCGGCTCATGCAGTACTGGACGTTATCGAAGAAGAAGACATCTGCGGCCAGGCCAAACTCCAGGGTCAGCGCATTGTTGANGGTCTTCGAACAGCCTTGGCTGGCAATAATTCGGTCACAGAGGTTCGCGGTTTGGGCATGATGATTGCCGTCGAGCTGAATAATGATGCGCCCTCGCTGGTCAGCGACGCACTCGAAGATGGTCTGCTGATCAATGTCACCCAGGGCAATATCGTGCGCCTGCTACCACCACTTAACTTAAGCAATGAAGAAGCTGACGAATTGGTGAGCAAACTCGCCACGCTGCTTAACCGCTGAATTTCCCATTCCTAACTCGAGGACCTGTGACTATGTCAAAGCGGGATTTTTTATCGTTATTNGACTTTTCCAAGGACGAACTAGGCAGCCTTATTGAGCGCGCCAAGACGTTCAGGAAAATGCATGCGCGCGGTGACGTTTATCAACCACTGGTCGGTCGCACAGCAGCCGTCATTATGCAGCTGAGCAGCACCCGTACGCGCTTAGCCTTTGAAGCAGGCTTGGCACAGCTGGGCGCACATGCTGTGTTCTTGAGCACCAAGGACAGCCAAATGGGCCGCGGCGAACCGATAGAAGATCTTGCTCGGGTACTGTCNGAAATGGTCGACATCGTGATGATCCGNACCCTTGAGCAAAGTGATATGCAAACTCTGGCCGACTACGCCAGCATCCCGGTTATAAATGCCATGAGTTCACTCCTGCATCCATGCCAACTGCTGGCCGATGTACAGACCTTCGAAGAACTGCGCGGCTCGATCAAGGGTAAGCGCGTCGCGTTCCTTGGCGACGGCTACAATATGTGCCACTCGTATATTAACGCGTCCACCCAATGGGACTTCGAGCTGCGTATCGCATGCCCAGACGCCCATCAACCTAACGCCGAAATTCTCGCCAGCGGCCATAATGCACAGCGGGTGCAGACCGCTAGCGAAGCGGTAGCTGATGCCGATCTAGTGGTTACCGACGTATGGTCGTCCATGGGACATGAGGGGCAAGAGGCCCAGCGCAGAGAAATATTCGANCCCTATCAGGTCAACGAGGCGCTACTGGATCAGGCCAAATCCGATGTCCTATTCATGCACTGTCTGCCCGCACACCGTGGCGAGGAAGTCAGTGCCACACTACTCGATGATCCGCGCTCNGTTGTATGGCAAGAAGCCGGCAACCGCCTGCACAGCCAAAAGGCATTGGTCGAGTTTNTACTCCNCGGTCACAACGGCGCTAACCCAACACTACCCTAGCCAGCCAGAGCTTGNGTCACCGCTCGGGCATAGTTGTCCAACAACTGCTGGCGGGTTTCCGCGGGCATCTGGGCAGTAAAGGTTTGGTCCAGTTGCCAAGCACTCGCNGCGTCTTGGAGATCTGCGAGTTGACCGCTGCCTAGGGCCGCCAATACCGCCGCACCCTTAGCCGTGGTCTCGACATCCTGCGGGCGTTGCACCTGAACGTCTAAAATATCCGCCAGGAATTGACACAGAGCATCATTGACCACCATNCCGCCATCTACTCGCAGAGTTTTTACCGCAGCACCGTCACCCGCCATGGCCCGCAGCAATTCGGCTGTTTGCAACACCACACTTTGTAATGTGGCCGTAATGACATGATCACGACTGCTGTCGAGGGTTAAGCCGGTAATTAATCCGCGCACGTCCGGTTGCCAATGGGGGGCACCNAAGCCGGTAAAGGCTGGAACTACAACAACACCATTGCTGTCGCCCTGACAACGCTCAAAGGCAGCCTGAGTTTCAGCCGCGTCGTCGATCAAACTGAGTTGGTCGCGCAGCCACTTAATCGCTACACCGGCGACAAAAATACTGCCCTCCAAGGCGTAACAGGTTTGCCCAGCAATGCGATAGGCCACGGTAGTCAGTAAGCGCTGCTTCGAGTGCGGCCGCTCGGCACCNGTATTGGTCATGGCGAAGCAACCCGTACCGTAAGTGCTCTTGGACATGCCGGCGCTAAAGCAGGCTTGGCCAATTAATGCAGCTTGCTGATCGCCCGCCACACCGGTTATCGGGATTGGCGCGCCAAACCATTCCGCGTCAGCCACCGCAAAATGCGCAGCACTGTCCATAACCTCGGGTAAGATCACCTGAGGGATATCAAAGTAAGCCAACAGTTCCTCGCTCCAAACCTGAGCGTTGATATCAAATAACTGAGTTCGACTTGCATTGGTCGCGTCAGTGACATGACGCTGGCCTTTGCTCAATTTCCACAGCAAGAAGCTGTCTACCGTGCCAAAACACAGTTGCCCGTCTTGGGCTGCAGCGCGAGCGCCCGCAACGTTATCAAGTAGCCAGCCNAGTTTGGTGCTGGAAAAGTACGGATCGATGATGAGGCCGGTAATATCGCTAATCGACTGGGCAACCGGTTTACCGTCAGCAAGAGTGTCGGCGGCCATCTGTTGACACTGAGGTGCCGTACGCCGATCCTGCCATACCAAGGCATTGTGTACGCAGTTACCCGTTGCACGCTCCCATANCAACGTTGTCTCGCGCTGGTTGGTAATGCCTATTGCTTTGATTGCATCAGCTGCCAGCCCTGACTGTGCAATAGCTTGCCGACCTACGGTGAGTATGGACTGCCAAAGCTGCTCAGGCTCTTGTTCTACCCATCCATCGGCCGGGAAAAACAGGTCAATGTCCGTTTGCGCGACCGTGACCACCTCACCAGCAGCGTCATAAATAATCGCGCGACTGCTGGAGGTGCCCTGATCAAGAGCCATGATGTAATTCAAAAAATTGTCCCCTTTTGCCGACATCGGTGAATCGCGGGGTTAATGCTAAAGGATTGTCTGCAACGGGTCTAAAGCTGTTTAGAGNCGCAAAAAACTAGAAAAAAAGGCGTAAAAACAGCGTTCTGGCAGTTTTTCGACTTGCTCATACCTTAGTCACAAACTTACCCAAAGCTGTAAACAGGTTATCCACAGACTTTTTCTTGCAAAGGATTTGGTAACCCATTATCTTGTGGGTCTGGCTCTTAGAAACCCTATATGTAGGGTTTTTAAACTTTGACTGAGTCAAACTAAAGTGGCTCTGCAGTGTTATCGGACGCATGTAACCACCACAAGAAAGCGAACAAAAAAACATCACCGAAANTAAACNACTAAAACTAGGGAGTGTGTGAACGGTCAAATACCGCAAGCACTTAAGAGAGAGAATTTATACCGATGCAAATGGAAACGCAGACCGGCCTAACACCCCAACCCACCGCTCAAAATCAACAAGCAGAAGCCCCGCCGCTGTCACCATCACTGACAGCCACCGCACCAGGGCAACTTAAAATCATCAAACGTAATGGCACGGTGGTTCCTTATACCCAAGATAAAATTGCGGTCGCCATGACCAAGGCATTCTTAGCGGTAGAAGGCGGTACTGCAGCAGCGTCACCGCGTATACGCGAACTGGTTGTGAACCTTGCTGACCAAATGACCAACACGTTCAAGCGACGTTTGCCGTCTGGCGGCACCCTGCATATTGAAGANATTCAAGATCAGGTAGAACTGGCGTTAATGCGCTCGGGCGAACACAAAGTCGCGCGTTCTTACGTCTTATATCGAGAACAACGGGCCCAAGAGCGCGGGCCAGTGGCACAAACNATGCCCACAGATGAAAAATTTGCTGGCATATCTGTGGTCCTCAACGACGGCAGCACAGCACCCTTAGATGTGGCCCGGATCCGCACGATTGTTACTGAAGCCTGNGAAGGTTTAAGCGACGTTGATGCAGAGCGCATCATCAGTGAATCTTTGAACAACATGTACGATGGCATCTCCGCTGCAGATGTAGCTACCTCCGTGTTGATNACAGCGCGAACCTTGGTTGAAGAAGAGCCAAACTACACCTATGTAAGTGCTAGGTTGTTATTAGACGAACTGCGCACCGAAGCGCTGACGTTCCTCAACGTGGACGGCAGTGGCGCCCAACANAGCGCAACCCAAGGACAAATGACAACGGTTTATCCCCAAGCGTTGAAGCAATTTATTGCCCGGGGTATTGANCTGGAATTATTGGCGCCACAGCTTGCCGACTTCGATTTAGATCGTTTGGGCGCAGCACTGCTGCCGGAGCGCGACCATCTATTTACCTATTTGGGTCTGCAAACGTTATACGACCGTTACTTCATCCACTCCAATGATGTCCGCATTGAACTGCCACAGGTGTTCTTTATGCGAGTAGCTATGGGGCTGGCAGCAGAAGAAGACGACCCCTGCGCGCGCGCCATAGAGTTCTACAATCTACTCAGTTCATTCGACTATATGAGCTCGACACCAACGTTATTTAACGCCGGTACGTTGCGCCCGCAATTATCTTCATGCTTCTTAACNACAGTACCCGACGACCTACATGGCATTTATGGTGCAATCCAAGACAATGCCATGTTGTCCAANTGGGCCGGTGGCTTGGGTAATGACTGGACGCCAGTGCGCGCACTGGGTACNTACATNAAGGGTACCAATGGTAAGTCTCAGGGTGTCGTGCCCTTCCTTAAAGTTGTCAACGATACCGCGGTCGCAGTCAATCAGGGTGGTAAGCGTAAGGGCGCAGTTTGTGCTTATCTAGAATCCTGGCACCTAGACATCGAAGAGTTCCTAGAACTGCGTAAAAATACCGGCGATGACCGTCGTCGCACCCACGACATGAACACAGCAAACTGGATCCCGGATTTATTCATGAAACGGGTTACAGAAGACGGCGAATGGACATTACTGTCGCCCGCTGACGCACCAGATTTGCATGACCTGTACGGNAANGCCTTTGAGCAACGCTACTTGGCGTACGAAGAGCAAACCCGTAATGGCGAGTTGAAACTATTTAAACGCATCAAAGCGGCCGACCTCTGGCGCAAGATGCTGTCTATGTTGTTTGAGACAGGGCATCCGTGGATTACCTTCAAAGACACCTGCAACGTGCGTTCGCCCCAACAACATACTGGCGTAGTGCACTCGTCCAACCTATGTACTGAAATCACACTGAATACGTCCGCAGACGAAATTGCTGTATGTAATCTAGGTTCAATCAACCTAGTACAACANATCGAGAACGGCGAACTGAATCTCAACAAACTAGAACAGACCACGCGCACTGCGGTACGCATGCTCGATAATGTTATCGACATTAACTACTACTCGGTTGATCAGGCACGCACCTCAAACATGCGTCACCGACCTGTAGGCTTGGGCCTTATGGGCTTCCAAGATGCCTTGTACAAGCTAGGTTTAGCTTATGGTTCTGACGCCGCAGTAGAATTTGCGGATACTTCAATGGAGGCGATCAGCTATTACGCAATTGACGCCTCAAGCAACCTAGCTAAAGAGCGTGGTGCTTATGCGAGCTTTGCAGGCTCGTTGTGGAGCCGCGGCATTTTGCCTATCGACTCNCTGAAATTACTGCAAGCAGAACGAGGCGAAGGCTTCTTAGAAGTCGATTTATCCAGCAAATTGGATTGGAGTGCGTTGCGCAGCAANGTGCAAATTAACGGTATGCGTAATTCCAACGTTATGGCGATTGCACCAACGGCAACCATTGCCAATATCACAGGAGTATCNCAGTCCATTGAACCGACGTACCAAAATCTTTACGTCAAATCGAATCTGTCGGGTGAATTCACCGTGGTGAACCCCTACATGGTGCGNGATNTAAAGAGTCTCGGTTTATGGGACAAGGTCATGGTTAATGACCTGAAGTACTACGACGGCAGCATGCAAGCCATCGANCGGATCCCTCAAGAGCTGAAGGAAAAATATGCGACNGCATTTGAAGTCGAACCCCGCTGGCTCGTAGACGCAGCCAGCCGGCGGCAAAAATGGATTGATCAGGCACAGTCACTAAATCTGTACATCGCTGGGGCGTCGGGNAAAAAACTCGACATCACCTATCGCATGGCGTGGTTACGCGGCCTNAAAACAACCTATTACTTGCGTGCCNTNAGCGCTACCAGCACGGAGAANTCCACACTGGACCGNGGCACGNTNAATGCGGTTTCCTCACAAACCNCAACACCCAGTGTCGCCGCCGAAGCAGCTGCGCCAGAACCTACACCACCGGTAGTTGAACCAGTAAGTGGTGCAGATCTGGAGCTAGGCGACGCAGCCCCAGTACCCATGGCTTGCTCTCTGGATGATCCAGATTGTGAAGCATGCCAGTAATATCGTTTAGGAGTTAAATC
>NZEI01000071.1 GCA_002690405.1 Gammaproteobacteria bacterium
CGGTGCGATAATGGTGATTGGCGCTGGCGCCTCTGGCCGGTCGAGTGCGCCAAGAGTCATGATATTAGCCCACGATCGGTCCCTGTTGCGGATTCGCTCTGCTAATACAAAGTTGCCAGCGTCGTCGAAATCCTCATATTCAGGGTGATTAAGCGCCAATACACGTAGGGCGCGATTGGCTTCGTCTTTNAGGTCGAGTTTCCAGTTACATTCGACCAGAGTCGCGAGTGCATCGTCTCGAGCNTCGCTATCAGGGTAGTTTTCTAAAACAAAGCGCGCCCTGTTGCTGGCTGCAATGTAGCCGCCGCGACGCATATAGAAATCTGCAATAGCCAGTTCCGAGCGTGCGAGCACATTTCTCAGGTGGACCATGCGTTGTTGGGCATCGGGTGCATATTGGCTATCAGGAAAGCGGCTGAGGAATAAGCCAAAATCTGCATAGGCCTCGCGCAGTGGTGCCATGTCGCGCCGGGCTGGATCCTGGGAGAGTAAACTGTCTAGTAGGTTATTACTNTCTCGATAAGCCGAGAGTCCTTTTAAGTAATATGCGTAATCGACACTATCATGGCCTGGATGCAAGCGAATAAAGCGGTCTGCACTAGAGCGTGCGCCCTCCAAGTCGTAGGTCATGTAGCGGGCATAAATCAGTTCGAGTTGAGCTTGCTCAGCAAACTCGCCAAAGGGGAAGCGGGCTTCCAATAGCTCTAATTGCTCTATCGCTGCTGTGTGGTTTGAGCTGCGCAAAGACCGCTGTGCCCGGGCATAGACCTTTTGTTCAGTGGTTTCTATCGCTTCGATGTCGGGTTGCTCCTCGTCACCGAAGAAGGGCATCCAACTGCAGGCGCCCAGCGTCGCGCACAAAATTGCGGTGGCTAAAAGTTGNCCTAGGGTTTTGNTANAAGAAGCACCAGTGGTTCTGAANTCGGTCATAAGGGTAGCCATGTGTGNGCACGAAGATAAGAAGAAGCCTGACGGCGTCATAGAGTCGCTATTTTTACCAAATTCGGTAGGGTTGCAAGCCTAATGAGCCTGATTNAACAAAAATCGCAAATTCCGTTGGTCCAAGGCGGGCAGCGTGTCGATAAAGTCGCTGCTGCTTTGTTTACTGATTTTTCGCGTGCCGAGCTGACCGGTTGGATCCAGCAGGGTGCGCTGACGCTTGATGGCGCAGTAGTGAAACCCAAATACAAGGTCTTGGGTGGCGAGTGGTTGTATCTGCGNGCGTCACAAAGCGACGGTGAAATGTGGGAGCAGGCGGAAGACATCCCCCTAGATGTCGTCTNNGAGGACGAAGACCTGCTGNTGCTAAATAAGCCGGCNGGGCTGGTGGTGCATCCGGGTGCCGGCAATCGATCGGGTACATTAGTCAATGGGTTACTCAACTATCGACCCGAGTTGAGTGCACTGCCACGTGCTGGTGTCGTNCACCGGNTAGACAAAGATACCAGNGGCATCATGGTGGTAGCGGCNTCGCAGCTTGCATTGCGGGCGCTAGTGGACGGTATCCAGCAGCGTCAGGTACAGCGCAGTTACGTTGCCTTGTGTGAAGGTGTAATGATCGCCGGCCAAGATGTTGACCANCCGATCGGCCGGGACCCCAAACACCGCACCAGACAAGCGGTGCGCGATGACGGTAAACCGGCACTCAGTCATATTCGTGTGCGCGAGCGCTATCGTGCCCATTCGATGGTGGATGTGCGTTTGGCGACGGGTCGTACCCATCAAATTCGTGTGCATATGCAAAGTATTGGTTTCCCCTTGGTAGGCGATAGTCAATATGGCTGGCGGCGCGTGGTGCCGCGCGGGGCCGATACGACTATGGTTGACAGGCTCCGTGGCTTTTCTCGTCAGGCTCTGCATGCAGCAAAGTTGCAGTTTCAGCACCCACGCGGGACTAAACTCATGAGTTATAGCGCGCCGATGCCCGAGGATATTCTGCAACTGGCCCAGATGTTGGCNGACGATGCAGCTTGATTACCCCAGTGTTGCCGCGGTTTGGTCTGAACCTCAGGAGAATGTTATTGGATTCACCACCACAAATCGGGGATTGTCTGGTGGTGATGGAACTATGGCAGTCGCTGACCGAGCCGCTGCGCATAATCGCCAGCTCTTGGGTAAGGCATTAGCGCGCGCCAACCATGGGCAGAATGTTGGTATTCAATGGGTGCAGCAAACTCACGGTACGGCTAATGTCTATGCGTCTGTGGCGAGCGCACAGCAACTGCCAGTTGCCGACGCGATGTGGACTGATCAGCCTGGCGTTGCTCTGGCCATCCAGACCGCAGATTGCGTGCCGGTTTTATTCGTGCATCGCCAAGGTGCACTTGTGGCGGCGGCCCATGCGGGCTGGCGGGGGCTATTAGGTGGCGTTCTCGAGGCCTTAGTCACTAGCCTACCGGTGGCGCCGACAGATCTGCAGGCCTGGATTGGTCCGTGTATCAGTGTTGGTCATTTTGAGGTTGGTGCTGATGTATGGGCGGTTGTGCAAGATCAATGTCCGCAAGCTGTGCTGTTGCATGCCCGGGATCCGGCAAAGCGTATGGTGGATTTGTTNCGACTAACCCAGTGGCGTCTGCAGAGTTGTGGCGTAGAGCAAATCGCCGCGGTGCAACGTTGTACCTATGCCGATCCTGCGTTCTATTCGCACCGGCAGGTTACGGTAGAAAATGGCGTTGACGCTAAGACCGGGCGCATGGCCAGTGTGGTTATGCTACGGGATCGCTAGTGTGACGTAGCCGGAACATTGACATAGGAGGGCGGAATCACAAGAATAGCCGCCCCGCGAGGGTTGGGCGGTCGATAAGTTAGACCGCCTTCTTGAAATAAATCAAACAGTTAAAGCGTACGAGCTACCGCACCTAGACCGCGCACAGGCAGCGATAGGGCGAACGGCAACAAAGAGCAGTTGCGAATTAGGAATAGGAACATGACAGAACAACTGTCGGGCGGAGATATGTTGATCCGATCGTTGCAGGACGAGGGTGTTGAATACATCTTTGGGTATCCTGGTGGCTCAGCATTACACATCTATGACGCCATATTTCGGCAACAAAAGATCGAACATATCCTAGTGCGTCATGAGCAGGCAGCAACCCATATGGCTGATGGGTATGCACGTTCGACCGGCCGTCCTGGTGTGGTTCTTGTTACCTCAGGTCCGGGTGCCACCAACGCCATTACGGGCATTGCGACGGCCTATATGGACAGTATTCCAATGGTGGTGATTTCTGGGCAGGTGCCCAGAGACTTGATTGGTACGGACGCGTTTCAAGAAACAGATATGGTTGGAATATCGCGACCGGTGGTGAAGCACAGTTTCCTGGTTCGCGATGCAGAAGAAATTCCCAGTGTCGTAAAGAAAGCCTTCCATATCGCTACGACCGGCCGTCCGGGGCCAGTTGTTATCGATGTGCCTAAGGATACGACGGATCCATTTGAGCAATTTCCATATGCTTATCCCGAGAGCGTTGACATGCGCTCCTATAAGCCGGCCTTTGCTGGAGATCTGACGCAAATTGAGCGCGCGGTAGCGGCAATGCTCGTTGCTAAAAAGCCAGTTTTTTATGTTGGCGGTGGAGTCATTTTAGCCTCGGCTTGGGAACAGTTGCGGACTCTGGTTAAGGCCTTAGGAGCGCCCGTGGCTTCGACCCTGATGGGACTTGGGGCTTTCCCAGGTACTGATCCGCTGAGCTTAGGTATGTTGGGCATGCACGGGACCTATGAAGCCAATATGGCCATGGACGGTGCCGATCTGGTGATCGCCTTAGGCGCGCGGTTTGATGATCGGGTAACTAATAACCCCGAAAAGTTCTCGCCCAAGGCAACCATTATTCACATGGATGTGGATGCTGCTTCGATCAACAAAATTATTGATGCGGATATTCCTTTGCATGGCGACGGTAGCTGGGTTTTAGAACAATTATCCACGCGCCTCGTAGAGGCGATAAAGGATGAGGGCGATACAGCTGCGCAAGCGCGGACCCAGGGTTTAGAAGCGTGGTGGCAACAGATCAATGAATGGCGTGCAGCTAATGGGCTTAATCACAACCTAAAAGCCCAAGCGGGCAAACCCATCTTGCCGCAACTCGCAATCCAGAGTTTGTACAAAGTCACTGAGGGCGAGGCCTTTGTATGTTCTGACGTCGGCCAGCATCAGATGTTTGCCGCCCAGTACTATCACTTTGACGAGCCGCGGCGTTGGATTAACTCTGGCGGCCTGGGCACCATGGGCTTTGGCCTACCCTCAGCGATGGGGGTGCAGATGGGGAATCCTGAAGCAACGGTGACCTGTGTGACGGGCGAAGGCTCGTTCATGATGAATATGCAAGAACTCTCAACGTGCCTGCAGTACGGTTTGCCAATCAAGATCATTAATCTGAATAACCAAGCCTTGGGGATGGTTAAACAGTGGCAGGATATGCAGTACGGTGGTCGGCATTCTCAGAGCACCTACAGCGATTCTCTGCCGGACTTCAAGACTCTGGTCGAAGCGTTCGGCCATGTTGGCATCAAGGTAGCGGATGCCACGGAGCTTGATGCGGCTATGGCAGAGGCCTTCAGCGAAAAGAACAAAAACCGCTTAGTCTTTGTCGACGTTTGGGTCGATCCTCACGAGCACGTTTATCCCATGGCCATTAAGGGCGGCGCTATGCGCGACATGGTGCTGAGTAAATCTACTACGGCGGAGTCCAACTAATGCGACATATATTATCCGTCCTGTTAGAAAACGAAGCCGGTGCACTGTCACGGGTAGTGGGTTTATTCGCGCAAAGAAACTACAACATTGAGTCATTAGCGGTGGCACCCACCGAGGATACGACGCTATCGCGTTTGACCCTGACCACCCGCGGTGATGACAGCAAGATTCAGCAGATCATCAAGCAGTTGAATAAACTGATAGAAGTGGTGCGGGTTGAGAATCTCTCTGAAAGCGATTACGTAGAACGTGAATTGCTGTTGATTAAAGTGCGTGCCGAAGGTGAGGCACGTCAAGAAGTTAAACGCACTGCAGACATTTTTCGCGGACAAATTATCGATGTCACCGCAGATACCTATACCATTCAGTTGGTTGGGCCGAATAACAAATTAGACGCATTTATACGCGCGATAGATGATGTAAGCATCTTGGAAGTCGTGCGTTCTGGCGCCTCTGGAATCAGTCGCGGTAGTGCGGACTGAGGCGCTGAATAATTAAGGGCTAACAAAGCCAACCAGATAAACAACAATAACAGCAGCTAAACGAACCACCTGTTAACACAGGTAAGTTAAAACAAACCGCCAATCAAAGGAGCCAAACCATGCAAGTTTATTACGACAAAGACGCAGACCTTTCAATTATTCAGAATATGAAAGTGGTCGTCGTTGGCTATGGTTCTCAGGGCCACGCCCATGCAAATAATTTACGTGACTCAGGCGTTGAGCAGGTGGTTGTTGGTTTGCGTAAGGGCTCAGGATCTTGGGCAAAGGCTGAGAATGCCGGCTTTGCGGTGGCCGAGGTAGCAGACGCGGTACAGGGTGCAGATTTAGTTATGGTGCTGGTGCCCGATGAATTGCAGGCAGCACTTTATACCGATGAAATTGAACCGAATATCAAGCAAGGGGCGGCTATCGCCTTTGCTCATGGTTTCAATATCCACTTTGAGTTGATTCAGGCCCGCGCGGATCTAGATGTCATCATGATTGCACCGAAAGGCCCTGGACATACAGTACGCTCGACTTATGTGGCAGGCGGCGGTGTCCCCAGCTTAATCGCCATTGCTCAGGACGCCACCGGACAGGCGAAGAATATTGCATTGTCCTATGCGTCAGGTAACGGTGGCGGCCGCGCTGGAGTCATCGAGACCACTTTCCGTGAAGAGACGGAAACAGATCTATTCGGTGAGCAAGCGGTACTTTGCGGCGGTGCAGCGTCATTGGTGCAAGCGGGTTTTGAGACCCTAGTAGAAGCCGGGTACGCCCCAGAAATGGCGTATTTTGAATGTCTGCACGAATTGAAGTTGATTGTTGATCTGTTTTACGAAGGCGGCATCGCGAATATGTGGTACTCAGTGTCAAACACTGCAGAGTATGGCGGGCTGACTCGTGGTCCTCGAGTGGTCACTGAGGAAACTAAGGTCGAAATGAAGCGAATCCTTAAAGAAATTCAGACCGGTAACTTTGCTAAAGAATTTGTTCAGGAAAATCAGGCAGGCGCACCGAGCATTAAGGCTATGCGACGTATTACCCAAGAGCATCCGATCGAGGAGGTTGGGGAAAAATTACGTGCGATGATGCCTTGGATTCAAGAGAACCGTCTGGTAAATAAGGAAGTCAATTAACTGCACCGAGGTGCAAAGTGGCGTCGAAAGATAAACAGCCGCTGCGAGCAATCACAGCAAATGATCAGGACACCGGTGCTGACGACGTAGAGCACAGTGACGCCGTGGATACTTCACTGCGGCGCAAGGGCATTTTCTTGTTGCCTAATGTGATCACTACCGGTGCCTTGTTTGCTGGCTTTTATGCCATCATCGCTGCGATGAACGGTGATTTTCTGCCGGCCGTTTTAGCGATCTTCATCGCTATGTTCTTGGATACGGCGGACGGTCGAGTGGCGCGAATCACGATGTCTGAGAGCGCCTTTGGCGCTCAATATGACAGCCTCTCGGACATGGTGGCCTTCGGCGTGGCGCCGGCAGTGGTCGCATTCTCCTGGGGCTTGTCCAGTCTGGGTCAACTTGGCTGGGTGGCCACCTTTGTCTACATGGCCTGTGCCGCTCTGCGCCTGGCTCGGTTCAATACCGAAAGCGACAGCGCTAATTTCACTGGTTTGGCCAGTCCCTCAGCCGCTGGTTTAGTGACGTTTAGTATCTGGGTGGCTTTGTCCAACGACGTGGCGCAACCGTCCCTGCTATTAGCCAGTGTTATGGCGGTAGTCACCGGGTTGGCGGGGCTGTTAATGGTCTCTAACTTTAGCTATTACTCACCTAAGACTATTAACTTGCGCGAGCGAATTCCCTTCGTGACCCTCGTACTTATAGCGCTGGCATTTGCAGTGGTAACAGTAGACCCGCCAGCGGTGTTACTAACCTTGTGTATCGCCTATTCGATTTCCGGTCCGCTCAAGGCCCTATGGCGAAACTTTAAGCAAAAAGGCTCGGAGCAGTAATCGCTCCACCCCAGGGTTGAGCGGTTGCACCCATTCAGGAGCAAACTATGTTGATCCGAAAACCAACTGATATTGCCAGTTCGGAAATAACCTCAGAAAGTATCTATCAGCAACGGCGGCGATTTTTAGGCCAGAGTACGGCGCTGATTGCGGGCGCAGGATTGGGTTTGCATGCACCGCTTAGTAGCGCAGGCTTACAAGCAGACGATGAGATCACGCCGGAACGGATTGTTACCCAATATAATAATTTTTATGAATTCGGCACGGATAAATCTGATCCCTATGCTAACGCGGGCGCCTTGACCACAGATCCTTGGACGGTCGCGGTATCCGGAGAGGCGAAAAAAACCGGTGAGTTTGCGTTTGAGGATATTGTCAAAGGCCTGACTCCAGAAGAGCGAATCTATCGTTTTCGCTGTGTCGAAGCCTGGTCCATGGTGGTGCCTTGGATGGGTATTCCATTGAAGGATATTTTGCAGCAATTTGAGCCGACAGGTGATGCTAAGTATGTGGTGTTCAAGACACTGTATCGGCCTGAAGAAATGGTCGGACAGCGCTCCTTCTTTTCGAGCATTGACTGGCCCTATGTCGAGGGCTTGCGCATGGATGAGGCTTATCACCCGCTGAGCATCATGGCGGTCGGGCTATACGGTAAAGAGTTGCCAAATCAGAATGGTGCACCGTGGCGACTCATGGTGCCGTGGAAGTATGGCTTCAAGAGTATAAAGTCCATCGTCAGTATTCACTTTAGCAAGCGACAGCCAATTAATACTTGGCAGGCGTTGGCCGCCCATGAGTACGGGTTTTATGCCAATGTAAATCCAGCGGTAGATCATCCGCGCTGGAGCCAAGCCAGCGAGCGGCGTTTGCCAAGTTCCATATTTGATCCGAACCGGCGACCAACCCTGCCCTTTAATGGCTATGCTGAAGAAGTCGCGGAGTTATATCGCGGCATGGATTTGCGCAAGTTCTACTGATGAAATGGGCTAGCCTGCCGACGGCCCGTGGACGTAAGACAATTTTGTGGATTGTGTTATCTATGCCACTGCTGTGGCTGGCGGTGTTAGTAATACAAGAGCTACGGCTACCTAATTCTGGGCTGGGCCCTGAACCCACCGAAGCGCTGTTGCATTATCTGGGCGAGTGGTCACTGATCTCATTGTTGCTGGCATTTTCTGTTTCACCATTGAGGCGTAGGCTAAATTGGGCATGGCTCGGCCAGCACCGGCGGCTCATTGGTCTATTCGCGTTCGCCTACGTCTGTCTGCACGTGCTTGTATACGCGGGCTTGTATGCCCAGTTTCAGCTTGCGGAATTGCTCGATGATTTCGTCCACAGGCCCTATATCACCGCAGGTATCGGGGCCTTCGTTGCCCTGTCTTTGATGGCGTTAACCTCAACCCGGGGTTGGCGGCGGCGCCTCAAGGACAACTGGCGGCGTCTGCATCGATTAATTTATGTCGCGAGTTTTTTAGCCATTGTGCATTTGTTGTGGTTACGCAAAGACCCAGGTCTTGGGGAGGCGATATATTTGTTGATATTTGTCGTATTGGTCGTTGAGCGGATGTTCTCGCTCTGGCAGCGGCGCCCTTCGATCTAGGTGTCGCTGTCCGCGGACTCTAGGTCTGCGCTAATATATGGATGAGCCAAGAGCCATTANCCAAGTGACAAATAAAAGCTTACAACTTACCCAACGACAGACGCGCATGCTCGCGGACATGGGTATTGATGTCTGGTATTCGCGGCAAGAGACNAGCCCTAGTGCTAATCAGCAGCAGCCAACGGTAGTACCGTCCCAGCCTNCGGCGGTCGCTGACCTGGCTTCTTTAAAGTCGACATTGAACCCAGCGCCGCTAATCGAAGCAACGTCGGTCGCGCAGCCAGCGGCAGCACCCGAAGATGAGTCGGCGNGCCATAGGGTTGCGCCGATCCGCCTTTATCACCTGCATAACGAGGCTGGGTTGCTAGTATCCACGGAGCCGTTAGCNGGCCCGGTAGCTCAGTTTGCCGCAGATTTATTGTTGAGCCAGCGCTGGCGGCAGGGCACCGCCACTAACGCCAAACCAGAATTGGGCGAATTTAACTGGCCTCTGACCGATAATGTTGGCACCCCCGAGCGTGCACTGCTCGCATTTATGGATAAGTTCGGTGTTGGCNCAAAGGANGGGCGAATACTGTTCTGTACCGAAGCAACTCGTGCGCTGATCAATTCGTGGGTGACGTTGGCCGATCAAAGCTATCTCTTGATTCCTGATTTGTCCGAGTTAATGCTCAGCGCAGATGCCAAACGACAATTCTGGGACGCCCTGAGCCGGCATAGGTGAGCGGCTCCGAAATCCAATTAAAGTTGCTGGTGTCAGAGCAAATCCCAGCAGTTATTGCATTGGAGCAAGCCGCCACGGAATTTCCTTGGTCGCAAAAAATGTACGCCGATAGCTTGGTTGCGGGTTATTGGGGCGGTGGTTTGTGGCAGGGCCCGCGACTTCTTGGCGCGGCGGTGGTGAGCACTGGCGCAGGGGAGGCCCATCTGCTCAATATGTGCGTCGCACTAGACCATCAGGGCCAAGGTTATGGGCGCATGTTGCTAGCGGGGGCTTGTCAGCAAGCTCGTGATGAGGGTGCCCAGAAGATGTTTTTGGAAGTGCGCGCGGGCAATGGTCGNGCGCTCAATCTCTATCAGTCTGTTGGTTTTGGACAAATCGGGGTTCGCAAGGATTACTACCCGGGCGCCTTAGGACGCGAAGATGCAGTTTGCATGGCGCTTAATCTTTGCCAATAGCCGTTGAATATTAGTACCGCAGACTAAAGCTCCGTATACTGCGCCGCTCTGCTGAACAAAGCCTAATGTTGTGACCGATTCTGTAAGCGACCGGCGAACCTTCGCCATTATTTCTCACCCGGATGCGGGTAAGACCACGATGACTGAAAAGCTACTGCTCTTTGGTGGTGCGATTAAGTTAGCCGGTACCGTAAAGTCGAGAAAGTCTGACCGCCATGCAACGTCAGATTGGATGACCATGGAGCAGGAGCGTGGTATCTCGGTTACTACCTCAGTGATGCAATTTCCGTACGATCATCGAGTGGTAAATCTGCTCGATACACCCGGCCATGAAGACTTCTCGGAAGATACTTATCGCACACTGACGGCCGTTGATTCGGCGCTGATGGTGATTGATGGCGCTAAGGGGGTTGAGCCGCGTACCATCAAATTGATGGAAGTATGCCGCCTTCGCGACACGCCGATTGTTACGTTCATCAACAAGTTGGACCGGGAAATACGTGATCCAATTGAGGTGTTGGACGAAATCGAAGACATCTTACAGATCCAATGTGCGCCGATGAATTGGCCGATTGATCGGGGTCAGAACTTCAAAGGCATTTATGATTTCGCCAACGACCAAATTGTTTGTTATGCCCAAGGTCATGGGCATCACGTACACAATTTCCCGATCATAGACGGATTGGACAGCGATGCCGCCCGCGCTTATTTGGGCGACGCCTATGAAGATTTCGTTGACGAGATTGAGTTGGTTCAAGGTGCGAGCCATAGCTATGTCCAAGAGGACTTTGAATCTGCCACGCTGAGTCCGGTCTATTTTGGTACCGCGCTTGGCAATTTTGGCGTTAACCAAATGCTTGACGGTTTTGTCGACCTAGCGCCACCGCCCCAGCCGCGTGCTACCCAAGATCGGCAAGTACTGCCAGAAGAGTCTAAGTTCAGTGGTTTCGTATTTAAGATTCAGGCCAACATGGATCCCAATCATCGAGACCGTATCGCCTTCTTGCGTATTTGTTCTGGCACCTATCGTCAGGGTATGAAAATGCGTCACCTGCGCCTTGGTAAGGATATCAAGGTCGCTGATGCGGTGACGTTTATGGCCGGCGATCGGGTGCAAACCGAGCAGGCCTTTGCTGGCGACATAATTGGCCTACACAATCACGGCACGATTCAAATTGGTGATGCGTTCTCCGAGGGCGAGCAGCACCGATTTATCGGTATTCCTAATTTTGCCCCTGAATTGTTTCGGCGGGTGCGGGTTAAAGATCCGCTGCGTTCGAAACAATTGGAGAAGGGCATCCAGCAGTTGGCGGAAGAGGGCGCGACNCAGGTCTTTAAGCCATTGACGAAGAACGAACTTGTTGTCGGCGCTGTAGGTGTTCTGCAGTTNGATTTGGTGGCGTTCCGACTGCGCGATGAGTACAGGGCTGAGTGCATTTGGGAGAATTCGTCCACCTATACAGCCCGTTGGGTGCGCTGTGATGATGAAAAAATGCTCAACGACTTTCGCAACAAGAATCAGGACAATTTGGCCATGGATGGTGGCGGTTATTTGACCTATCTAGCGACCAGCCGAGTAAATTTGCAGGTGGTAGAGGATCGTTGGCCGGATATAACGTTCAGTAAGACCCGCGAACACTGATACCTCTTTATGCCAACAACTGACGAATTNAAACAACGCCTGCATGCAACCGCGCAGCAAGAACACGGCGAGTTTGCTATGGCGCTATTGGTCAGCGAAGTCATTGATCCGCAAATTGAAGGCGAGAAACTGCGGCAGAGTTTTATCGATTTACTGGCGCCAATTGACCAACAAGAGTCGGTCGACTTGAGGCAGCTCTTGGCTTTTTTTCGGCAGTCCGGCTTTGCCAGTCGGCGNGCTGAAGCCGCCGATTTGAGTCATAGCAATTTGCAATGGGTTATCGCGCAGCGCCAAGGATTGCCTATTGCAGTGGCATCATTACTTATAGAGGCAGGCCGCCGCTATGGTCTNGCGGCGTATGGTATTAATTTCCCTGGGCATTTTCTGGTTTCACTAGAGCAGCAGGTAGTGGATCCAATGTCCCTGCGAACGCTAACTCTGCAGCAATTGGGTGGAAAATTAACTGCGCAGCAGCAACAAGAAATCATGCAGCCGACCGAAACCGGTGTCTTTGGTTTACGCATGTTGAATAACGTTAAGATTCAATACGCACAGGCACAAAATTGGTTCGAGGTGCTGGACATTCTTGAGTGTCAGTTAGTGGTGGAAACTGTAGATCAGTCTGCCCGGGCAGCTCTGCAGTTTGAGCGCGGCGAGTGCCTGTTGCAGATGGAGCAGCAGCCGCGAGCGCAACAGGCATTTATGACATGTTTAGAAATGTCGCCGCCGCCAGCGCTAGCCCAGCAGGCTGAACAGCGTTTACAACAGCTGCGGCAACAACAGAAAATTCTGCACTAAGGGATAACAGCTACCCCGAGTCGTTAGTTAGCTCATATCCTCGTAGGGATTGGCTAGCTTCAGGTCGACCGGGTTAGGAAAGCCAGGTATGGCAATATGTTTGTCGTCCATGCTCAGTTCTTGGCCGTCTACAACCCCTTCACCAAATTGATAAATGGGCGCGACCGCACCATTGTCTGCGTTGTCGTCGTAGTCTCGGGCCCGAGCGGCAACAGCTTCTTGCTTGCGCTGCAGTTCCAAGAGCCGATCCTTGCCCCAGCGTTTTTGCAACATGCCGAGGGTATGTTGGGGCGATAAAAATAGTCCAGTAGCGTTATTGCCGCCGAAACCCTTGGAATTAACAAAGGCGCCGGGCTTGGCTGCGGGATCTATTTCTACATGCTGCATGGGTAGATGCAGCGCATCTTGATGAACGTCATCGGCGATATGATCGATGGTGGTAATGCCCGGTACCCAGCCGTCATGCCAAGCGCCAAGGATGGCCGCGAGCTGTTCGCCTCCGGCGGGGGCCATAGAGTGGCCGACATAGCATTTAACGGCGCCAACTAGCCACTGTTCTAAACCAAATTGCTGAGCTACTTCATTCAGGATATGCGACTCAGTCACCCGGTTTTGCGGGGTCCCAGTGCCATGGGCCTGCATATAAGTACCGGTCCGTACAAGTTCTTCGCCGAGGATGGCGCGGGCAGAGGCCACGGCTTTCGCCACGGTCAAGTAGTTGCCAATACCTGGGCCGGGAATGGATTTTTTATAGCCGTCCGCATTGACGAAAACGTCGCCCACTGACCCCATAACTTGCGCACCGTGCTGCATAGCCAGTTCATCATCCATCAGCACGATCCAAACCGAAGCCTCAGCAACGGTAAATCCAGCGTTGGATGAAAAGGGTCTGCAGGCACGGCGATTATCGCACTGATCGCTGTTGTCCAACTTCATCAGCTCTTCGTCTTCAGCCAGCGCTCCCATTACCCGATAGCCTTCAATGACATGGGGCTGTATGGGCGCTTCGGAGTTGCCAACGATTACGATGCGCTTGTCACCGCGGCGGATATCGTCCATGCCCCGTTTAACGTTATAAAGGAAAGTCGCGCAGGCGCCGATAATGCCGGCGGTTTCCCCTACAGAGCCCAGTACGTAGGCATTAACAAAGTCACCCGGCATCTCTGGTAAACCCAAGGCGACATGCTTGGATGAGGGGCGTTTGCCGATAACAGGATTTTGCAACAACCCAGAATAACCGTCGGCGTCTAATTGCCCCATGGCAGAGCCTGAGTACACGGCGAATTGATCAGGGGCGACCATGCTCTTGAGTTGTTCAACGCTAAACCCGGTTGAGCGTAGGGTGTCAGACGCGCCGTAAACAGCCAGTTGTAAGCCGCGAGGATGGTTGCGGCTGGCATATAACGCAGCAGGGTCAAAGCCTGTTGGTAATTGGCCCGCGCTGGTTACCTTNGANGTGCGTAGTTCCGGTAGCAGTGCATTCAGGGGAGCATTGCAAACCACTTTGACCTNGTTATCTCCAATGTCGGTAACTGCCCAGTCTTCCGGTATTCGATTGGGTAATTGACGCTTNCCCGTCACAAAGCTCAAGGTTTGATCGTCGGCCCCCGTCATCTTCAGCGCCGACTGCCAAAGCACAGACTCTGGGTCAAAGTTTTCGATTCGGCGTATAAGGGTATGGTCGCGAATTCGTGCCTTGTCACTTTCAGTCAACGCGGCGGTATCGGCGAAACCCATCAACTCTGCCAGACTCTTATAGGTGCGCTGTTGCGCTGCATCGGGCAAGACGTCGAGTACTAGGCGTCGATACGCATGATGGCCGCTAATTCTACCGGCGGGATTTATGCCGCCGCAGCCAACGATCACTGGAAGCGGCGTAGTTTTACCGGGTGTGCTCAAAATAATCCTCAGTGCTTACAGACAGCCAGTGTGTGTGGGTTCCTCGGCACCCTAAATTGTGCGCTCAAGGGCAATAGCCGTCGCCTCGCCGCCGCCGATGCACAGCGCTGCAATACCCCGCTGTTTGTCTTGGTTTTGCATGGCGTGGGCCAAAGTCACGATAAGGCGGCTGCCGGTCGAGCCTATCGGGTGGCCCTGGGCGCAAGCGCCGCCGTGCACGTTGACCCGTGCTGGGTCCAGACCGAGCTCTTGGGTAGTCAGCATGGTGACCATGGCAAACGCCTCATTTATTTCGAACAGATCCACTGATGCCAGATCCCAGCCAATCTTCTCCACGAGCTTTTGAATGGCACCGATAGGCGCCAGAGTGAACTCGCTGGGATGGATCGAGTGGGTCGCGTGGCCGATAATTTTCGCCAGAGGTTCGCGTCCATTCAGCGCATCGCCGCTCGCCAGCACTAATGCGGATGCACCATCGGAGATTGAGGATGCATTGGCCGCAGTAATCGTGCCGTCTGCTTTAAATGCGGGTCGCAGTGTGGGTATCCGATCGATCTTTGCGCGCCCTGGTTGCTCATCGTCTGCCACCAGCGTGCCGTTGATTTCTATTGGCGCGATTTCGCTAGCAAGAGCGCGGTTTTCGATGGCGCTGCGAGCGCGGGTGACGGATTCAATCGCATAAGCGTCCATAGCCTCGCGAGTGAGTTGATGTTGGTCTGCCGTAGTTTGCGCAAAAGACCCCATGGAACCGCCGGTTTCTGCGTCCTCGAGTCCATCGGTGAACAAGGCGTCGAGCATTTGGCTATGGCCCATGCGCAGCCCGGCACGGGCTTTGTCGACGAGAAAGGGCGCATTGCTCATGCTTTCCATGCCGCCGGCCACTACCGTGGCGGCGCTGCCGGCGCGGATCAAATCTGTAGCCAGCATGGTGGCCTTCATACCTGAACCGCAGACTTTGTTGATCGTCGTAGCACCGCAGCTGTCTGGTAGTTCTGCCTGTCGCATAGCCTGTCGTGCTGGCGCCTGCTTAAGCCCGGCACTGACGACATTGCCCATGATTACTTCATCGATTTCGGCGGCGTCGACGCCTGCCTGACCCAGCGCCGCGGCGATGGCGTGAGCGCCAAGCTCCGGTGCTTTCTGGTTCGCCAATGCGCCCTGAAAACTACCCACTGGTGTACGCGCTGCGCCAACAATATAAACCTCTGAACTCACAGTTGCTGCTCCTCGAAATTTGCACAGCAGATTACCACGGGAAAGACCTGATAGGCCAAGCCACTATGCGGCGATATGTGCCGTTAATAGCCTGCGTAGACGCTAGCGCTCGGCAAAGCGCGGAATCAGCTCGGCAAAATTGCATGGTCGAAAATCAATATCTAGTTGGTTATGCAAAATACTATTCCAGCCGGTAGTCACAGCGCCGGATGATCCGGGTAGGCTAAAAATGAGGGTGCCGTTAGCCAAGCCACCCAAGGCCCTAGACTGGATAGTTGAGGTGCCGATTTCGCTATACGAGATTTGCCGAAATAATTCGCCAAAGCCCTCAATGTGTTTGTCAAAGAGCGGAGTCAGTGCCTCAGGCGTGCTGTCGCGCCCGGTAAATCCAGTTCCTCCGGTCGTGATGATGACGTTTATGTCGTTATCGGCGATCCAACCAGAAACAACTGCGCGAATCGCATAGACATCATCTTTAACGATTTCCCGCGCCGCGATTTTATGTTCGTCGGCGAGTATAAAGTCACGCAACAGGTCGCCAGACTTGTCGTCAGCGGGGGTTCGAGTGTCGGAAATGGTGAGAATTGCACAGAGCAGATTTGGCATAGCTGTAATTGCGCTCAATTGGTCAAATGGCTAAAGTAGCGCAATTCTACACACAGTCTAAAACACGTGGTCAAGCAGCTCATCGAAGGGGATCGGCTATTTTTTATTGCCGAGAGTCTCGCTAAGGATTTTTCACTTTTTCCTCAGGTCGCTCAGGAAGACCGGCCAGTTCCGGGATTGCTGTCCCAGCGCGATATCAATCGTCGCCAGGATGAACTGCGGGAACTGAACATTGATGCCTACATTGAGGCGGTAGTCGCGCCTGCTGAGGATCAGGGGCGTATTGCAGCGCCGGTGATTATTCGCCAACTTGGCAGAGTCATCGAAGAGCAGTCCGCAGGACCGTACTATCAAGCTTCGGTGCTTATGAATTTTGGTGCTGGAGTTGAGCGTGAAATAGGCTTCATAGCACAGGATCGTACAGTGGAGTTGGGCAGTTGGATGCCCGAACATCATTTACGCGCAGCAGATTTTATTGACCGCTGTTCATCCCGGGCAATGCCAATAGTGAGTTTTATGGATACGCCTGGGGCGGATCCACGGGAAGAAGCCAACGCGAATAATCAGGCTCACAGTATTTCTCGACTAATTGCCGAAATGAGCAATGTCGACGTGCCCAATGTCGGTCTTGTCTACGGTATCGGTTATTCCGGTGGCGCTATTCCATTGGCCGCAAGTAATGTCATTCTGTCCCTGCGAGACGGGGTGTTCAGCACCATTCAACCTGCTGGCCTTGCGAATATCGCGCGCCGTCTGAATCTATCATGGCAGGAATGTGCCAAATACGTTGGGGTGTCGCCTTATGAACTGTATGCCCAGGGCAACATCGACGCGATTGTAGATTTCAGTCCGGCTGATGGCTTAGAGCAACTTGAAAATCTGCGCTTGGCACTGATCCACAGCATCATGAATGTTGAATCGCGGACCAAGGAATTTGTGGCAGAGAATCCATACATCATGGATCACTATCGCCAAAGTTTGATGCGCTATCTCAAGCCGTCTGAGCAGTTGCAAGCAATGCAAAGCTCGGCGTCGTTGGCACTGACGCGCAATCCTACGGAATATTTGAATGTCTTTGGTGTGGCGTTCCGCTATCTGCGATACCTGCAGGTGCGTAAGCGTATAAAAGCCACCAGTACCCAACAGTATGGTCGCCTAGCAGAGCAAGAGGTGCCCTCGGGTGAGTTGCATACTCGTGCGGATCGGGAGCGTCGCCAGACCTTTTTGTATTGGCTGCAGGATCCGGATCGGGTGGTATACGACGAGTCATTATCAAAGGCCTGGCGCAACTACCAAGATAAGCGTCAGGCGATGAATGATGAGCGCGGCCGTATTGCGCAAATGATTTTCGGCGAGCCAAAGCAGAATTACGAGAATGCCAGAGCAAATCTACTCACCTCGGTCGGGGTATTTTTATACAACCGCTGGAAGAAAGAGGCCCGAGGAAATCTAGAAGCGTTACAACAGTACCTGCAGGATGATGTGTCGACACGACAAATTCTCCAAGTCAGCGACATTGCTGATGCCACTGGCCTGTTGAATGCCATTATTAGCGACGCCGAGCTAAGAGATTTGCTCTACGAACAGTTCTCTCATGAAGGCCGTAAGTTATTGGACGCAGGGCTGGTAGAGGGCACTGTATCTGGCTTTGTTGCCAAGCAATTGGTGGCTGAACTGAATATGTTAATTGCCAGTGGTGCGTTGGCAGANTCTGCTGGTGATGCATCCATGGCCGCCAATAGACGCTTTTTGAGTGAGCGTTTGCCNGNTCANATACCGCCCCAAGTGGTGGGTGTGAAGCCCGTCGTGCTCGCTGAATTGTCGGTTTTAGATATCCTGCTGAATGAAGAGTTACGCGCCGATTTCATTTTGGAATGCCAAAATTTATTGCTCTTTGATTCCGTCTACGATGCTGTGATCGGTAGCCTCGATTCCATAGCCGCAGAAGCTCAAGCCAACCAGGCCTTATCCCAAGCNTCGTTGTCGCGCCTACTAGACCAAACTCTCGGACAAGGCGCAGACGCGGGTGTGACGCGGCAGCGCCTGTTTGATTGGCATCAGCGGGTAATGAAAATGCCCAAGGGTGCAGAATTTTTCCGTGCGGTGGAAGAATGGAAAAAACTCAGTTTTGCGCATTTGGCAGATGCATTATTTGTTGTTGTTACCCATGTATTCAGTGTTTTGACCCATTCACTGATTACTTCGGAGCGTGACGGCAAGACCTATCAGGGCAAGATTGCGCCGCGCAACATTGGCCGTCGCAAAGATTTCTGGAACCGTTTGGATATGGCCTACAACGACCTGCAAATGCAGGACGTGTTGCGGCTAGTCCGTAGCGATCGACGCTTTACCTATAACGACATCATTGAGCAATTCTTTGATCGCTGGGAGCCNTGCTTTGACGATCTATTGAGNTCAGATCCGTGCTCATTCCCAGGATTTCGCGTATCNATTGAAAGTGCGCTAAATAAAGGCTTACCCCCCTGCGGAGTAGTTACCGGCTTTGCTGATGTGAAGTCCCTGCCCCAAACACGGGTTGGTGTAGTGCTGTCAAATGTGCAGTTTCAAGCAGGTGCGTTTGATATGGCCAGCGCGGAAAAAGTCATCCGGCTGTTGCTCGAGTGTGCAGAGCAACACTTACCGGTGGTTTGTTTCATCTCGTCCGGAGGTATGCAGACCAAGGAGGGCGCAGGCGCACTGTTTTCAATGGCTGCTGTCAATGATCGCATTACCCGATTCGTTCGCGATCACGACCTACCGATAATCGTTTTTGGTTANGGCGATTGTACTGGCGGTGCTCAGGCAAGTTTTGTAACTCATCCGCTGGTGCAGACCTATTACTGGTCAGGTACAAGTATGCCCTTTGCTGGGCAGATCGTTGTGCCCTCGAACCTGCCTTTGCGCTCGATTTTGTCGAANTATCTGTCGGCCAATGAAGGTGCGATGCAAGGCCTAGTGAAACANCCATTTTATGCCAACATCGATGAGTCGCTGCGCGGTGTTGACGCTGCAATTCCGGTGGCCGACGAAAGCGTAGAAGAAGTAATGACGCGGATTTTGCAGGGTCGGTTGGTGAATCAACGCCCGGTAGTGGTCGCGCATCGGCCGGTGTATACCGACCGCGATCTGGTGCGTCCGGTGCGTAAGGTNCTCATTCACGCTCGCGGCTGTACTGCAGCGAAGTTGATTCGGATCGCCCAGCAGCAGGATATTCAGGTGATCTTGGTGCAAAGCGACCCGGATATGGAGTCTGCCGCAGTTGATCAGCTTACTGATAACGATACGTTGGTATGTATTGGTGGTAATACGCCAGACGAAAGTTATTTGAACGCCCAGAGCGTGCTTAATGTGGCAGAGAATCAAGGTGCCGACAGTCTGCATCCAGGCATCGGCTTTTTGTCGGAAAACTCCGGCTTTGCGGAACTGGTTCGCTCCCACGGCATNAATTTTATCGGGCCGCCAGTAGCCAGCATGGAAACNATGGGCAATAAGTCCAATGCCATTAATACCGCGTTGCGTTTGAATGTGCCTGTGGTCCCTGGCAGTCATGGAATTATGACCGATGCTGATCGTGCTGCCGAAGTGGCAGCAGAGATTGGCTACCCAGTACTGATCAAGGCGGTGCACGGCGGCGGTGGCAAAGGTATTCAAGTGGTAGAGAGCCCTAATGAATTCCAGCAGTTGTTCCACCGTGTCGGTATTGAGGCGCGCAATGCGTTTGGTAATGGTGACGTTTACCTCGAAAAATATGTAACGTCGCTACGGCATATTGAAGCGCAATTGCTGCGTGATACTCATGGGCATACCCATGTATTGGGTATACGAGACTGCAGTGTGCAGCGCGACAAACAAAAGGTGATTGAAGAATCCGCCTCAACGACGTTGCCGGAGCATTTGCTACAAGAAGTGCTGCGCTCTACTGCGGATATCGCCAACGAGGTAGGTTATGTGGGTGCGGGAACCGTCGAGTTCATCTATGACCTAGCCGCAGACGCAGTCTATTTTATGGAGATGAATACGCGCTTGCAGGTTGAACATCCGGTTACCGAGTGGGTGAGCGGAGTGGATATCGTGGCCCAGCAGTTTCGCATTGCCGCTGGTGAATCCATTGCAGATCTTGCGGTACAGAATAATGGTTATGCGATGGAAGCGCGGATAAACGCTGAGCGCATTTCCAAGCAAGGCGATGGCAGCCTGGCCTTCCGACCGCACCCCGGTAAGATCGAAGAGTGCCACTTCCCCGAAGAAGAGGGCGTCGAGATTATCGCCGCTGTTGGTCCAGGTAAGTTCATTTCTCCTTACTACGACAGCATGGTTGCGCAGATTATTGTCCACGCCGAGAGTCGCGACGCCGCGGCAGCAAAGCTTGCGGATTATCTGGGTCGCGTGAAATTGACCGGTATTTGTACAAATATTCCGCTGCTGCGGAAAATATTGGCTGACGAGGTTTTTCTGGCGGGCGTTTACGATACAAACTACTTGCCTGAGTTGCTGCAGCGTACAGACATTGACGGGCTTATCGAGGCAATAGAGCTGGGATCTGGCGCTGCTGACTCGGGTATTGATCTTGATAGTCTGCGCATTGAAGCAAGCGATGAGCTAAAGGTACTGGCGCCGGCAACGGCAATTTTTTACAGCACGCCGTCGCCTTCGGAGCCTGAGTATGTGAGCGTAGGTGATGAGATCGCACTGGATCATACATTGTGTCAGCTTGAGGCGATGAAGATATTTAGCCCGCTGTGTCTGGCGGACTTCAATGCCGACGGTGATCTATACGATCCATCAAAGCGTTATCAGGTCACGCGCATCAATATGAGCAATGGCCAGCAGGTCAACGTAGGCGACCTATTGTTTGTTGTGAAACCTGTTTAGGCCATAAAACCAGCTGAGCGTATAAGTTGATAGCTGCCTTGCAGGATGCAGATCGTGCCAGTTGCTAAGATTATTTGCCCGCTAACCTTCTGAAAACGTTGATCATCCCAGCGTGCTAACAGCCATGTGCCTAGGCGCGTCCCTATTACCGCAGCGATCGCTGCCGCGAGAAATAACCAATTAGGTAGCGGCGTAGCAACGCTGATGATTGCGCCATAATAAAAAATGCGTAGCAGGTGACCGATGGTTTGAGTGAGCGCTTTGTTTGCCACGACTGTTTGGCGGTCCAAGCCACTGTTGAGATAAAACAGATCCAATAATGGGCCCGCAGCGCCTGCAAGTAACTGCGCAGAGGTAACGCTGAAACCGCAGATGATGTTGGATGCTGGGCGGGTAATATTGAGTGCGCTAGATTTGGGCTGTAGTCGCGCAAGCCACGGGAATAAACCCACCAAGATCAGCACCACGCTGGCCTCGGGGACGAATAGCAAGGCGCTGAAACCAGCAACGGCAACGCTGGCGCCGAGGATGTAGCCCGGCAATAGCCGCCACATTAAATGCTTGCGAAGAATCAGTGTTCTTGAGCCATTGGCGGTGAATTGCGTTATACCGTGCAAAACCATAGCGCTGCTCACGGGCAGTATGTTGACCAGCACCGCCATCAAAACCACGCCACCGGCCATGCCCACCAATCCAGATAAGAGGCTGGTTGCTAGGGCGCTGATGATAATGAGTACATACATTAGAAAACAAAAGTACTGCTCAGTGGTTGCCTAATAAAGAGATTGTGCGGAATATGAATCATTCTAAAAACGACTGATCCAGACAAATGATTGAAAATTTAGAAACATTGGTGACGCTGTCTAAAACCGGCACCATGATGGAAGCCAGTACCGCGATGCGTATCTCGCAGTCTGCAGTGAGCAAACGTATTGCTGCTCTAGAGCGCTACTATGACCGCGAATTGATAGAACGACATGGGCGTAGGGTAGTGCTTACCCACCACGGCACCCGCCTGGTTGAACGGGTGACGCCGTTGCTGTCGGAATTGCGCAGTGTGTTTTTAGAAGATAATGCGTTGCGTAAGGGCAAGATTATTCTGGGGGTCTCGGAGGCCATCCTGGCCAGCTGGGGGCCGCATTTTTTTGCGCAAATTCGGCAACGCTTGCCTGAGGTAGAGTTCGAGTTTCATGCCCAGCGCTCGCCAGTGGTTTTAGACCGTCTGCGATCGGGGGAATACATGGTGGGGATTTGTACCGGCAGCTCGGATGCTGACACAGATCTGGTGTCCGAGGTCATTCGACATGAACCCATGGTTATTATTCCCTCGGGCCTCGAGCCGTTGAAATATAAACTGGGTAAGCCGTTACAGGTACTGACAATTGAATCCCGCTCTGGTGCCTGGGGTTCTATTGAAGAAAATATGCAGCGGCTGAACCTTGACCGAGTGGTGTCGCTGGAGTCATTTTTTGCCGTAGCGCAAATGGCCTTGTCTGGATTCGGCCATGGCTTGGTACCTATTGGCGTAGCGCACACGCTGGGTATCGATGATAAGGCACTAATAAAGTTACCGCGCAAACAGGCCGCGCGGCCAACCCTTACCCGACCGGTGCGTTTCGTTGCACGCAAGTCGATGTTCGCTCAAGCCTTGGTGCGCAGTTTTTATGCCGAGGCGTCCCTACATGCGGCGGCAATGGATGATTAGCAAGAAATAGAGGCGAAGGCGTTTTGACAAAAAGTTAGGCAGCAGCGCGCGCACGGCAGAGATTTGCAAGCCCGCGTACCCATAAGGGGTCGGCGTTCAAGCACGGCACTAAATGGAAAGTCTCGCCGCCGGCGTCGAGAAAAGTTTGGCGGCCCTGTATGCCAATTTCTTCCAATGTTTCTAAGTTGTCGACGACGAAGGCTGGCGACGCGACGACTAAATGCTTAACGCCCTGGCTGGGTAATGTTTCCAAAACTTGGTCAGTATACGGACTAAGCCAGGGTAGTGGTCCTAGCCTGGATTGAAAGCTAACGCTGTATTGATCCTCAGACAGACCAATATGCTCCGCGATATTCGTTGATGTGGCATATACCTGATGGCGATAGCAGGTGCTGTGTGCGGCAGAAGGTATGTTGCAACAGCCCTCCTTTTGCAAACAGTGGCTGCTGGTTGGGTCAGCTTTGCGTAGGTGCTGCTCCGGTAAGCCGTGGTAGCTCAACAGCAGATGGTCCCACTGATCGGGTAGGTTTTGTTTGATCAGTTCGCCCCAGGCTTGGCTATGCTCGTCGGCGGCGTAGAAGGGTGGCAATACAGAATGGCGCATGGATTTAGGCAGAGCTTTTTCAACTGCATGCAGTGAAGTCGATACGGTTGAATCGGCATGTTGAGCGTACAGCGGCACGACCACCACATGCTCGACGCCTTGGGCGGCCAGTTCGTCAACGCCGGATTGAATGCTCGGCTGGCCGTAGCGCATGCTCAGAGCAACGGGCGCTTGCAGTTCATTAGCGACTTCTTGGGCCAATTTTTGACTACCCGTTAATAACGGTGAACCGGCATCCGTCCATATCGATGCATAAGCCTCAGCGCTTTTGTGTGGTCGAAACGGGAGTATGAATCCGTAAACGATCAGGGCGCGAATGATCGTTGGTGCCGATAGCACGAATGGGTCCATTAGGAACTCACCAAGATAGCGCCGAACATCGGCCACATCGGCAGAATCAGGAGTGCCTAAGTTAATCAGCAGAAAGCCTGTCTTGTCATTTGTATCAGCGTGCATGCTTCGCCTAATTTTGCAGATTTATAGCAACAAAGACCCGGTAAAACGTGGCCCGGTTGTGGGAGACGCGATAGTATCTGCGCTCCCTTGACCAAGCAACTGGACACAACCGTGACGCTAATTCTCGACTACGAAGCCGGCAACCTTGCGAGCGTAAAGCGCGCCTGCGCTCATGTCGGTATGACAGCAGAATATTGTGCGGATCCGGATCAATTGCGGCGTGCAGATCGAGTGATTTTTCCAGGCGTTGGTGCTGCCGGGAGTGCCATGCACAGTCTGCGCGCGCGTGGTTTGGATGAGGCTTTGCGAGAAGTGATCAATGGCGGTACGCCAGTGTTGGGAATCTGCCTAGGCATGCAGGTATCACTGACACACTCGGAGGAAAACGATACGGCGACGTTGGATTTGATCCCTGGCGTGGTTCGACGTTTTGCCTTTGACCAGCCGGATCTAAAGGTGCCCCATATGGGTTGGAACGAAGTCCGCATTGTGCAAGAACATCCGGTATTGGCAGATATTCAACCCGGCGATGAATTTTATTTTGTGCATAGTTATTTTCCCAAGCCCCAAGATAGCAAGGCGGTACTTGCAGTCACTGACTATGAGGGGGACTTCACCTGTGCGATTGGCAAGGACAATTACATCGGCACCCAATTCCATCCGGAGAAGAGTGCCCAGGTGGGCTTGCAGTTGCTGGCAAATTTCGCAACATGGAATGGCCAATGTTAAGTAAGCGTGTGATTGCCTGTTTAGATGTGCGCAATGGTAATTTGGCCAAGAGCGTTAAATTTGTCGATACCAAAGATATTGGCGACCCTGTGGCCAAGGCGCGTGAGTATTACTTAGATGGCTTGGATGAACTGGTCTTTTATGACATCACAGCCTCCAGCGATAAACGCAATATTATGCTCGATGTGGTTGAAGCCGTAGCCAGCGAGGTGTTTATTCCGTTGTCTGTAGGGGGTGGTGTGCGCAGCGTTGCAGACGCCACGGATTTACGTTTAGCCGGCGCAGAAAAAATCAATGTGAATTCTGCTGCTGTGCAGCGTCCAGAACTGATCAATGAATGTGCTGCGGCAATTGGTAATCAGAACATTGTGTTATCGATGGATGTTCTACGTACCGAGGTNAGTGAAGCACTGCCTAGCGGCTANGAAATTGTCATCAACGGGGGCCGCACTAACACCGGTAGAGATGCCTTGGCCTGGGCATTAGAAGGCGAGCAGAGAGGTGCCGGAGAACTTGTAGTGAATTCGATTGACGCGGACGGCACCAAGGATGGCTACGAACTTACGCTTACAGCCATGATTGCCAGAGCCGTGCGTATACCCGTAATCGCCTCCGGAGGCGCGGGTAAACCGGAACATCTATATCAAGTTTTAACCGAAGGTGGTGCTGACGCGGCGCTTGTTGCGTCCATGGTGCATTACGGNGACTACACGGTAGGCGAACTCAAGAGATATCTGCATGAGCGTGGCTTAAAGATACGTCTTGGTTGATGCAACTCGAGAACCGTAGCGGCCGAAAAAGCAGTGGTTGAGCGAATAAATAATATAACTGAGGAGCGAACCTAATGAAGGCAATCCAAGTAGACGGTGAAGATTTGGTATGGGCGGATTTTGCGCCGTCTGATTGCACAGCAGGTACCGTAAAGATTCGCGTCCACGCGACGGCCATTAATCGAGCAGATTTGTTGCAGCGCGCGGGAGGCTACCCGCCACCGCCAGGTGCCAGCCCGATAATGGGTCTAGAGTGCGCTGGCGAAGTNATTGAACTTGGCGAGGGGGTGCAGCGTTGTAAGGTTGGCGATCATGTTTGCGCGCTGTTGGCGGGTGGAGGCTATGCGGAAGAAGTCATTGTTCCCGCAGGTCAGGTGCTCCCGGTGCCTAACGGCTTGAGTATGGTTGAAGCTGCCGCCTTACCCGAAGTATTCGCAACCGCGTACCTTAATCTCTATATGGAAGGCGCTCTTCAGGCTGCGGAAAAAGTCATCGTGCATGCGGGTGCCAGTGGCGTTGGCACTGCGGCTATTCAACTCCTCGCGCAGAGCAATAATCCGGTTTTCGTCACTGTTGGTTCTGCTGCAAAGCTGCAAAACTGTATTGAGCTGGGTGCGGCAGCTGGGTCTGTACGACATGAAGGATCATTTGCCGACGCCGCGCGGCAATGGGCCGGTGATGCTGGGGTTGATGTGATCCTCGACCCGGTGGGTGGCCAATACTTGATGGACAATTTGAACCTGCTTGGCCTTGGTGGTCGTTTGGTGCTTATCGGTTTGATGGGCGGTGCTGTAACAGAGATAAATTTGGCATTGTTGATGGGCAAGCGTGCACGAGTGGTTGGATCAACCTTACGCGCCCGGCCGATCAGCGAAAAGGCGGCTGTCATGGACCAGCTGGCCAAGAACGTTTGGCCAGGCATTGAAAGTGGTGCGATTAAGCCGATTATTGAGGCTGAATTCCCAATTCAGCAAGTTGCCGAGGCACATGCATTAATGGCCTCAAATAATACCGTTGGAAAGATTGTGCTGGCCGTCTGAGCAATTGGCTGGGTCGATTTCCTAGCGCGGAAATGGTGGTTTGCTCGCCGACAGTGGCTGCGGGGTTCGGACTGCGGCACGCAAAGGGCGCGTATAAGAAATGCCAGTTGCCTCGGCTTGCGAGAGGAGATAGGTAACTTTATCTAGGCTAATTAGGTACTTGAGTCGAGCGGCTACTTTAAATCCGCCAGTTGCTGCATTTGTTCAGCCAGAGTGGCCAGGGTGGTTTGCAGCTCTTGTGCCCGTTGGCGCTCCTTTGCGACGACTTCGGCCGGCGCTTTGCTGACAAAGTTGTCATTGCTCAGTTTGCCGGTGATGCGTCCAAGGTCGGCTTCGCAGCGGCTCAGCTCTTTAGTTAGTCGAGCCCGCTCGGCATCGACGTCAATCAGTCCAGCTAATGGCACCATGACCCGTAGGTCGCCAACTAAGGCCAGCGCATTTGGCGGTGGCTCCTGGCCGGGTTCCAGCCAATCGATGGAAGTGACATTCGCCAANCGTTTTAGCATCTCAGCGGCTTGAGCNGCNTGNACGCGGTCTTGTTGGTCACCGTCTTGNAGCANTAACGGTATGCCTAGGCTNGGCTTTATTGAAGCTTCGCCGCGAATGTTGCGTAAAGCCGTAATCAATGACTTTAGCCACTCGATTTGTTGCTGTGCGTCGTCATCAGTAGGCAACTGTGACGACTCTGGGTAGGCCTGCACCATCACACTGGCGCCACTTATGCCGAGCTTTGGCGCTGTCTGCAGCCAAAGCGTTTCGGTAATGAAGGGCATAATGGGGTGGCTGATGCGTAGTAACAGTTCCAGTACTTCGAGCAGCGTTCTACGTGTTGCTGCTTTGTGCTGATCGCTGAGATCGTCGTTCCAGAGAATAGATTTGCTCAGTTCCAGGTACCAATCGCAGTATTCGTGCCAGACAAATTCGTATATCGCATTGGCACATAAATCGAATCGGTAGGTATCTAGGGCAAGACGGCAATCTTCAATGAGCTTGCTCGCCTTACTTAAAATCCATCGGTCAATGACATTTGGTGATGGCGAAATCGCTTGGCTCAAATCTTCATCTGCCGTATTCATAAGTACGAATTTGCTGGCATTCCAAAGCTTGTTGCAGAAGTTCCGATAACCATCAACTCTGCTGACGTCGAAGCGTACGTCGCGTCCAGTAGTGGCGAGTGCGCAAAACGTAAAGCGCAATGCGTCAGTGCCATATGCTGCGACGCCCTCAGGGAAGTCTTTACGGGTCAGCTTTTCGATACGCTTAGCCATCTTTGGTTGAGTCAGATTAGCTGTGCGCTTTTGCACCAGCGATTCGACGTCGATACCGTCGATGAAATCCAGCGGGTCTAAGCCATTGCCCTTGGTTTTTGACATTTTTTGGCCTTCGCCATCGCGCACTAAGCCGTGAATGTAGACGGTCTCAAAGGGAATCTTCCCAGTCAGGCGCAATGTCATCATGATCATGCGCGCTACCCAAAAGAAAATAATATCGTGGCCGGTAATCAGGGTATTGCTGGGTAAGAATTTGCCAAGGGATTCCGTCTCTTCGGGCCAGCCAAGAGTAGCGAATGGCCACAGCGACGAAGAAAACCAAGTTTCTAGAACGTCTTGATCCTGGTGCAGTTCGACGTCGTCTCCAAGCTGATATTTAGTGCGGGCACTGGCTGCGTCGGCTGCCACATAGATGTTGTGATCACTGTCATAGAACGCCGGGATGCGATGCCCCCACCATTGTTGGCGGCTGATGCACCAATCCTGAATATCCCGCATCCAAGCAAAATAGGTATTTTCGTATTGTTTAGGCACGAACGTTATGGCGCCGCTTTCCACGGCGTCGATAGCCGGTGCAGCGAGTGGTGCAATCTCTACAAACCATTGATCCGTCAGTAGCGGTTCGATTATGGCGCCGGATCGGTCACCCCGAGGCACCATTAATTTGTGATCTTCGATGGCGCTGACGAGGCCCAGAGCCTCTAAATCAGCGATTATTTGCTGGCGTGCGGCCTCGCGACTCAGTCCACGATATTGTTCTGGTGCATTGTCGTTGATGCATGCAGCGCCAGTGAGGATATTTATTTCCTCAAGCTTATGGCGCTTGCCCATGGCATTGTCATTGAAGTCATGGGCAGGGGTAATCTTCACGCAGCCGGTACCAAATTCCATGTCGACATAGCTATCGGCGATAATAGGAATTCTGCGCCCGACGAGGGGCAGATCGATAAATTGCCCCACCAGATTCTTGTAGCGGTCATCATCAGGATGCACAGCAACGGCGGTATCGCCGAGCATAGTTTCCGGCCTTGTGGTTGCGACGGTGAGGAAGCCGTCACCGTCGGCAGTTGTGCCACCATCTGCAAGCGGGTAACGGAAATGCCAGAGATGGCCCTGCTCTTCGTTGTTTTCGACTTCCAGATCCGAAATGGCCGTGCCGAGTTCGGGATCCCAGTTCACCAAGCGCTGGCCGCGATAGATTAACCCATCGTCATACAGCTTAATGAAAGCCGCTTGCACTGCGCTTGCATAGCCGTCATCCATAGTGAAACGGTCGCGGGACCAATCGAGACTTGAGCCCATGCGGCGAATTTGCTTTGAAATAGTATCGCCAGATTCATGTTTCCAATCCCAAACACGTTCGATAAAGGCCTCTCTACCCAAATCGTGGCGGGTTTTACCTTCTGCCGCGAGCTGTCGCTCGACCAGCATCTGGGTGGCGATACCTGCATGATCAGTACCCATTTGCCAGAGTGTGTGGCGGCCGTTCATGCGTTGATAACGAATCAGTGCATCCATCAGCGTTTGATTGAATGCATGGCCCATATGCAGGGTACCCGTAACATTGGGCGGTGGTATAAGAATGCAGTAGGGGTCGCCGTTACCCGTGGGGGTGAAAAAGTCGGATGTCTCCCACTGGGCGTAGAGCTCGCGCTCTATTTGTTCCGGATTGAAGCTGTTTTCCATAGTAGCTCTGGCAGTTCTCTGTGACTTGGCGAATTAAGGCGTTGAAGAATAGAAACGAGTTAGTGTTCCCAGTCGGTAAGCTCGTGGTGGTGCAGTGGAAAACCACGGTCCCTGTAATACTTATAGCGATCCCGTCCTTGCTCGCGAGTGTTGCCCACGACAATTTCGGCAACTCGATCAAAGCGTCCGAAAAAGTTCGGGATATCGGCTGCCAGATTGATCAATAAGCCGGCTTGTAGCAGTGGCTGGCTGTACCCAACATGAATCGGGCTGGTGCTGGTTGGGTTATCCTCGCCAAGAACCTGATGCGGCAAAAATCTATGTTGCGGATAGTCCCACATCAACGCATCGATCGCGTCTGCAGCCGGTGCATCCTCCACCTGCACATGCACATCCAACTGATTTTGCAGCGCCTTTAAACTCAGGCGACAGGCAAAACGCATGGCCGCATCAAAGTCCATATCGGGCAGAACGTAAAAGTCTACTCGTGTCACCTTACTGATCCGGCCATGGATCTTAGGCTTGGTTCTGCAAGTAATTGAACAGCATGGGTACTGGACGACCGCTGGCTCCCTTCCGTGCGCCGCCGTGAAATGCGCTACCGGCCACGTCCAAATGGGCCCAGCTTGTACCTTCAACGAAACGCGACAAAAAGCACGCAGCAGTGACGCTACCGGCTTCGCGCCCACCTACATTCGCCATATCTGCGAAGTTGGAATTTAGTGCGGTTTGGTACTCGTCCCAGAGTGGCATACGCCAATTGCGATCGTTACTGTGCTCGCCGGCGGCCAGCAAGGCGTCAGCAAGGGCGTCGTCATTAGAGTACAGGCCGCTGGCGTGAGAGCCGAGGGCGACGACGCAAGCGCCGGTAAGCGTAGCAACGTCGACAATAGCCTTGGGTTTAAATGTGAGTGCGTGGGTCAATGCATCACACAGCACCAGCCGTCCCTCAGCATCGGTATTGAGTATTTCGACCGTTTGACCGGATCGAGTTTTGACGATATCGCCGGGTCGGGTGGCACAGCCGCTGGGCATATTTTCCGCAGCTGCAACAATGGTTAGAAGGTTAATAGGCAGTCCAGCTTCAATAACAGCCTTAGTGGTGCCGAGGACGCTCGCAGCACCACACATATCGAATTTCATTTCGTCCATGCCTGGTGGGGGTTTTAAGGAAATGCCGCCTGTATCGAAGGTGATGCCCTTACCAATCAAGGCAATGGGGGCGTCATTCTTTTTGCCGCCAGAATATTGAATGATAATCATGCGCCCGGGCTGATCACTGCCCTGAGAAACCGCCATAAAGGCACCCATACCAAGTTCGGTCATTTTCTTTTCGTCTAGCTGGGACACTTTGACCTTGGCGGCGCGGCCAAGTTTGCGCGCTTGGGCTAACAAATAATTTGGGTGGCAAACATTGGGTGGTTCGTTACCAAGATCTTTCGCCAGTTGCAGTCCTGCATCTAGTGCATTACCCATTTTCACCGCCGCGCGTACAGCCTTACTGTCGGCATCGGTGCTGTGAATTTTGATCCGCGTCAGTTGGTGCAGTGGTTTAGGCTTTGATTTGTGATGACGAAACTGATAACCGGCATGGCTGAGCGCCTGCATCAAGGTGCTGGCTTTCCATTCCGCATTTTTACCCTTCACTTTGCTGTCGACTAAGCTCGTGACGGCCTGTCCGATGGGCAGTTTTACCGCCTCTTGTGCTGCCAAGTTGGCAATTTTAGTAAAAACTGCTGCACTCGGATTATCGAGTCCCCCGAGTACTAATATTCGCGCAACAGCACCGTCCAAATGTACGCACAGCCTCTTCCCTGGAGCGTCATCGAAATCTTTGGTACCGCGACTAAACTGTTTTTGTTCGCCCAAGGCGCGCGCGAGGCGTTTCGCAGTCTTGAAACCGGAGATCAGACAAGGCGTTCTTAATTGCTGGAGATTGCCAGTGGCAGTGGAGTATTTCATTACTAAATTGAGCCTATGTAGACAGCGTGATATGTCGCTAAGAGCCTAGCAGTTTAGTCGATTTTGGAACGCGTCACAGCCCCTAGAGCTAACGGTATTGCAAGTTCAACGAGGAATATGCACAACATAGGTATCGCTGACTAAGTCGTGCCAGGTTTGACGGGTCTTGCCCAGATAGAGCCATAAGTAGCCGAGGCCAAAACAGCCTAATGAGATACAACCACTGCATAGGCGCAGAGCAATTTGCCACCAAGAGGCGGGTTGCCCGGAAGCAGCGACCAAGCGAATGTGCCAGGCGCGCATGCCCAGTGTCTCGCCGTGGCGATGCCAGCAGTAGGCGTAGAACGCGAATGTCTCGAGTGTTAGCACTGTGGTCAGTAGCGGTCCGGAGACAGCGGCGCCATTGATAGGAAACCAGATCAGCCCCGTAACAATCCAAATCGCCAGCAGCAAGAGACCGTCGTAGAGCATGGCCGCCAATCGCCGACCTAGCCCAGCGGGCTCGTGTGCTTTAGCCTCGGACATAATCTAAGTGCGCTCGCAAGGGATTAAAACTGTGCAACATGGTCGACGAGTTTGACGGTGCGGCCGCAGAACTCTTCCTTGGTCATACTATTTAATATATCCGGGTCATGACATACGCCCCAGGCCCGGCGCTCGTCGGGTAGGCGAGTCGCGACGAAGGCTTTTTCCATGCCTTGTGGACCGTAGACAACCGAATAGCCTTCAACGACGCCATCGCCGTCGTGACCGATCGCGACGTCACGCTTAAAGGTTTGGTCGACTTGGTTTTGTAAATCCGCGTGCTGGTAAGCCTGGCTTGGGGGTTCAGAGGAATAAACGCCGAATGCGTGTTTGGTAATGTACCCTCCATTAGCGGTGATCAAGCCTTTTTGCCCCTGCCGTTCTCTAAGCAGCTGTGCCATTCGCACAATAGAGTGCATTACGTAGTTATTAAGCGGGCCGCCAGCCCAAGTGAGTCCACCGGTCACGGTCAGTGGCCTAGTGGTGTCGAGCTTGAGTTCGCGGCTAGCGATTTGCACCGCGACCGGGAAGCAACTGTAGACGTCGACCATGTCGAGATCTTGGGCTTCAACTCCCGCCATTTCTAAACAGCGGTTGCCGGCGAGCCGAATCGCGGGCGAGGAATAAAAATTATCTCGGTTAGACAGATAGTAGTGATCGTGAGCATCGCTGCCGGCCCAAGGGTAAATCCATTTTTCTCGGGGTATCCCCAATGCTTTGGCTTTCTCCTGAGAACACATAATCAAAGCCGCGGCTTGGTCGACATTGTTATTTGAGTTCATAAATTTAGGGTAGGGGAACGATACCGGCCGATTAATTGCTGAGGGCGTGCGGATTTCTGCTGCTGATTTGGCATCGCGAATCCAGGCATTTGGGTTATCCGCGGCGACACGGCTAAAGCTTGCCCACAGCTCCGAAATTTTTTCCAGGTGTTCTTCAACACCCAGTCCCAGTTGCTCGCGCAGTGCAGTCTCCATGATTGGGTAAACGGCGATCGGTCGGCCCAACCGAATAGCTTGCTCGGCCTCATGGCGCATGTCTTTATCTTCACCGATGTGGCGATCGGGTCGGCCAGCTATGTCCTTCCAGTCGAGATCAATTTTCGCCTTAGCTGCTTTAGCTGCGGTGTTACCACACTCAGCTCCGGTGATCACGATGATGTCATGGGTGCCATTTTGAATGTCTAAGGCACTCTGGTTGACTGTGGTTTGGACAAAGTTGCCGCCGAATGCAGTCAGAGCGGTTTCGGCACCTGAGCAACCAATTGCGTCGGCCACAGCCTTAGCCGGATTTTGATAAGGCCAGATGCCTCTGATCACCCGCACCGAGCTGGCGTTCAGTAACGCTTTGTTGCCAGCGTCTTGGGCCGCCGCAGTGACAGCGTCGATCATCAACTCGATGGGTTCTCGTGCAATAGCGGGATCTGTCTCCCGTTGCTCAAGATGATGAATTCCAACCAATATCGGAGTGGCCTTGCCCATAATTAACCCCTAAGCCCAAAAATAAATTGCCCGGTCGATTGTACCTCAAGGCAAAGGCGACTAGCAGCAAGCGGTTAGTCGCTGTCGGTTGGTGTAGATATGTTACAAATTTAGGGCGATATAGCTGGCTTAATCGCGATTAGTTTGTTACCATTCTACACAGTCGAAAGGTGCCGAATATCGGTAATGCACCGAGAAAAAACGCCTATTGACGCGCATATCTGCCTAGCAGTGTCCGGAGCACAATCCTTGATGGAGAAGTGTGGCCAAGGCGGCGCAGAATCGCTCTCAAGACTTACGTCCAGACTGCAGACAGACCCAAGCAATCGCTTTAACTAACAAGGTAAAATGAAACTCATATCCCCCCGCTCTTCGAGCAAATCCCTCAAAAATTACGCAAAAAACCACAACACAGAAGCACTAAAGGCGTCCTTGATGTTCGCTACGCTAGCTCGCACCGCGGCTGCAGACAGCAACGTTAAAGAAGTTGAAGTCAAAAAAGTGCAGGAAATTATGCGCCGCGTTGATAGCAATGATTATTCCGCAGCTGTTATCAATGTAGCTGCGAAGTCGCAATTGTTCGAG